>JAGAUF010000048.1 GCA_017620885.1 Muribaculaceae bacterium
CGGCATTTTATGGTTTAGCGGACAGTAATAATATTATATAAGGTTATTTCTTACCCTTTGGGGTTGTTTTCTTTGCTGTGGCTTTCTTTGTAGAGGCCTTCTTTGCCGGTTTGCTTTCAGCTGCTACAGTTTCTTTGTCATCCTCTTCTTCACCGGAACGTAAAGATTTTACTTCTTTCTTCAATTCGTTGATTTCATCCTCCTGATTACGGATAGTGAGAAGCAACGAGTTGAGCTCTTCGTTCTCGATCTTCGCGGGGAATTGTTCTTTGACTCTGACGAGGAAGTCGGCCAGAACATTCATATAGTTTGTGAAGGCAGAAAATGGAGAATCGTATGGGCTGAAAGATGCGTGAGAAGCACCGTCTGCGAGATTCTTCGTGCACATATAATAGAAATGGTCGGAATTCTGCAGGCGATTCCAGTCAAGAAGGAGACGGCGGTCGCGCGTAAGATTTACACGTTCTGCAATGTCATATAGCTTCTTGAGAGCTTCACGCTGCAGTTCGTTTCCTCTCCATGCGGAAACGTCGCGGGCCTCGTCAATGCCTGAAAGGGGATAAGGCACGCTGAGTTCACCTACCGGCTTATTCTTTGAGATCACCTCGGAGGGAGTCATAAAGTTGATTCCGTTTTGCTCGGCAAACAGTGGCAGAGCTTTCAGGAAGTCGAAAATGCCCGTAGCTTTAGGCTGGAACGACCCGAACGTCTCCATATTGAAATATAGATTGACTACCTGTTCCTCTTCCGGCAATTCGTTGATCCATCCGATGTATTTGTCGGCTGTGAGCGGATATTGATCCCAATTGGTATTGCTGAAATTCCGGGATATGTCCTCGGAGAGCTTGTCATTGATAAGGAGAAGGTCGAGGCCGGGAGCAGTGACGGATTTGTAGACGTAGTTGGGAGATTTCCATCCGAGGATATGTTTCGCTCCTACGGTCAGCATACCCTTGAAGCCCATCGCCTTTACCATAAGAGAGATGTCGTCATCATATATAAGCTCCGTATTCTGGAAAAATTTGGGTTTGATGCCAAAGAGACCGTGGATGAGTTTGTCGTGTTGTATTACTTGGCGGACAAATTCCTCCGGATCTTCAAGCGATGCGACGGAGTGAGAATACGTTTCGCTGAGAAATTCCACGCAACCGGTGTCGGCGAGTTTCTTCAGCAGACTGATAAATTCCGGAACAGCCACCTGAAGTTGCTCAATCGCGGTGCCGGAAATAGATATAGTGCACTTGAACTTCTTGCCATAAGTATTGATCATTTCGAGCAGAGTCTCAACGGTCGGGATGTAAGAGTCATGCGCGATGCGGCTGATGATTTCCTCGTTCTGAAAATCATCATAATAGTAATGGTCGTTGCCGATATTGAAGAATCGGTAAGTCTTCAGACGGAATGGCTGGTGAATTTTGAAATATAATGATATAGTCTTCATTTTTCAGTAAGATAAAATATTAATGATCGTTGATTATTCTGTGGGCAGACCTTTGGCGCTTAGCACTTTTTTATAAATATCAATCACCTTCTTGCCGGCCTTTTCCCAAGTGATTCCGTGAATCTCTTCAATGCCGTCATTTTTCAGTGTGTTGTAAAGTGCAGGATTGGAAATAATGGAGTGTATGGCATCTGCCATAGCGTCGATGTCCCAATAGTCTGTCTTGATGACGTTGGTAAGTATTTCCGCGCAGCCCGATTGCTTCGAGATGATTGACGGAGTGCCCATCTCCATAGCTTCCAGCGGTGAAATACCGAACGGCTCGGATACCGAAGGCATAATATAAACGTCGGAATCTCTCAACATTTCATATACCTGTTTCCCTTTCAAAAAGCCCGTGAAATGGAATCTGTCGGCTATATCGCGTTTGGCTACGAGTTGAATCATCTTCTCCATCATATCGCCGCTGCCGGCCATCACGAAGCGAACATTAGGATCTTTCTGAAGAACTTTGGCGGCTGCCTCTACGAAATATTCCGGACCTTTTTGCATAGTGATACGGCCAAGAAATGTCACGACTTTCTCGTCACCTGTGCGACGCGGAAGATTCAGCAGCTCGTCGTCGAGAGGGATGACGGCGTTATGCACCGTTGTCACTTTGTCGGGATTGATGCCGTATTTGTCTATTACAGTGCGCCGCGTCAGATCGGAGACTGTTATGATATGGTCGGCATTTTCCATTCCGTCTTTCTCAATGGCGAAGACGGTGGGATTGACATTGCCGCGAGAGCGGTCGAAATCAGTGGCGTGTACGTGAATCACGAGAGGCTTGCCGGTGACGTTTTTGGCGTGTATGCCGGCAGGATAGGTCAGCCAGTCGTGCGAGTGTATGATGTCGCAAGGGACAGTGCGTGCGATAACTCCGGCTACGATAGAATAATTGTTGATTTCCTCAATCAGGTTATCAGGATAGCGGCCGGAAAATTCTATGCATCCCAAATCGTTGAGCTTCATATAATTGAAGTCGGCATAGATATGGTCGCGCAGGTCGAAATAGGTCTGTGGTGACATATATTTCCCAATGCGCGATTCTACATAATCCCAATTTACATCTCGCCATGCCACCGGCGTATTGCAGGCGCCGATGATATTGGCAAAACCGCGCTCCTCGTCTCCCCACGGTTTCGGAATAACGAAGGTAATTTCCATATTCCCGTTGGCGTGCATACCTTTGGTGAGCCCATAACTCGCCGTGCCGAGTCCTCCGAGAATATGCGGTGGAAATTCCCATCCGAACATTAATGCTTTCATGTTGAAGAGTATTCTTATGTTATATTGTGGTCTTATTTAAGTTATTAGAGAATATTTCTCATTTCGGGTCAATCCTCTTTGTCATCCTCGTCGATTGCGCGCGCGAGATCGTTTACCGTATGGATGCACCGCAGGATTTCACCTACATTCTTAGCTGTGCTGACAGCGCCTCTGCCACTGTAAGGGGGATTGCCGTCATACATCTCTGAGAGCGAGCCGAGGCATCCCTGCGCCATCTCTTCCTCATATCCGATCAGCATACGCTCGATAAAACCGATTCCGCTTAAGCCGAACACATTCAGATAGGCCTCTGCATAAAAGCCGAACAGCCATGGACGTGCCGGACCCTGATGCACGGCATATTCTCGTTCCAACGGCCCTCCGACATAATTCGGACGATAGGCGTAACTCTTAGGACTGAGCGAACGTAAACCTTTTGGAGTCAGGAGTTCACGTGTCACGAAATCGAGGACATTGCGTTTCTGACGACGGGAGAGCGGGGAATATTGCATTCCGCAGGCGATAGCCATATTTGGCCGCACCTCCACGCTCTTGTGGTTGCCGTCTACGAAATCGTATAGATAGCCGGATTCATTCACGAATGTCTCCACGAAAGATTCTTTCATATTCTCCGCTATGTATTCGAGTTCGGCTACATAGCGCGCCTCCTCCTTGTCCGTGCGGAATATTTCTGCGGCAAAGCATAACGCATTATACCATAATGCATTGAATTCTACAATGTAGCCTGAGCGAGGGATAATCGGCTTGCCATTGATAGAGGCTGACATCCATGTGACAGGAGTGTTCTCGCCGTTGGAATAAAGGAGACCGTTCACACTGTGCCGCAGATTTGGCACACGGCCGCTGCGCACCGAGTCAATGAGATATTTCAGATCCTCGCCATATTTCTTCTTAAAGGCGTCTGCACCTTCGTAAATACTGTATTGCTGAAGTGCCCACATTGTCCAAAGCGGAATGTCGGGAAGATCGATTTCGTGTATCGTACGGTGCATACGGCCATCTTCAAGGTAATCTTTAAGAGCCTTCAGGAATGTATCCATAATCGCCTCATAATCATCTTTATGACCAATGGAAAGAGTGCAGCCGGGAAGTCCGGTCAGCTCGTCGCGGGCGCGCACATTATACCATGGATAGCCGGCCATAAGATACATTCCCGACTTGTTTTTCAGATAGAACTGCATCGCGGCGTTCTTCAGACAATTGAAGAAGCTGGTACGTGCCGTGCGGGTCTTTATCTCTGAGTCGTAAGTTTCTTCATATTCATCCGGTTGAGTCTCGAAAGTCGACGCAGAAAAGATGATCGATTCCCCCTTCTTTATAGGAAGTTCAAAATATCCGGGTACCCATAAATCTTCTTTATAGGGGATGCCGCGGTCGCGATCCTTATAATATTCTATTGAGTTATACCAATGTCCGTCGTTTACCCATTTCACATCTTTTTTATTGAACTGCATAAACAGTTCCGGATAGCCGTGATAAAGACAGGTTGAGATTCCGTTTTTTACCGTCTTGATTTCCTTATTGATTACATCGTTGGCAATGCAAAGGTCATTGGCGTTTCGGAATGCGAGGAAGGGACGAAACTGAAGCGTTGTGGGGGAGTGGGCGTCCAAAAGAGTATATTTGATTAATATACGGTTTTCATACGAGATGAACAGCTTTTCTTTCGAGAGAATAACACCCCCTACGCGGAAAATGAGTCGTGGGACGACGTCGCAGTTGAACTCGCGGATATATTTATGTCCGTTTGGAGAGAAAACGTTAGGTCCATATTGATGAATACCCATATTGAACGGAGCGCCGTGTTGAATCACTGTCTCGTCTAACGAGGAAAGCAGAACGTGCGCCTTATCATCCATCTCAGGAATCGGAATAACTAAAAGACCGTGTTGTTTACGGGTGTTGCATCCGACTATCGAGGTACAATGATAACCGCCCGATTTATTAGTGCGGAGCATTTCCTTAGGCAGACTTTGCTCCAAGTTTATCATCAGGCTCTTGTCAAATTTCAGATAACTCATTGTCGTTATTTATTTTAAAGATATACGTGAACCATTTATTTCAGAACGTCTTTATATGTTCTGCTAATGGATTCGACGGCTTTCTATGAATTCATTATTTCATGGAAATCAATCCTGTCCTTATTTAAATTGTGTAGGCAGTTCAGGTATAATGGGCATATACCTATTTCAGATAATTAACAAATAAAAAGAGAAAAAGTTTTAGAAATATATAAAATAAAAAACCACTTTTTCACTTTTATTATTCCGTTACTTCTGCTTACACGGAATCAATGTTTCTTTTCTTCCTTATCCTCCGACGAGCGTATGAGCCGACTCACCTCTGTCGCTGTGGGCACGTCAAGGTCCTTAATGAAGATTTCATCCTCCCCGGCTTGGATACGTGAGAAGAAAACCTCTGTACGGCGCAGCAGCGCGGAATAGATCCGAGCGAATCGCGGGATGAAGTCAGATTCCCCTACGTTGTCGACGCGTTCAATCAGTTCGCCCACAGTCAGGGTATTCGCATCTACTGCCGGTGCGACAGTTATCTCCTGATTTTCTCCTACTACGTAATATATCAGTTTTGCATCATGCAGGCGAATCACGATACGATTTACGAGGCGTATGGGTAAGTCATACTCCATCGAGATGTCATTGGGGGTAAGTGGTTTCTTCCCATTCAGAAAGCGTTTCACCACAATAGCCATTACGACGAGGAGGACCTTGTGCATATATCTGTCAGAAACATTTTCGATGTTCCCGAGAAAGTTGAATGCGAAGATATTCTGAAGCGAATAGGTGAGAACGCATCCGAACAGGAGGATAAGCCATGAAAATTGCAGCCATATCAGAAGGAGAGGGAGGAAGGCGAAAGAACCGTAGATGGCGTTGTATTTAGACACGTAGATTTGTCCGTTTACGAAAAGGAGTTGGAGTATTGTGAACGCCAAGGCGCAGACTGCTCCGGAAATAGCGGCGTATTTGAATGATACTTTCGTATTGGGTATCAGCCAGAAAGAGAGGACGAACGCCAGCCACGTAAGAATAAATGGGGATATTTCAAGCGCCGTATTGACCACCGGCGTGAGTATCTCTGCTCCCGGACCGCTTTGCACAATTGTCGACATAAAGATAGAAACTCCCGATGAGCATAGCATTAGTATGGGGATTATCAGGCAGATAGCTATATAATCGGTGATTTTCTGGAGGATGCCTCGGCGACTCTTTATGTCCCAGATATTGTTGAAAGCCTCTTCGATTGAAGAGAGGAGCGAGATGAGAGTCCAGAGTAGAAAAACTATCCCGATGCCGACGAAGAGTCCCTGTGTGGCTTGGTTAAGATAACGGTCTACAAAGGAAAGCGCCGTGCTTACCGCTTCGCCTTGAGAGGGGAAATATATGTACAGCTCACGTTCCACAACGTTTTGCAGTCCAAAGCCTCTTCCAATGGCAACTAATAGCGCGAATGCCGGCACAATGGCGAGAACGGTGGAATATGTCAGAGCCATAGATTTCGACTGCAGGCCGCGGTCAAGAAAGGATCGAACAGAAAGATTTGCTGTTTTGATGAGGCGGATACCGAGGGTGTTTTCGGCAGACGACCATACTCCCTCGCGGCAATATTCATAAGCGGCGCGAAGACGGACTATTGTTCTGCTTAGCCATGATGGTTTTGGATGTTGAGCTTTCCCTCCCATAAGAATTGGAATCGTAAAAAGGAGCAAGGAGGGGAACAGAGGCGCTGTAAGCCGGGTTATGTACAGGCATAAAGCCTGCGTCTGTCATTTATCTGACTCCGCAATTGCTTACGGAATTTAGCAGCCTACCCCCCGGCAACGGGCGAGCCACCCTTGACTGCCGGTATATTTGGCCTTGCACCGCATCGGATGTACGGCCCCGCGGATTCCGCCGCGAGCGGTGGGCTCTTACCCCGCCTTTTCACCCTTGCCGGAAGACTTGCTCCCGGCGGTTGTTTTCTGTTACATTGTCCCTGCCGTTGCCGACAGCTTTCCGTTAGAAAGGATGTTGCTCTGTGGTGCCCGGACTTTCCTCTTGACGCCTGATCCTTTGGCCGCGTCAAGCGACAGACCACGCCTCTGTCAGTTCCTTGCTTATATATTAGACTCGAAATGTATAAAAAAGTTTAATGACGTTTAAAAAAATTGCTTCACCAGATGTCGTCGGTAGTAGTGGATTTTTGAGACTCGCGTATATAACGCTTCATTTTGGCTTCTCCTATCATAGCGACAAATCCATTAATGCTGTAACATATCAGCCCGGCACCTGTGATGATTGCTGCAGTACGGTCGATAAGATGCGGCTGCCCGATGATGATTATAGTTACGCCGGCTATAATCATAAGCACCGGCACAATATATAATATTGCACCCAAAAATCCTGAAAGATGCGAGGAGGCGAGGGTTATGATGCCGATTATGGCCGCCACTATCATGACAGCGGCAAGCGTATAGAGTATTGCCGAAGAGAAGACACGCGGCATACTGATAAGACAGATTCCGAAAATTAGGCCGAGGGCAGATCCTGCAATGGTGGTCCAGTTATAATTATAACTGCTTCCGTGCTGTTTGATCATTGCAACCATACCGATGCTCACTCCGATGGCAGAAGGGATGACCATCATAATTCCTATGATTTGTACAAGAGTGGAAAAGAGAGCGTTACGATTATTGAAAATCAGAAGGAGAATACCCGCTGCGAGTGCGAATATACATACCCATACATTACTTTTAGTCTTCATAGCTTTTAATTTAGTGTGTTTTTCAATTCAGAAGAGGTGTTTATTACTTGGATTTCATCCGGAATTCGATGAACGTCATTACGAGGTCGGCCATTTCGTCGACGGAGAGATGTGTAGAGTCGATACACAGATTGTAAACGGATGCCTCTCCCCAGTTTCTTCCGGTGAAATAATTGTAATAGTTGCGGCGCAGTTTGTCTTGTTTTTCGGCCAAATCCGAAGCTGCCGGTTCCGAAGAACATTCACCACGGTCTACGATGCGGAGAGCCCGAGTTTTAAGGTCAGCGTGAACGAATATAGATATGAGTCCGGGCATATCCCGCAGGATATAGTCTGCCGTGCGCCCTACGATTACGCAGGGTCCTTCTTCGGCAAGCTGGCGTATCACGCGGCTTTGTGCCGTATATATATCGTCTGCATTCATTGCTGATGTACAGAAATGATATGTGACGGAATTATAGTTGAAGTTCAGAAGGGAATGGAGCAGAGACGGTCGTTTCTCGTCAGACGTTTCAAACACCGATTTATTGAATCCGAAACGTTCTGCCGCTTCTTGAAGAAGCTCTTTATCGAAATAGGGGAGACCGAGACGCTGAGCAATTGCGCGTCCGAGGCGTCTGCCTCCGGCACCATACTGTCGTCCAATCACTATCACTAAATCGCTTTTTTTCATCGTTTGATCGTCTCTATGTGATTTTATATTTTAATAACCGCTGAAACTTGAATATAGTTCCGTCGATTGGCAAATTTATACGCAGTGAACGTCGCAGAGAAGCCGTACGGCCGCAATGAGGCACGATTTTTCTTACTTTATTTGGAGATATGAAAAGTTTGGCTTAATTTTGCAGTTATAATTTCATCCGGTATGACTGATGATCTGAAACAACTTGAGCAGGATGCCGACGGATTGACGATATATGAATACATCGTTAATCATGTCGAGGACGTGGAAGAAAGCCTTCCCGAGCTTGCGGAATTTATGAAACGAGCCGATCTGACAGGACAGTTCCTTGCCAGCACTGCCCGTTTCCTTGCTGCCGTAAACCGCAGTAAATTTGATAAATATTTAAGCGCTTTCATAGAAGGCGCACTTGAACGTGACCGCGAACGTAAATATATCGGTTCTCTCTTGGAGGCAATCTGGGGACCCGATTATCGTGAGAAATCGGACGAATTATGTCAGACTGACAATAATTTCCGTCGGATTTACAAACGTATATTTCCCACCGGCATCTGATTGCCGTGGTAAGTTTGCGGCGCGAATTTTAAATGTTATAACATTATGAATAAGTTGATAATCGCTGCATTGATGCTTCTGAGCGTTATGAGTATCAATGCGCAGAACTCAAATAACAAAATGAACGATACGGTCTCCGTCCCCGAAGGGACAATTGTAGATGTGCAGACTTCTTTGGGCGACATCAAGATATTGCTTTATAACGATACCCCCAAGCATCGTGACAACTTCCTCAAATTGGTAAAGGAGGGATATTACAATGGCGTCCTGTTTCATCGCGTCATAAAAGACTTTATGGTGCAGACCGGAGACCCGGACAGCAAAAATGCAGCTCCCGGGCGTCAGCTCGGAACAGGCGACCCCGGCTATACCATTGAGGCCGAAATCGTTTATCCCAAGCATTATCATAAGTATGGCGCAGTTGCCGCTGCACGCACAGGCGACGCTTTCAATCCGCAAAAACGTTCCTCCGGCTCACAGTTTTATATAGTGACGGGACGCAAGATGTCGCCCCAGCAGGCCGAGACAATGATAAGCCGCAAGGCGATGGCTCCTCGTCAATCCTATTTCCGTGAATTGGTGCGTCAGAATCAGGATAAGATAAAAGCACTGCAGGAAGCCGGCGACGAGCAGGCACTAAAAGATTTACAGCAGGAATACATCCGTCTGACGGAAGCTGCAGTTCCTATGGCAGAACCCGACCCGCAGATGGTAAAGGACTATTCTACTATCGGTGGAGCGCAGAATCTTGATGCGGATTATACTGTATTTGGCGAAGTATTAGAAGGTATGGACGTAGTGGAGAAGATTCAGAATGCGCAAACTGACCGCAATGACCGTCCGGTAGAAGATATCCGCATCATTTCGATGAAGGTGGAAAAGTAATTAAGGAAATTATTTCTCAAAAATATGAATGAGCTTGACAAAACGACACAAAATAACGATGTCGTAACCCCTGAGACCTCAAACGAGGTTAATCTTGAAAACACCGAGGCAAATGCCACGGTATGTGAGAATAAGAATGAATGTGTAGAGACGGAGTCGCCCGCCGAAGCCATCAGCGAAGTCGCTGATGCTGTTGCCGAGGTAGTGGCTTCTGAAAAAGCAGAGTGCGCTGACGAAGCCTCCGAACGTACAGAAGTCAAGGAGACAACTGTGGAAACAGAGGAGAAGACGGAAATTCCCTCGCCCCGTTTTCACACTATGTCGAAAGAAGAACTTGTCAATGCTCTCGAAGAAATAGTAAAGGCTGATAATACTAAAGCATATCGCGAGGTGAACGCTATTCGTCAAGCTTTTTACACACTTCGAAATCGTGAGATAGAGACAGCTCAACTCGCTCATATTGACGCCGGCAATTCTCCCGAATCGTTTGTATCGGAAGCCGATCCTTCCGAGGGAAGACTCAAAGAGCTTTGCGCTACTTTCAAGGAACGCAGAACGGCTGAACTTGAGGCTGACGCAGCGCGTCGTCAGGCCAACCTCGAACGTCGCAATGACATCATTGCCAAAATGAAGGAATTGACGGAAGATATTGATAATATCAATCTGAATCTCAATGCATTCAGAGAATTGCAGCAGCAATTCCGCGCACTGAAGGAAATCCCGGCGCAAGCTGAAAGCGATAGCTGGAAGGAGTATCAGTTAGTCAATGAAAAATTCTATGACAGCTTCCGTGTGAATAAGGAGCTCAGAGACCTTGCTTATAAAAAGAATCTTGAGGCCAAGGAAGCTCTTATCAAAAAGGCTGAAGAACTCGGCACCGCCGAAGACATCATCGACGCCAACCGTCAGATAATTGATCTGCACAACCAGTGGCGCGAGATTGGCCCCGTCGCACGTGAGTTGAGAGAAGAAATATGGGAGCGTTTCCGTGCTGCTTCGTCTGTGGTGCGCAAACGTCACAACGATTATTTCCTCGGCAGAAAAGCTGAAGAAGAGGCCTTGGGAGCAACTAAAATTGCCCTCTGTGAGCAAATCGAAAATTATGACATCGCTGCTCTGACTTCCTTCAGCAAATGGGATGAAGCCACGAAGGAGATAATCGAAATTCAAAAGAAATGGAAAGAGATTTCCGTGGCTCCCCATAAGTCTCGCGCGCAGCTCTTCGCAAGATACAGAAAAGCTTGCGATGCATTCTTTGCCGCTAAAGCCGAATACAATAAGGCTACGCGCAAGCTGCATCAGGAGAATCTCGCCAAGAAAATAGATCTTTGCGAGCGCGCAGAAGCACTCATCGATAGCGAGAATACGAAGACTGCGGCCGAGGCTGTAAAGAAGCTTCAGGAAGAATGGCGAACCGTCGGTGCCGTGGCCCGCAAGGACAGCGACGCCGTGTGGAAACGCTTCTGCAAGGCTTGCGATACTGTATATGATAACCGTAAACGCCACTCTGCCGGCGTACGCAAAGAACTCGTTGCCAATCTTGAGGCAAAGCGTGCCATTATCGTACAGCTCAAAGAACTCCCTCTGGACGGCGACCGTAAAGAGGTAATCGACAAGGTTAAAGAGCTTCAGGAACAATATCGCAAGATCGGACATGTGCCATACGCCCAGATGGAGAAAGTGCATGCTGAATATCGCGCCGAATGCGACCGTCTCTATGATGGATACAGCAACCGCGAACGCAACCGTCGTATGTCCAATTTCAAGGGCAAAGTTGATAATTTTGCCGGAGATGAGCTCGGACGTGAGCGTTTCAACCTTAAACGTGAACTTGACGAAAAACGCAATGAATACCGCACGGTAGAAAATAACCTTGGTTTCTTCAAAGTGAAATCGAATAGCGGTAATTCTATGGTTAAAGAAATAGAACGTCGTCTGGCTCAGATTAAATCAGATATAGCTATGATCGAGGAGAAGATTGCGCTGCTCGATTCGAAGATGGAGTAATAAAATATAGAGATGTCCGGCTTCGGCGTATACGTTCGGAAGCCGGACATTCTTTCATATTCCGGACCGGTGTCTATTCTGTAAAGAATCTGCCGGTCGGTGCGCATATAGAATTATGGTGAGCATCCGATAGCGTCGGGTGCTTTATAGCGATAAGAAGAAAATAGAATGAGATACGGGCGATTTCTTCGTGGTATAATGATATTGGGCGACTATATAGTGCTCAATATCGCATATTTGCTTGCGCTTTGGCTGACGATGCCCGACAGCGTGTTTGAGTCGCGCTGGATTTGGCTCATCGCCAATATTTCGTTCATCCCTTCAGTAATTTTATATTCCAACATACATCTTACGCGAATCTTCTATGCCGACCGCGTCGCGCTTACGGCATTGAAAAGCTCGGCAGTGCAGGTAGCGGTATGGCTTATGCTTCTTTATATCTTCGATATTTTCGATGTCGGAGCAAGGAGCTGCTTCCTATATGCTGTCTCATTTTATATTCTCTTGTCAGCGTGGTGGTTGCTTTCGCGTAAAGCACTGAAACGTCTTCGACGGATGGGCTTCAACTATAAGCGCACGATAGTCGTGGGTGGGAGAGCAACAGGACGCGAAGTAATACGCGAATTGCAGAGCGACGATGGATATGGATATAAGCTTATGGGCGTATTCGATGAGAATCCGAAAAAACTCAAAGGGCTGAGTTCACCCGTAAAAGGGAGCGTTGAGGATGTTCCGCAGTTTGTCCATGACAACCGCATCGATATTATTTACTATACTTTGGATGCTGAGGATGAAGAGACTGTGCGTCGTCTTATGCTCGTAGCCGAAGAAGAGAGCGCAGATTTTGTGTATGTGCCGAGTTTCCATCGCATCTTGTCAGGTCAGTTCCATCTTTCCTCGGTAGGCAATCTCCCGGCTCTTACTCATAATCTTACCCCCTTGAATCTGCGTCGCAATCGGATGATAAAACGCGTATTCGATCTGATGGTCAGTATTCCATTCCTGATTGTTTCGCCTATAATTTTCATTCCGGTGGCTGTCGCGATCAAGATGACTTCAAAGGGTCCGGTCTTTTTCAAACAGAAACGTACCGGTTTTCACGGCAAAGAGTTCGTCTGTTATAAGTTCCGCACCATGAAGGTCAATGCCGACAGCGACAGTGTGCAAGCCACGAAAGATGATCCTCGGAAAACGAAATTAGGCGATTTCCTGCGTCGTTCATCTATTGACGAACTGCCGCAATTTTTCAATGTCCTCATAGGCAATATGAGCGTTGTAGGTCCACGTCCGCACATGGTCAGCCATACGGAAGAATATTCTGTACTGATTGAGAAATATATGGTGCGCCATAGCGTCAAGCCGGGAATTACAGGGTGGGCGCAGGTAAATGGCTACCGTGGGGGAACAAAGCATCTGTGGCAAATGGAAAAACGTGTGGAATATGACGTATGGTATATCCGTAATTGGAATATCTTCCTTGATGTCAAAATCGTATTTCTAACAATGTTTAACGCGCTTCGTGGCGAAAAGAACGCGTATTGATAACAATTCACTTTATGGTGAAATCAGGATGTCGGCAGACATTGAGATAAAGAAAATCAGCGGGTGTGTCATTTCGACATACCCGCTGAAAATTTTTGGAGGGATGGAATCCCTGTTACTTTTCTTCGTTATCTCTTATTTGCTCTTTGGAGCGTTGCTTTGAGTGGCGGCTGCTGACGTCGCGTTCCTCTTTAAGGTCGATTTCCTGATTGTTGGCATCCACGACTACGTATTGAAGGAAAGCGAGCGATTCGTCGGGAATAATCTTGAATTGCCGGCCGAATTCGCGACGCCATTTTCCATAAAGTGAGAAGACACCTTTTTTGATATATGCGTCTACGAATGGATGCACAAACATCGTGAATTTTTTGACTTTCAGGTGATTGATGAGGTAATCAATCTTTTCCTTTAAAGTGTCGGTGAATAGGAGAGATGGCTGAATTTCACCTTTACCGAAACATGAAGGGCATGTCTCGTTTGTTGTAATATCGAGGACGGGACGGACACGCTGTCGCGTGATCTGCATAAGTCCGAATTTAGAGAGAGGGAGGATGTTGTGTCGGGCACGGTCATTGGCCATAATTTGGCGCATGTGATCGTACAGGGCCTGACGGTGTTCGGCTTTGTTCATATCGATAAAATCGATAACGATTATTCCTCCCATATCTCTGAGTCGCAGTTGTCGAGCTATTTCGTCGGCGGCGCGGAGGTTTACTTCAAGTGCATTCGTTTCTTGGTCGTTGGTCGCTTTAGAGCGGTTGCCGGAATTGACGTCGATGACGTGAAGTGCCTCTGTATGTTCGATAATGATGTAGGCCCCGCTTTTGAAAGATACGGTTTTCCCGAAGCTGCTCTTGATCTGGCGTGTTATGCCGAAATTGTCGAAGATCGGGATTTCTTTGTCGTAGAATTTTACAATTTCTTTTCTATCGGGGGCGATGACGGCGACGTAGTTCTGAATTTGCTCAAAAGTCTCCTTGTCATTGACGTATATATTCTCGAAAGAGGGTGAGAATATGTCGCGGATGATGCTTACGGCACGCGATTCCTCCTCGTATATCAGGGAGGGAGCTTCGCTGCGTTGCATTTTTTCGATGGAGTCTTCCCAGCATTTTACGAGCGAGCGCAGTTCATGGTTAAGTTCTGCTACGCGTTTGTTTTCTGCTGATGTACGGATTATTACGCCGAATCCTTTGGGCTTAATCGATCCAATGAGATGTTTGAGTCTCATTTTCTCTTCGGTGGATTTGATTTTCTGAGAGATGGAAATCTTTTCGCCGAAGGGGATAAGCACCATAAAGCGTCCCGTGAGAGATATTTCTGTTGTAAGGCGCGGACCTTTCGAGGAGATAGGCTCTTTAGCGATCTGAACAAGGAGGAGCTGCCCCTGCGTCAGCACATCCGAGATTGTTCCCTGTTTCGGGATATCCGGCTGTCGAGGGAACTTCGAGAGTGATGGGACAGTTTTTTTATCAGCAAGTGCCTCCTTGATGAAACTGGAGTATGTGCCGAACTGAGGGCCAAGGTCGAGATAATGAAGAAAAGCGTCTTTGTCGTAGCCTACGTTGATGAAGGCTGCATTGAGTCCGGGCATCAGCTTATGTACCTTTGCGAGATAGAGGTCGCCGACGGCATACGCGATATTTCGGCTCTCTTTCTGCAGCGATACAAGACGTGAGTCTTCAAGCAAAGCGGTGGAAATCTCCTTTTGCCGGACGTCTACTACAAGTTCGCTTTTCATATAGTCAAATTAAATACTTTTTTCTTCGTCGTGTAAAATGTGTCACGACGCGAGTTGAAAGTCGGAAATTAAAAAGCAAACTACCGGTGAACGGGATAAACCCTTCACTTTCGTTTGCCCTTTATTCCCTTTGAGAAAATTGCGTCAGATAAAAATCTGAGTCATAAGATTATTTCTTCTTATGACGATTTTTTCTCAGTCTCTTTTTCCTTTTGTGAGTAGCCATTTTGTGGCCTTTTCTCTTTTTTCCGCTGGGCATATTAAATTTACTTTAATTAGTTATACTTATAGGATTTCCCGTTGGATTGAACCGCCGGAATATCACTTACTTTCTAAATTTGAGATTCCCTGAGATTATTTTACCTGTTCGAGGAAAATCTTCGAGGGCTTGAATGAAGGCACGCGATGTTCGGGAATACGAATCGTTGTGTTCTTGGAGATGTTGCGAGCAGTTTTCTCTTTGCGAGTTTTGAGAATAAAGCTGCCGAAACCGCGGAGGTAAACATTGTTGCCGTCTGCCATGGAATCTTTTACAACTTCCATAAATTTCTCAACAGTCAGAAGAACTGCTGCTTTCTCGATGCCTGTGTCGCGAGAAATCTCATTTACTATATCAGCTTTTGTCATTGTATCTGTATTTATTTGTCTAAATATTTTCAGTTTTTGTTTTCAAAATGAAACTCTTGACGAGCGCACATTTCGATTTGGCACTGCAAATATCGCAAAAATTTTTGACATACAAGCAATAACTGACGCATTTTTCGCATTTTAATGGCGATTTTTCCCAAAATCTATCTATTCGGCCTCTGTCACCCCGTCAATTCCGAGTAATCTTGATGATATTTCCGCGAAATGATCTTGGCGTGTGGACAGTGTGATAGAGCAAGTATTGTCGAACGTCTGGGCGAGGATTTCCACATCGTCGCGTTTCGCTATCTTCATCACATCGTTCATCGCCTGATAGGGAAAAGTGACTGTTATCGATTCCATCTGATGCATCTCTTTGACGCCGGCATCTTCTATGGCGAGGCGGGCAGCTTCCCGGTAGGCCGAGATTAGCCCGGACGTGCCCAATTTGATGCCACCGAAATATCTCACTACTGCGATTACGACATCTGAAAGACGGAAGCTGTTGATTTGGCCCAGTATGGGCTTGCCCGCCGTGCCGGAGGGTTCGCCATTGTCGTTAAGTTGCCACACGGTGCGGTCGGGCCCTATCATATAAGCCCAACAGACATGGCGTGCATCGTGGTAACGGTTTTGAATATCTTTGATGAAAGAGCGGGCTTCATCAGGATTTGCTGCCGGAGCAGCAAACGCGATGAAGCGGCTCATTTTCTCTTTATACTGTCCCTGTCCGGGACCTTTTATGGTGTAATATATATCGCTCACTTTCTGGTTTAGCCGAAATTGTATTCTACAGTCCGGGGGTCGTGAGGATAAATCAGAAGATCGTTGGCTATGGAGTCGGCTTTCTGCTGCCCGCACTGCTTCGCCACGATGGTGAGTGCGAAATCCATCGAACTGCCGGGACCGTTACCCGTTATGATATTGCCGTCTTCCACCACTTTGCGGTCGATGTATACTTCCGCTCCAAGCACGTTCTCAAAACCGGGATAACATGTAGCTTTATGCCCTTTGAGGAGGTTGAGTTGAGCGAGCACTACGGCCGGAGAAGCGCATATTGCCGCGATATTGCCGCGTCGGGCATTTTGCTTTAGAAGGAGCTCGCGAAGAGCGCTGCAATTATAGAGATTTTCAGCTCCGGGCATACCGCCGGGAAGAATAAGCCAGTCGGGGTTGGCCACGATGGAATCGTCGAAGAGTGTGTCGGCAACAACATTGACGCCATGCGCTCCTGTCACGGTAAGTGTGTCGTTGATTGATACGGTTGCTACGTCAATACCGGCACGGCGAAGGATGTCGACTGTGCAAAGGGCTTCCATCTCCTCAAATCCGTTTGCCAAGAAAAGATATGATTTGCTCATTGGATTACTATTTTTTTGTTAAAGAAACAACTTGTATAAATTTTGAGCCAAAATTACAAATAAATTTTGTGGCTTCCAAATGTTTTGAGATATTTTTGCATAAGTGAGCGCTCTTAAATATCATTGCTAAAATATCACTCATTAAAGATAGTGGCTGTTTACATTCCTTATTAACCAGTCTCTAAGAATAATCATATTGCATAATCGGAAGATTATGCGTAATTTTGCTATCGTTATGAAAATATATAAAAACAAAGTCAGGCTTTCCTTTGTTGCGGTTCTTGTCGTGCTTCTGATTGCGGGATGCGAACGTGCGTATCAGTACCAATACAAGGAAGGAATGGTATGGAATACGGTTTATCATATATCATATAAAGGGCCGGCATCGTTGGGCGATTCAATTTCGGTTGTCCTTGACAGTGTCGGCAAATCACTTTCTGTATTTGATCCCTCATCGCTTGTCAGCCGGGTAAATGCGAGCGATTCAACTAAAGTGGATGCGATGTTTGCCGATGTCTATTCCATATCGCGGAAAGTCAATGAAGAGAGCGGCCGCAGGTATGATCCGACGCTTTCGCCTCTTATTACGGCATGGGGATTCGGTAAGGGACATAAAGCGAATACGGATACCGCACGGATTGACTCGATTATGCAGTTTGTGGGAATTGAGAAAACGAATCTGTCTGACGGAATTCTTAAAAAGAAAGACATACGTGTACAATTCAATTTCTCCTCTGTGGCAAAAGGGTATGGCTGCGACGCCATAGCCCGGATGTTCCGGCGCAACGGAGTGACCGACTATCTTATAGAGATAGGAGGGGAGATTGCCGTAAACGGGGAATCGCCCGACAGAGGAAAATGGCGGATATCGGTAGACAGGCCGATAGAATCGGCGGATAGCGAGATTCATGAATCGCAAGTATTAATCGAAATTAATTCCGGAGGAATGGCGACATCGGGCAATTATCGAAATTTCCATGACTTAAACGGAGTGAGAGTCGGCCATACTATTGACCGTTTAAATGGTCGTCCGGCTCATACGGATGTGGCGAGCGCGACGGTGATTGCCGACTGCAGTGCGGAGGCCGATGCATACGCCACTGCGCTGATGGCAATGGGTTATAAAGATGGGCGTGAACTGGCAGAGCGGAAAAAGATGCCGGTTATGATAATTTTGCATAACGGTAATGTCTGGATGTCGGACGAATTTAAAAAATATGTGACGAAATGATGGATACAGTGATTTTGGCAACGGTCATATTTGCATTATGTGTTTTGACGGCTTATCTCGTCATACGTTTGTCACGCGTTCAGAGAATGGTTGCTGACTGCGACGTGCTTAAGCAGAAACTTGATGAATCTGAGGTGGCGCGTAGACGAGCAGAGGAAGAGTTGAGCAGGTTTGAATCCGATTCTCGTTCAAGGAGGAGCCTCAACGATGTACTCGAACCTTTTCGCGATAGCCTTGACCGTTTCAATCGTACCTTTACGGATTCGAGAGTGCAGGATGCCGCTGTATATCAGAGTCTTAAAGACCAACTCTCGCAACTGATGAAGCTAAACAGCAGTATAGGCGATGAAGCGCGTGCGCTAACGGAGGCCCTGAAAGGCAACGCAAAGGTGCAGGGAGACTGGGGAGAAATGATTCTTGAGAAACTTCTGGAAACAGCAGGGCTGATACGCGGAGTAAATTTCGAGGTGCAGGTGAGCAGAGATGCCGACGGCAAGGTGCTGACCGATGAAGAGGGTAAAATCTGCCGCCCTGATGTCGTGGTAATGCTGCCGGGAGGCAGGTGCCTAATTGTGGATAGTAAAGTTTCCTTGACCGACTATGTACGTATGTGTGAGTCGCAGACAGAAGAGGAGCGTGCTGCGTATCTGAAACGTCATATTCAGAGCGTCCGCCGACACATTGACGAGCTTGCCGCAAAGGGTTATGAAAAAATCGTCAAAGGTGCTGCCGAGCACGTTCTTATGTTTATGCCCATTGAGGGAGCATTCTTATCTGCAATATCGGGCGACCGGGATCTATGCGAATACTCTTTCCGCAAACGTGTGGTAATAGTTAGTCCGGCGCATTTGTTATCTACGCTTCATCTTGTGTCGCAGTTATGGCGCAGTGAGAAGCAGGATAAAAATGCCGCTGAAATCGCACGTCAGGCCGGATTGCTTTATGACCGTTTTGTACAGTTCACCGAGGAATTTCGTAAGATTGAAAAGGCTCTGCAGGCCGGTCTGAAAGAGTATGACGACTGTGCGCGTCGTCTTTCGGAGGGCAATCTTTCGCTTGTGGCCCGCGCAGAGAAATTACGTGAGCTTGGCGCTAAAACGCAAAAGAAACTCTCGGACTAACGCAGGAATCTCGGAGCTTGGAAGTAGAGCCCGAATGATATACCGAAATTGAAATTGCGTGCGGGATAAGTCAGGTAATTGCCGTAGATAGAGAGCGTTGCGAATGAAAAATTATAGACCGCGGCTATTTCACCGATGAATTCTGCCCGGCGCATCCATCCCTTGTATACAGCCTGATTTCCGTTGTGGGAAAGTTCTCTTACGGGAGCGAAGATATAGAAATCACCGCGTAGCTGAAGATTTCCTATCGGTTTCCATATCGGCACAATGCCGGCGGCAAGATAATTATCGGCTCGAAATCCTATGTTGAAATAGTTTTTAGTCGCCGGTGTCGGCGCGAAAGAGGGTGCGTTGATGAGGGTGGCTGTATAATTCTGGTAAAGAGGACCGAACGTGGCTACGCCGTTGGCCATCCAGCCCAGTGAGAAATGTCGGTGCAGAGGATAGAAACTGCGGTAAGAAAGCTCTATGCGTGCGCGCGATCTGCCTGTAAGAGGATCTTTAGCACCTGTAATGCCGTCGGTGAAGGTGCTTTTGTCATAGTAATAGAGGGCGTAAGCATGCAGATCTTCCCCGAAGGTGGGATACATCTGATGATTTAAAGTATTCTTCTGATAGCCGATGCGTAATGCCCATACATTGTGGGTGGAGCGGTCTTTGCGTTCACTGTCATAATCCTCAATTGTATTGGTAGGGAAATAATCATCGGTAAGATAGCCGTATCCTGCAGAAAAATACCCTTTTCCTTTTCGACCCATGGCCCATCCGAAATTGGCCCGTAAATAATTTTCATGGTTATTTATAAAGGTAGGAGTTTTGCTCTGATAGAATAGCAATTCTGAATCGTAGAATTTCTGCCGCGACAATACACCCTGCATCTCAACGTATGAAGGAGTTTTGGTGCGCATGGCGAAGCGAGCCGAGAGCATTCCGGCGTAATATGATTGCCCGAGCCAACCGGAAATGTCGATATCCATTGAATTGAAGGAAAGCGTATGATAGCCTAACGATACGTATAGCATTGAGTTGGTGGATGACGTTACCCATCCTCCCACGCCGGCGCTCCATCGATTTTTCACTGTCGCGTCAAGGGAAAGGATATGCGGATCATTGCCAGGTTCGGCCTGTGGAATGAGGTCGGATATTTTGCCGCTGCTGATGGCGCGGTAGTATGCGTCACGGCAATAGTCCATACCGAACGGTTTATCTTCGTTGCGCGTGAACAGGAAACTGAGATAACGGGCTTGCGAAGGCGTAAGATTGCCAGTCGCGTGTACGGAATCAAAGACGATGACAGGTGTTTGGCTTTTAAATGTCTCGCGTCGTCGTGTCACCTCCTCCGGCTCTATCCGCCACGGACACCGCGCCTTGATGCTGTCTACCATCTCAAGCCCCGTCTTGTAACCGATAGAATATATCTCTTTCGCCTTGTCGAAATCCAACACCCCGAAATTCTGCACAGGCACCTGTATTTTTACTCCGTATTTTTCAGGCAGATCGTAATCATTCCTTTGGATTATGAGGTCTTCGAGCTGACTATATACGTTGCCCGGGATTGGCTTTCCGTCAGCCTTCGACACGCTGACGCCCACCATAAATTCAGGATTGAAGTCGCGGTGCATCACGTCGACAGGGAAATTGTCATAGATGCCTCCGTCGTATGCCAATACTCCATCCAATACTATTGGCTTGAACACCAACGGGAAAGACATCGAAGCTCGCACGGAATTGCCCAATGAACCTTCCTTGCAGACGATTTTGTGCTTATGGTAAACATCGGAGGTCACGCAGCGGAAGGGTACGAAGAGGTTGTCAAAATTTTCACCGCATTGCTCTGTATAGGGAGCGTAAAGCCACATAAACTCAAAATTCATCGGAAGAGGATTGATGAGATTGGAAGGAAGGACGCCACTCTGGAAAATTGAGCTATCTTTAGGATTTATATGCAGTTGTAGCCAGCGGGGAGTAGGTGCCGGCTCATCAAAATAATACGTCAGATTCTTGTCTATCGTTCCCGATGACCAAGACCTGAACGCCTCCGATGTGAACAATTCCATCATATCTTCGGGCGAATATCCGCACGCATATAGCGAACCGACAATTGCTCCCATCGATGTTCCTGCGATGAAATCGATTGGTATGCCGGCATCTTCAAGAGCTTTTATGACGCCTACGTGAGCGATGCCTTTTGCTCCCCCTCCCGACAATACAAGCCCGACCTTACCTCTCTTCATAGATGCCTGATTCTCAGTAGTGTCAGAGAGATTTTCAGGATTTTCGGCTGCGTAGGCGGTTAAAGTCGTTGTCACTAAAATCATTAAGACAGCGAGCCATCGACTATTATGGGAAGGGAATGAGGATGTGGCCATGTTAGTGTTTTTCAGGTAGATATAGAATTGTGAAAAGGTGAGTGACGCAGTAATGTCGTCACTCACCTTTATAACGCGGTGTGCGGGTGATTGGTTTATTTTCGTTCGTCGAGGGCTTTGAGCAGATCAGCCACGATGAATGTCGAACCACCTATGAAAACTACGTCTTCGGGGTGGGCGGCGTTGTGAGCCGCTGTATAAGCCTCATATACAGTGGGGTAGGACGCTCCTTTGATTCCGGCGGCAGCAGCTTTGTCTACGAGTTTGTCTACTGCGAGCGCACGAGGTATGGCGGCCTGTGTAAGATAATATTTGGCGTTTTTCGGGAAGAGTCGCAATATTTCATCTACTGCTTTGTCAGCTACGAATCCCATCACTATGTGCAGTTGATTCCCGGGACGCTTTTCCATAATGCGTTCGAGCTGGCAAAAATTGTATCTCAGACCGCCCTCGTTGTGACCGGTATCGCAGATTGTCAGCGGTTTGTCGCAGAGACGTGTCCACCGTCCGCGCAGTCCGGTGTTCTTTTCAACGTTTGCGATACCGTCACGTATCTCTTCATTGCTGAGATCAATACCTGCGCGAGTCAGCATTTTTACCGCTGCAAGCACAGTGTTCAGATTTTTCAACTGATAATCGCCTGACAAAGGACAATGAAATTCTCCGATGCCGTCAGCCTCCCCTTCGATGCCTCCTTCCGGATTGGAAACGGCGCGTATGAGAGGCCTCTTATCTTCTGCGAATGTGCCTTCAGTCCCGACTTCTGCAATTTTGTCTTCGAACACCTTCCGCACTTCTCCCTCTGCCTCACCGATAACGACCGGGATGCCGCTTTTGATAATGCCGGCTTTCTCTTTCGCGATTTGAGGGAGAGTAGAGCCGAGGAATTGTGTATGGTCGGGGGAAATATTCGTAATTACGCAGGCTTCGGGAGTGATGATGTTGGTGGAATCGAGGCGTCCTCCCATCCCGACTTCTATTACGGCGTAGTCCACTTTCTCCTTGGCAAACCAGTCGAACGCCAGCATCATAGTAAGTTCAAAGAACGAAGGATGTCCTTCATATCCGCTTTTCAGGAATCGTTCTACAAAACCCGCTACATCTTCACGCGGTATCATATTGCCGTTGATACGGATGCGTTCCCGGAAATCTACGAGATGAGGCGATGTGTAAAGTCCTGTTTTATAGCCATGCTGCTGCAGGATAGCGGCTATAAGATGGGAGGTGCTGCCTTTGCCGTTTGTCCCGGCAATGTGTATGGATTTGAATTTGCGGTGGGGATGTCCGAAAAATTCGTCAAGACGATGACTCGTTTCAAGTCCCGGTTTGTATGCTGCCGCACCGATGCGGCTGAACATAGGTAGCTGGCGAAAAAGATATTCTGTTGCTTCGTTATAGTCCATATATCAAAAAGCCGGCTATTCCGGCCAAAATTATTACAAAGATAGGATGAATTTTAATCTTCTCTCCCTTCCATTTCACCGGGAAATAAACGAGACAGAAAGATATGATACAAATTATTATATTTACAATCAGCTGCCACCCTACGCCGTTGGGATTGAAATTGGCATTGTTCATAAGCATAATGGCAGCCGAGGCAATCAGTCCTACTACTACCGGGCGAAGACCGGAGAAAATACCCTTGATGATTCCGCTCTCGTGGTGGCGGCGAATGAAATGCGAACTGTAAATCACGAGGAAGAAAGAGGGGAGAACTACTGCGAGAGTCGCAAGGCACGACCCAAGTAGACCGTAGACGATGCCTTTATAGGCCGCATCGACGTGCTGCGGTGCCACAAATCCGATATACGTGGCCGAATTGATTCCTATCGGACCGGGCGTCATCTGCGAAATGGCTACAATATCGGTAAACATCTGTTCCGAAATCCACCCGGGATCCACTACCGAGCTCTCCACAAGCGAGAGCATGGCATATCCGCCCCCGAATCCGAAAATACCTATTTTGACGTATGCCCATATAAGCTGGAGATAAATGTTATGCATTGCCGTCCTCCTTTCTTATGCTCTTATGTGTATGTCGGAAATATAGGTAGCCTCCTGCCGCTCCTAATACAATGTAGAGGATAGGATTGGATAAGAAGCCGATGTCGAGTGAGATCATAAGCGCGACTATCGCCGGAATCCAGATTGTATTCAGTCGGATTTTCGCAGCTTTTGCCGATGAGATGACCGGCGCGACAATCAATGCTACGACGGCCGGACGTATCCCCATGAAGATTGAGGAGATTACGTGATTATTTTTTATAGTTTCCGGGGTCAGGAATATTGCAATTGCGAGTATGATGATGAATGAAGGAAGAATTGTTCCTAATGCGGCAATCACTGCACCCTTCCCTTTGCGAAGGCTATCTCCAATGGCTGTGGCAATATTGACGGCAAGAATCCCGGGCAAGCTCTGTGCAACGGCTAAAAGATCAAGAAAATCTTCCCGTTTTATCCAGTGATGCTTGTCCACGATTTCTCGTTCGATAATCGAAATCATCGCCCATCCGCCGCCAAATGTGAAGGCTCCGATTTTCATAAAAGAGAGGAAAAGCTTCAGGCACAGATTGCTCTCCTCGCGCTCGACCTCCTTCTCCTCAAATTTTTCTATATTGCTCATCTTCAAAAATATGACCTTTCCGATGATGGTTAATAGAGAAATATTTTTTAATCATTTTCAAAGGAATATTCGTCGGCAAGGCGGATATTCACCGCGAAACGGAATATTCCTGTATTTTTGAGATTTGGCTCTGTGCGTATATCAAACAGTACGTCGTCGCCGTCCAGCAGATCTTCATCCGTGAACTCGCGCGCCTGATAGCGATATCGGCCCACGAGGATATAAGGTTTGCCGTAATTGGATTTATAGATGCCGGGAATATCGTAATCGCGGTTGGGTATATATCCTTCGGAAAATTCCACCGGCTCAATCTTTTTCTCATATCGAGCCACCGTATGCTCTATGGGTCGGTTTTCTTTTTCTTCCTCATATTCGTGCTCTTCACCGGCACGGAAAAGGAACGATTTGTCGTATTTGCTGACGTCTATCTTGTCCAATACTTTCGGCACGTTTTCCAGCTCGGGACGATAGATTTCGTCATTGTCGTGCAGCGTCATAAAGCCGAGACGCGCATTGTCTTGTTCCGCTTCTTTGTTTTGCGCTTCTTCGCGGGCTTTCTCAAGGCTTAATGCTGCAGACGCATTTGCATCGCTTTCCTTGATTTCGCTTTCGAGTTCTACATCCTCGTCGGATTTGACGGCAAGCGTGTTTTCAGAATCAAGCAATTGCGGCGAGAGCCAGTCGGCCTCCTGAGTCATCACCATACGAGCTTTCCTGTATGCCATACCCGGCGTCAGGATAGTATGTCCGATGTATTTGCCGCTGACTGTAGCCCGTTCCACCATCAGGGCAAACTGTATATTGTTGATGTTCTCGAAATCAAGCGACATAGGTATCAATTGCATCATACGGCGTCGCTTGGCGTCATATACGGGAATAACCATACGGTAGTTCCAACCGACCTTCTTGATTGCGCGTCGCAGGCTCAGTTCCAGACCGTCCTTGAAGCGAAGACGGGCAAAATCGTCATTATCCAGCGCCTCACGGTATGCGTCATAAAATTCCTTGTCAGGAGTGAAGGGCTCTTCGGGCCATTCGAATCCGGTCGGGATTATCGATTTAAGATAAGAAAGAGGGAGTCTTTCCAGTCTGTCAAGTATATGTTCAAAAGGAAGAGTGGGGAGGCCGGCGTTAATATCATATACAAGGTCGGAAGGCTTATCGAAATATGTAGCTTTTACAGGAAGCGTTTCAAATGCCCGCGAGAGAATCTGTCCCGGACGACGGTTGCCCGGCGTGCACCATGAGTTGAAAACCCATTTCTGCATTCCTTCTTTCTTGTTGGCGGCGAAAAGCGCATATATAGGATCATAGAGCTTGTCGACCAGTCCGGTGTTGAAAGCCGCCCATTTTGTCCCCTCTACAATAGCATAGCGGTTGCCGCTTTTACGCATGTGAAGCAGACGTTTGAAGGTGTTGGTGATGTAAGCACGCAAGATGCCGTACGGCTGATCGCCCTCTCTCCAGTTTTCCGACAACGCCATATTTGCAAGAATTTCGAGTTTGCTGTCGAATCCGGACATAAATCCCCATGTGAAGAGCGATTGCGGAGTGGAATATCTGGCTGCATTAAGTTCCTTGGCTTTCTCCAAACCCTCTTCAGTCAGTCCCAATAAAGCGTAACCCTCTTCTACAATATCCCCGTCGGCAGTCTGTGTGCCGGCTTCTACATAGCCGCGTTTAATGTAAGGTTTGTAATCATCTGAATCTACAAGAGCACTGAAGGAAACGTCGTCGTCAGCAAAGGATGTAAGCAATCCCCGCTGGTATAATTGTTCCGTCACCTCACGCGATTTCGCCATGCCCTCTTCATCTTTCAGAAGATAAATCACCATAAGCAAGGCTTCGAATAAATCTGTATAAGCCATAAATGAAAATTTTACAGTAGGCATACGATTCGGCTACATGGCCATTATGAAATATATGTTGCCAAGTCAAACTATTGGCCGAATTTATATACTTACCTTAAGAAATAAATTAAAGTTTATAAAATATGTTTCGGAGAAATAAAGCGTGCAATACAATTGAGTGGGTGCCTTTCTCCCCAAAATTAATAAATATTTTAATATTTTGCAAAATTACAAATTTTTCTTCATAATTGCAACCCCTTTTTTTCTCTTTTTTCTCTCTTAAAAATGATGCATTTTTTGATATTGTAAGAGCCTAAACCATTCCTTAATTAAAGAATCCGTGGCCGAAAGCAAAATAAATCGCTCAAATATAGGAGATTCTAAACTAAATTTCGTAATTTTGCACCTTGGATTGAGACAATCACGCTTACATTTCACATCGTTGGCCAAAAAGTTTTATGTCTTATTTCTATATAAAATAAAGATGAGTGTGGCAATTCCTGAGGTCTGTCATCAAGCCCAATCTCTGAAAATATTTAAGGGAAATGAATTATACTAAATGTAGTGATAATATAATAGAAATTCTATTGAAGAAAATTACCGATCGGGAACTCGTGGCAGGAGTGGTCGGTCTTGGCTATGTAGGATTGCCGTTGGCTGTAGAAATGGCAAAAGCCGGTTTCAAGACCATAGGTTTTGACGTTAAGAAAGAGAAGGTCGATTCGGTCAATCAAGGACACAGCTATGTCGGCGATGTCGCTGACTCCGATATGAAGATGCTTGTTGAGAAAAGGATGTTTGCCGCAACGACAGATTTCAGCGAAATCAGCAAAGTTGATTTTATCGCTATTTGTGTGCCCACACCGCTTGACGCAGACGGGCGTCCCGATCTCAGCTATGTGGAATCATCGGCAAAATCAATTGCACGGCATCTCCACAAGGGGATGATGGTGGTTCTTGAATCTACATCATATCCCGGCACTACCGAAGAGATTGTGAAACCTGTTCTCGAATCATCGGGCCTGAAATGCGGCGAGGACTTCTATCTCGGGTTCTCTCCGGAGCGGATTGATCCGGGCAATAAAACATACAATATTAAGAATACCACTAAAGTCGTGGGCGGTTTAGGGGCTGCTGCCGATGAGCTTATATCTGCCATGTATGCCTCCGTGTTGCAAAACAATGTGTTCCGGGTTTCATCGCCGGCTGTGGCGGAAATGACCAAGATGCTGGAAAATTCCTATCGCAACGTCAATATCGGGCTAATCAACGAGTTTGCCATCTTCTGCAATAAGATGGGCATTAGCATCTGGGAGGTAATAGAGGCGGCAAAGACTAAGCCTTTCGGGTTCGTACCGTTCTATCCCGGTCCCGGAGTAGGCGGTCACTGCATACCGGTCGATCCCTGTTACATGAATTATAAAGCGGGCGAATATGACTTCCGATTCTCGATAATAGAGGCATCGGTGAAGGTCAATGACTTTATGCCGGAATACTGTGTGAAACGAATCGGCGATATATTGAACCGCCGTTTTTACAAGTCGCTGTCATCGTCAATGATTCTGATACTCGGAGTTACTTACAAAGAGGATATCAACGATTGCAGGGAGTCGCCGGCAGTCCGCATAATAGACAAGTTGGTCGCGGAGGAATCGCAAGTTACATTCTATGACCCCTACGTTTCCGAATTCTTTTATCACGGCAAAAAATACGAAGGTGAGAAGCGTCTGTCGGCCGAGCTTTTAAGTCGTGCAGACATTACGGTCATCCTCACTGCACATAGCAATGTGGATTATGAATTTGTCCAAAGAAATGCAAATGTGATTTACGATACAAGGAATGGTATGAGGGGTATTGCTGACAGAAGTAATATAGAATTGCTTTAATCAGACGATATGAAAGACAGAAATTATTTCGTACATCCGTCGAGTTATATAGATGACAATGTCAGAATAGGCGAAAGCACTAAAATATGGCACTTTTGTCACGTGCAGTCAGGCGCCTCGATAGGACGCGACTGTTCATTGGGGCAGAATGTGTATATCGGCAGCAACGTCAAGATTGGCGATGGCACGCGTATGCAGAATAATGTATTCGTATGTAAAGGTGTGGAAATTGAAAACAATGTGTTCTGCGGGCCCTCTGTCAGCTTCACAAACGTAAAGAATCCCCGTGCCCGTTTTCCGGTAAACGGCTCCTATACGAAAACGCTTGTCCGCGAGGGTGCTACGATAGGTGCAAACGCAGCAATAGTTTGCGGCCATATAATTGGAAGCCATGCATTTGTAGGAGCCGGTGCCGTCGTTACAGAAGATGTGAAGGATTATGCAATGGTGGCGGGTGTCCCGTCGCGACAGATAGGATGGGTGTGCGAGTGTGGCAGACGTCTTGATGAAACAAATAAATGCGGGTGCGGAAGAAGTTACAGACTTGAAGGGGATTGTCTGAAGAAGGATGACTGATTATGCAATTCAGGGATTTGAGACGACAATATTGTGCTTTGAAATCAGACATAGACATAGCTGTGTCTGATGTCGTGTCTTCAGGCGACTACATTATGGGCTCCCGGGTCAGAGAGCTTGAAAAGGAGCTTGCGGACTATGTCGGGACAAAGCATTGCATTTCATGTGCCAGCGGCACAGACGCGCTGATTTTAGCTCTGAAAGTATGGGGCATAGGAGAGGGAGACGCGGTCTTTGTGCCTGATTTTACCTTCTTCGCCACGGCTGAAGCCGTTTCCTCAGAAGGAGCATCTCCCATTTTTGTAGATGTAGATAAAGACACATTCAATATAGATCCGGCCGATCTTGAGGAAAAAATCAAATTGACTGTTCGTAACGGGGAATTGAAGCCGAGAGTCATCGTTGCGGTAGATCTGTTCGGTCTTCCGGCGAATTATCCTGCTATCCGCAGTATTGCCGACAGGTATGGGCTATTCATACTTGAAGACGGCGCCCAAGGTTTCGGAGGTTCACTCAACGGGAAGCGCAGCTGTTCGTTTGGCGACATCTCAACCACCTCGTTTTTCCCGGCCAAGCCGCTCGGATGCTATGGCGACGGAGGGGCTTGTTTCACTGACAACGACGAATGGGCCGCGCTGATGGATTCTTACCGTATGCACGGAAAAAGCTTATCTAAATATGAAAATGTCCGTATCGGAATGAATTCCCGTCTGGACACAGTTCAGGCGGCAATTTTACAAGTCAAATTAAAGGCTTTCGCCGATGAACTCGCGGCTGTGAACCGTGTCGCGGATGAGTATTCTAACTTATTATATGATATTGTAAAGATTCCCGCAATTCCCGAAGGATTCTTCTCAAGCAGGGCTCAATACACCATCAGGCTGAACAACGAAGCAGAACGAGACGATTTGCAGACGTATCTAAAAGAGCAGGGAATCCCTTCGACGGTTTACTATCCGACACCTCTTCACCGACAGCCCGCATACAGAAATCTTGGGATACCCACATCGTACTGCCCTGTGACAGACAAATTGTGCGAGACTGTCCTCTCCCTTCCTATGCATCCATATCTTACGCAGGAAGACATCAACAGTGTTTGTAACGCGATAAAGTGTTTTCTTAAATAATGGCCGGCTTATTGAAAAAAAACTGTTCGGACAATTCTCTTTTCAAGAATATCCTCAAGCTTATTTCGGGAGAGGGTGTCGGGAGAGCCATAGGATTTCTGGCTGCGCCTGTCATCACACGATTATATACGACGTCTGATTTCGGAATAGTTGCCGTCTTCGGGTCAATATGCGTTTTATTATATCCTTTTTTATCGTTGAAATACTCTCTCTCCATTCCATTGCATCGCACTGAAACTGCCGCCGTCAATTCAATAGCGGCATGTCTGCTTGTATTGGTTATCAATACTGTAATCATCACTCTAACCTTCCTGTTCTTTCATTCACAAATACTGTCATTCTTTTCTTCAGGAATAATAGATTCTTTATGGGGCTATATTCCGCTTACATTCTTTTTCTGCGGGCTGTCTGAAATACTGTCATACTATTCCACACGTCAGCGGGATTTTACAACCATTGCGAAAGTGTCGATAGTGCAGAAACTGACAGGAGCGCTGATTAAAATATTTCTCGGTCTGCTGCATTGTCATGTAATAGGACTGCTGACAGGGAGTTTATTTGCCGCAAGCGGAGGCCTTTCATTATATTTCAGAGTATATTGGAAAAGATTGAAAGATGGCTTTCACAGAGTCAGTCTAAGGAAAATATGTTTTGTTATCAGGAGGTATAAGGAATTTCCTTTATACAGAGTCCCGTCACATTTGCTTTTAAAGGTTTCGGGAAGTCTGCCTATCCTGTATTTCGCGTGGCATTTCGGGACTGACACAACCGGTCAGATAAGTCTGGCAATGAGTATGCTTTCTGTACCGGTTTCCATTGCCTGCACGTCGGTAGGCAGAGCTTTCTATGGCGAAATAGCGTCTTTGGGACAAGAAAAGAATAAAGAGATTTCCGTCATGACGGGACGGATAATGATAAAGCTGTTTGCCATAAGCATAGTTCCTTTTATGGTTATCGTCGTTTTCGGTCCATGGATTTTCAGTACTTATTTTGGATCCGAATGGATACAATCCGGAGTTTTTGCCCGCTACCTTTGTTTCTATCTGATATTCCGGTTTGTATATAGCCCTATAAGCGACGGCATATTCAATGTATTTGAGAGACAGAAGTCAGTGTTATGGCTCGAAACGTCACGTGTGGTGATTGTAATCTCAAGCCTGTTTATATCATGGTTATGTAATTGTTCGGTCGATAAGACGGTAATTGTTTACAGTCTGTCTTTATCTATACAGTATATTTTCTCCATCATTATGGTCTTTTATATTTTAAGAAAATCGTCATGAAGAAAAAAGTAGCAGTATTGACCTACCCCGTAAAACATAGGAAAACGTATGATACCTTAAGCCTTCTGAAGGCAAATGGATATAATGACGTGAATGTATATGCGGTTCCATTCAGTTATCGGAAGAAGGTATTTCCGTTGATTCAGCATCGTCCTGAAATGAATTTTCAAATTCCCGAACCGGGCGAATTATGTCAGAATTTAGGATATCGGTATAAAGAGGGTGAGTTGGAGTCGTTCAGTATAGGAAATGAAAGGATAGTGCTGATTGGCGGTGCCGGAATATTGCCCGACAAGTTTGTGAAAAGTCACATAATTATTAACTCACATCCGGGTTTTATTCCAAATTGTCGAGGGCTTGATGCGTTTAAATGGGCAATAGCAGAGATGCAGCCGTTAGGCGTGACCACACATTTTGTGGGGGGTAGTAGATGCCGGTGTGATCATTGAAAGAAGGATAATTAATATTTATGCATCAGACACGTTTCACTCAGCAGCGCAAAGAGTATATGAAAACGAGGTGTCGATGCTGGTGTCGGCAATAGAAAAAAGTGACGATATAAATCTTGAGAGGGTATCAGGAGAGGGCTACGATGTTCATAAAAGAATGCCAGGAAATATAGAAGAAAACCTGATGGAGATGTTCGAGCAGTATAAGAAAAAATATGCTGTGGATTTTTAATCGATGAATAATTTTTTTGTATAATATTATTTTTGTCTGTCGTGCGGTTGTTATATTAAATATTTTGCTTAACTTTGTAATTTGGCAAAAAAAGCTGTATGAAAAAAACAATTGTTCATATTGCTCCGTTCCCGATTCAGAATATGGGAAAAGGTAAAGGAAGAGTATCCACGTATCTCCCCCTGAAGGGTCTTGTAAAAAATGGATACGACAACATCTATATCACCAACAGTCCATACGCAAGTCCGGACGATTCGGAACCGGGAATTGAAGTAGTGACAATAAAAGATCCGTTTACCAAGACGAAGTATGCCTACTCAAGATTATATATGTTGCTTTTTTATTACCCCGTCATTTATCCGCAGTTCATATATCATGCGATAAGAAAGGGAAGAAAGAGAAATGTAGCAGCGGTAATTTGTCATTCGTATTGGTTGGCTTTTGTGGGGTATGTGCTTGCGAGAATATTCAAGGCAAAATATATTTCAAAATTTTATGGTATCGGAATGCCAAGTCTGCCGGGACATCCTGATTTATTGAGAAAGTCCTCGTTCTGGTATCCTGCAGATTTGTTTATCATCACAAATGATGGTTCAAATGGATATGAATATGCTCTGAAAAGAGGAGTCTCTGCAGATAAAATAGCCTTTCTTCGTAATGGAATCGAGAAACAGGCGAATTTGAACAAAGACGATCTTTTATACAAGCGACTCGCTCCCAATAATGAAAAGCTGTTGCTTACGGTGTCTCGACTTGTGAGTTCCAAGAATGTGGATAAAATTATAGATGCATTCTATGAATTGTCGAAAACGATGTCCGGAATACGCTTGGTAATTGTAGGAGACGGCCTGCAACGGAAGGAACTCGAAACGAAGGTGTCGCAATTGGGAATTTCTGACCGTGTATGTTTTGTCGGAGCTGTATATCATAAAGATATTTTCCGATATCAAAGCGTTGCAGACATATTCATCAGTATGAATGCAATCAGCAGCCTTTCCAATCCTGTGTTTGAGGCAATGGCTTCCGGCAGATGTGTAATTGCTTTAGATCGAGGCGCAACCCGCGAATTAATAAAGGATGGACAAAACGGAATTGTAATTGAATCATTCGATGAACTGAAAGATGCGATAATCAGTCTTCTTTCTAATCCTGACAGGATAGCACGATTAGGATTGCAAGCCAAAAAGACAATAGATGATACATGGCTTTCTTGGGAAGAGAGAATTCAAATAGAAATGGAAATGATAAACAGTCTATGCGATAACAAGACTCCGCAGGTCTGTATTCGATAATATGGAGAAAATAGATTTTGTTATAACATGGGTCGACAACAATGATCCGTTGTGGCAGGAAGAGTTTCACAAATATCTTCCTGAAAGCAATTATTCGGATGACATTCGTGAGATACGATACAGGAATTGGGACAATTTGCGTTACTTATTTCGCGGAATTGAAAAGTATGCTCCATGGGTAAATCGGGTGCATCTTGTCACTTGCGGACAAATTCCGGAATGGTTGAATATGAATGCGCCCAAACTTAATTTTATTAAACACTCGGATTATATTCCGGAGGAATATCTGCCTACATTCAGTTCTCGTCCAATAATACTTAATTTGCATCGTATAAAAGAATTATCCGAGCATTTTGTTTTATTCGACGATGACTGTTTTGTGATAGGCAATGTCGCTCCTGAAAGATTTTTCAGGAAAGGACTTCCATGTGATTTGGCCGCGTTTAACGCCTTGTCACCATCTTCCAATTTCACACACAACGTTGTCAATGATATAAGTATAATAAATGTTTCGTTTAAAAAGTATGAAATGTTGCGCAAACATTTCTGGAAATGGTTCTCGTTCCATGCAGGCAATAAACTCTACCGCACGATAGTGTTGTCGCCGTGGCCGCACTTTCAAGGATTTTATGATCACCATCTCCCACAAATTTTCCTTAAATCCACATTGGTAGAATTATGGGAAAAGTATGAGGATATCCTTCACAGAACATCTTCATCAAGATTCAGAAGCATAACTGACGTCAATTCTTGGCTGATACGGTACTGGCAACTTGCCAAAGGGAATTTTGTCCCCTTGAATTTGCTCAGAGACAGTGTATGTCTGAATATGACAGATAAGCAATTGGATAAGATTGTGAAGACAATAGTCTGTAAGAAGAAAAAAATCATTTGTCTGAATGATTCAAATGTCTCTTCTTTTGAAACGGCGAAAGAGAGGATAAACGCCGCTTTCAAAAAAATATTGCCGGAAAAATCATCTTTTGAAAAGTAATGAAAAGGAAGAATTTTGCATTGGTCGGAGTGGCGGGATACGTTGCGCCCCGGCATATTAAGGCTATCGCGGATACCGGCAATAATCTTCTGGCTGCATACGATCCGTTTGACAGTGTCGGGCGCTTGGACAGCTATTTCCCGGAATGTTTCTTCTTTACCGAGCGCGAGCGGTTCGATCGTTTTTGCCACCATCGAATGAGTGGTGAAGGTGTCCTGCATTATATGTCAATATGTACGCCAAACCATACACACGATGCTTATATCCGTTACGGATTGCGTCTTGGCACGGATGTCATCTGCGAGAAGCCCCTCGTACTTGATCCGGAGAGTATTGACGAGCTGATGGATATAGAGAAGGAAACCGGTTGCAAGGCATATACGATTTTGCAATTGCGTCTCCATGACTCGATTATTAATCTGAAGAAAAAGGTGGATGAAGGACCGTCAGATAAAATTTATGATGTGGATCTGACTTACATTACCTCGCGTGGGAGATGGTATTATTCCTCGTGGAAAGGCGATGAACGGAAAAGCGGTGGATTGGCGACAAATATCGGAGTGCATTTCTACGATATGCTGCAATGGATATTCGGACCGATAAAAAAGAATGCGGTCCATGTGAAGAACTTCGACCGGGTCGCAGGTTATATGGAATTCGAGAAAGCGCGTGTACGTTACTTTCTTAGCATCAGTTCCGACTGTCTGCCTGAAAACGCTGTTCGGGGAGGAATGAAGACTTGTCGCTTCATTAGTATAGACGGCAATGAGTTTGATTTTAGCGAAGGATTTACTGAACTTCACACTTTGAGTTATCGGAAGATTCTGGATGGGGAGGGATTCCGCATCAGCGAGGCCCGCAACTGCATACAGATAGTAAGCGACATACGCCATGCCACGCCCATAGGATTGAAGGGTGACTGGCATCCGCTTGCGAAATTGCCACTCAGTGTCCACCCTTTCGGTTGGGATGACAAGCTTTACTGAAAATTAAGGCTTTAAGTGTCTATTGGTAGAGAATGAAGAAAATCGGCCGAAAGGAAGGCCAATTCATTCTTTTTTACTACCTTTGCAGAAAAATTTTCAACTTACGAAAATGACAGGTAAAATAGCAATGGTAACCGGGGCGACAAGCGGTATTGGTCGCGCATGTGCCCTTAAACTGGCTCAGGCCGGCTTTGATATGATTATAACGGGGCGTCGTGAATCGAAACTCCGCGAAATAGAAAATGAATTGCGTGGGAAAGGCGTCGAAGTGCTCCCGCTGATTTTCGATGTGTGCGACCGCAACGCTTCCACGGCTGCCGTGGAAAATATTCCCAATGAGTGGAAAAAGATTGACGTGCTTGTCAATAATGCCGGTCTCGCCTTAGGTCTCGAACCGGAGTATGAGGGAGATTATAATGACTGGGACACGATGATCGATACCAATATTAAGGGATTGCTGACGATGACGCGTCTGATTGTCCCCGGTATGGTAGAACGCAATCGCGGTCACGTGGTAAATATAGGCTCCGTTGCCGGCGACGCCGCTTATGCCGGAGGAAATGTGTATTGCGCTACTAAAGCGGCTGTAAAATCCATTACCGACGGCTTACGCATCGATGTCGCAAATACGGCAGTTCGTGTGACAAATGTTAAGCCCGGTCTTGTTGAGACAGAGTTCAGCAAGGTCCGTTTCCACGGCGACGAGGGACGAGCTGAGAATGTATATAAGGGTATCAAGCCGCTCACCGGAGAAGATATAGCCGACGTCGTGGTATACGCCGTTCAAGCTCCCGCTCACGTGCAAATCGCTGAAGTGCTCGTGCTTGCCACGCATCAGGCATCAGGTTCCGTAATAGTAAGAAAATAAAGCAAAACAAGCTATGGCAATCTGGTTTGAATGTAAAGTCCGCTATGATAAGATGCAGGAGAACGGCGTTCCAAAGAAAGTAAACGAACCCTATCTCCTTGATGCCCTGACCTTCACGGAGGCTGAAAGTCGTATCATAGAAGAAATAACCCCTTATATTTCCGGAGAATTTTCTGTTTCGGCAGTCAAGAAAACTAAAATTTCCGATATATTCTTTTCCGACAACGGCGACCGTTATTATATGGTTAAGGTAACGTTTGTATCATACGATGAAAAAACCGGTAAAGAAAAGAAATCTTCATCGTTCATTCTCGTACAGGCTAACGACGTCGCCGACGCTCTGAACAAATTCAATGAAGGTATGAAGGGAACTGTAAGCGACTACGAGGTGGCTTCGATTGCGGAGACTCCACTAATGGATGTCTTCCCCTATTCTGACAAGAAAACAGCACCGACGCAAGAAAATAAAGAGCAATGACTCAGATACAGGAAAAAATAACCGAGCTCCATGCCTCTCTGCCTGAGGGGGTGGAGCTTGTCGCTGTTTCAAAATTCCATCCCGCCGAGGCCATCAAAGAGGCATACGACGCCGGTCAGCGCATATTCGGTGAAAGCCGGGTGCAGGAATTCCTGCAGAAAATTGATGTGTTGCCTTCCGATATCCGTTGGCACTTTATCGGTCATCTGCAGACCAATAAAGTTAAGATGCTGATGGGTAAAACCGCAATGATTGAAAGCGTGGACAGCGACAGACTATTGCGGCTGATTGATATGGAATCTCAAAAAGCCGGTGTAACGACGCGCGTACTTATGCAGGTGCATGTGGCTAAAGAGGAAACGAAATTCGGTTTCTATCCGGAGGAATTGCTCGATTTCTTCCGCAATCGTGAATTTGAGACTCTCAAAGCTACGCACATTTGTGGAATCATGGGAATGGCTTCAAATACCGACAACAAAGAGCGAGTGCGTGCCGATTTTCGTGAAATCCGCAATACCTTCGTGGAAATACTGAAAATTGCCCCTGATTTGCGTGGCTTCGAGACCGTGTCGATGGGTATGTCGGGCGATTGGCCGCTCGCTGTAGAAGAAGGGAGTACGTTGGTGCGCGTTGGTACGGCCATTTTCGGAGCGCGAGACTACAGTAAATAGAAATATCGTTTTTGTTAAAAATATAATAATATATAATTGTACACGCGCGTGAGAGCGAGAGGTATGAAATGCCACTGATTGTGTAATATTATTATAATGAAAACGACAGACAACATTACGAGAACCAAATAAGACGTAATAATTATGACAAAACCAATTACACAACCCCGGAACACTAACCGTGTTCTTCCTATCATTGCGATGTTCCTTCTCTTCGCAATGGTGGCATTTGTAACCAATCTCGCCGCCCCTATCGGTACAATTTGGGGCAATACCTATCAGGGTAACAGCTTCCTCGGTATGCTTGGCAATATGATGAACTTCCTCGCATACCTGTGTATGGGCATCCCGGCCGGCAACTTGCTCGTGAAAATAGGGTACAAGAAAACGGCTCTATGGGCTATGGCTATCGGTATCGTCGGCCTCTTTGTGCAGTGGCTCTCCAGCACTGTGGGTACGGATATAACTATTCATCAGAGCAGTGTAGGAATCCTTGAAGACATCAACGGCACTGAAGCAGAAGTGCTCCGTCATTTCAATGTAACCCTCAATTTCATCATCTATCTTCTCGGTGCCTTCATCTGCGGATTCAGCGTATGTATGCTGAACACCGTTGTCAATCCTATGCTGAATACTCTCGGTGGAGGTGGCAACAAAGGCAACCAGCTCCTTCAGACAGGTTCGGCTTTCAATTCACTCGCCGGTGCCATCACCCCCTTCCTCGTAGGTGCTTTGATCGGTCAGCTTACGCGCGACACATCCATTAAGGCCGTGGCTCCGCTTCTCTTCATTGCAATAGGTGTTTTCGTAGTTTCATTCATCATCATCGCTATGGTGAATATTCCGGAGGAGGGTCGCCCCGAAGGGGAGAAGAAAAAATTGCAGTCCAGTCCGTGGAAATTCCGCCATTTTGTATTTGGCGTGATAGGTATCTTTATCTACGTAGGTGTTGAAGTCGGCATCCCCGGAACACTGAATTTCTATCTCTCCGACCAGAAATCCACCGGTGCCGGCATCGTCGGCGACGCATCGACTATCGCCGGTGCGATAGTTGCCGTCTATTGGATTCTTATGTTGGTAGGCCGTTCATTGAGCGGCGCAATCTCGGCAAAAATTTCGACGCGTGCGCAGCTTACCACAGTTGCCTCAGTCGGAATCCTCCTTGTTGGCGCTGCTATCTTCACTCCTTCCTCTTCGCGCATTTCCGTTCCGTTGTTCATTTATGATTCTACGGGAAGCGTCCGCCAGACTCTTGAGAAAGCAAATATGACTTCAAATGAGATAGAAGCGTTCTTGCTCAAGCCGGAGGCCTCGATTCTCGACAAATATTGCACCACGGAAAAGGTTAGCCTCGTCGACGGCACCACAGTAGAGCGCCGTATCGTGGCCAACAGTGAGAAACAGCCTCATCAGATCGTCTCGGCCGCTATGTCGAAGCCGACCGTCCCGGTATCTGCACTGCTCCTTATACTTTGCGGTCTCTGCACGTCGCTTATGTGGGGCGCTATTTTCAATCTTGCCGTGGAGGGACTCGGTGTCTATACGGCTCAGGCTTCCGGCATCTTTATGATGATGGTGGTAGGCGGTGGCGTTTTGCCGCAGATTCAGCAACTACTCGCCAATAGCGCAGGCTATATCGCTTCCTACTGGCTGATTGTTGCGGGATTCTTATATCTTCTCTTTTTCGCGGTGGCCGGCAGCAAGAATGTCAATAAAGACATTCCTACTGACAGATAAAAACTTGTCTGATATATTGAACTAAATATAAAACAAAATCATTATCTATATCTAATACCGTCTCTCCTCAAACAATAATTTTAAGATATATGGATTCAAAACTGATGACTCGCGCAGCCGACAATCTTCGCGTTCTTATCGCTGAAATGGTAGAAAAAGCCAAGTCAGGACACCCGGGTGGGGCTATGGGGGCGGCTGATTTTGCCAACATGTTGTTCTCCCGTTTTATGGTGTACGACCCCGACGAGCCTCTCTGGATAGGAAGAGACCGTTTCTTCCTTGATCCGGGTCACATGTCGACGATGCTGTATGGCGTTCTCGCCTTTACCGGTCGTTATTCAATCGCAGAACTGCAGCAATTCCGGCAGTGGGGTAGTGTGACTCCCGGCCATCCCGAGCTTGATCCGGCGCGAGGAGTGGAAAATGCTTCCGGTCCTCTCGGACAAGGCCACGTAATGGCCGTAGGATGCGCAATAGCCGAGCGTTTCCTCGTGGCTCGATTCGGCGAGACTATCGCCCACAAGACATACGCCTTCATCTCCGATGGTGGTATTCAGGAAGAAATCTCGCAAGGCGCCGGACGTCTGGCAGGTTATCTCGGATTGAGCAATCTGATAATGTTCTATGATTCCAACGACGTGCAGCTCTCTACCAAGTGCGACGCAGTAACGTCGGAAGATACAGCGGCAAAATATCGCGCGTGGAATTGGAACGTAATCGAGATAGACGGCAGCGATCCTGTGGCTATTGCCTCCGCGCTTGAAAAAGCTGTCGCTGAGAAGGAGCGTCCTACGTTGATAATCGGGCACACAATCATGGCCCACGGTGCTGTCGCCAAAGATGGAACGTCGCTCGAAGGAGCCGTTTCAACCCACGGTCAGCCTCTCAGCAAGGCCGGTGCAGATATTGACGCCACATTGCGCAATCTCGGTGCGGATCCGGAAGACCCGTGGAAGATATTCCCCGAGGTGGAGCGTCTGTACAACGACCGCCGTATGCAGTTGAAGGAAATCGTCGCGCAGCGTAAGGCTGCCCACGCCAAGTGGACCGATGAAAATCCTGCGTTGGCAAAGGAACTTGACGATTTCATGTCGGGCAAACTTCCTAAACTTGATTGGGATTCAATACCTCTCAAGCCCAATATGGCCACGCGCAGCGCCTCGGCCGCAGTACTCGGTTTCTTGGCCGAACATCTCGACAATATGATAGTGTCGAGCGCCGACCTTGCCAATAGCGACAAGACCGACGGCTTCCTGAAGAAAACGCACGCGCTGACGAGAGGCGATTTCTCCGGCGCCTTCTTGCAGTCAGGTGTAGCTGAAATGACTATGGCGGCGATTATGAACGGTATCGCATTGCATGGCGGTCTGATTGGAGCCTGTGCAACGTTCTTCGTCTTCAGCGATTATATGAAGCCCGTCATTCGTATGTCGGCACTCATGGAGCTTCCCGTGAAATATATATTCTCGCACGACGCTTTCCGTGTAGGTGAAGACGGCCCGACTCATCAGCCCGTTGAGCAAGAAGCTCAGATCCGTCTGATGGAGCAATTGAACAATTTCAGCGGTAATCCGTCAGTTCTCGTGCTTCGTCCCGCCGACTCTGCCGAAACAGTGGAATGTTATCGTCTGGCGATGAACAATACCAAATCGCCCAGTGTGCTGATTCTGTCGAGACAGGATCTTGAAGATCTTCCGTCGAAGAATCGTCGTGAAGACGCAAAACTGGCCGAAATGGGCGGTTATATTGTTATTCCGGCTGAGAATCCGCAAATTGTACTTGTGGCCAACGGCAGTGAGGTATCTCTCCTGTGCCATGTTGCGTCCCGACTCGCCGAGGAGGGTATTCGTGCGCAGGTTGTTTCCATGCCGTCTATCGGCCTGTTCAACCATCAGTCTGAGGAGTATCGCGAGAAGGTCATGCCTCGTGACGTCAAAACATTCGGCCTGACTGCCGGATTGCCCGTCACACTGCTTCCGGCTATGCGCGGTGAGCATCAGATTTATGGTCTTGAACATTTTGGCGCGTCGGCTCCGTACAAAGTTCTCGACGAGAAATTTGGCTTCACGGAAGAAAATATTCTAAGGGAGATTAAACTTTTTTTGAATAAATAGTGTTTCTTTAAAAAAAAAGTATTATCTTTGCACTTGGAATTTAGTGAATTGGAAAATAGTTAATTAATTAATATTGTTGTTCTATGAAGAAAATTGTATTACTCGCACTTGCTTCCATAGCTTTGTGTGGTGCTTCCAATGCTGTTGCACAGGAAGTTACGTACGTTGAGGACTGCTCGCAGGGCTACCTCATGAATCGTAATGCAGACAATTGGTTTATCACCGCAGAAGGCGGTGCTAACGTTCTTGTCGGCAAACACGATGTGAAGACAGACAAATTCGGCAACCGTATCGGTGCAAACGCAGGCCTCTACGTAGGTAAATGGGTTTCTCCCAACTTCGGTTTCCGCTTCGGCGGTACTTGGGCAATGCCTAAGGGCGCTACCACTGCCAACGGAACTTTCCGCAAGAAGAACGACGGTCCTTTTGAGAACGGTTTCTATCCCGAGAAATTTATGGGTATCGGCGCAGAGTTCGATGTCCTCGTAAACCTTACCAACTGGTGGTGCGGATACAGACCCGGTCGTGTCTACAACGCAGTTGCACACGGCGGTGCCGGCGCTCGCTGGAATCTCCGTCGCGCTTACAAAGGCGAGAACCTCGAGTGGCGTGCATCTCATGACGACGTAATGTTCTTACATCGGTCTGCAGAACAATTTCCGTGTTGCAAAGCACCTTGACATCTTCGTTGACCTTCAGGCTGAAGTCATCGACTTCAACAAAGCATCTCTTCTTCCGAGCCTCAACGCCGGTCTTACTTACCACTTCGGCAAGACTGACTGGAACTGCCCCGTTACTGCAGTTTGCCCGACTTGGAAATACACCGATGCAGAGGGTGATAAGCTCGTCGCTGATCTTGGCGCAGCCAACAACGAAATCGCCCGTCTGAGCAAGAAGCTCAAACAGTGCGAGAACTATGAAGGCGAATATGCTGGCCGTGACCGCGGTACTCGCGTATACAACGACTGCGACCGTCTCGCTACTGTTTACTATCCCATCAACCAGTCCGGTCTCTCAGCTCGTGAGAAGAACATCCTTCGCTCAGTTGCTCAGGTTATGAACGCTGACACTGACAAGAAGTACGTTCTTACCGGTTGGGCTGACAATTTCACCGGCAACGATGAAATCAACGACCGTCTCCGCGAAGCCCGTGTAAACGGCGTCAAGAACTTCCTCGTAAGCTGCGGTGTGAACGCCGACCAGATCGAGGCAGGCATCAACAAGGGTAACCTTGAAGAAGCTTTCGGCGAAAACGGCGCTCCCCTCGATCGCGCTGTTACTATCCAGCTTGCTAAGTAATATAATGGCATAGCCCTTACGGGCAGCTGAGAAAGATTAAGAGGATGCATCATTGCGATGCACCCTCTTTTTCAATATGTCGGGCGTTTACCCTCTTTTCAATAAGACGGGCGTTATTATATAGATGGAAGTTGAGCCTACTTCTTGGATTTGCACGTGTGGCGATGATTTATTAATTTTGCAGAATGCGTTGGGGCCGAGACTGTGTATAAGAAAGAAACTTAAATCATAGTGGTGATGGATTGGAAACAGGAATTTAGATATTAAAAGAATTGGCAAGGACATGATAGAGGATGTGAGATTACGGTTGTCGCCAAAGGATGGGGCTGACTATGAATTGCTTGCAAGGAGGGCCTCGGAAGAGCTTGGGCTCGATCGGAAGGACGTCCATGACGTGGCCGTAGTGCGCAAGAGCATAGACGCGCGTCAGCGTCGCGTAATGCTTAATCTGATGTTGCGAGTGGCCTTTGGGGATGATAAGAGCGTGGATAGAAATATTCGGGAGGTGGAGCTGAAAACAGTTGGTGAAGATGCACCGACTGTGGTGGTAGTAGGTGCAGGCCCTGCCGGGCTTTTCGCAGCGCTCAAGTTGCTGGAGTATGGTATCCGTCCTATCGTGTTGGAACGTGGTAAGGATGTAGACCGCAGAGCCGTCGATTTGGCCAAAATATCTCGCGAGGGAATACTCAATCCCGACTCTAACTATTGTTTTGGCGAAGGGGGCGCCGGAGCATTTTCAGATGGCAAACTCTTTACACGGAGCAAGAAGCGCGGAAATGTGGATGATGTTTTGCAGCTACTTGTGCAGTTTGGCGCCAAACGGGAGATTTTGCGCGACGCTCACGCACACATAGGGAGTGATAAACTGCCGCGCGTCATCAAGAATATCCGCGAGGCGATTCGTCGGCATGGCGGGGAGGTCTTGTTTGACAGTCGTGTAACGGAACTCTTGTTACACGAGGGCCATGCTGTAGGCGTACGCACCGAAACGGGCGAAGAGTATCTTGGTGAAGTGATTCTCGCTACCGGCCATTCCGCACGCGATATTTATCGTATGCTTCAGCGACAGGGAGTCGCTCTTCAGGCTAAGGGAATAGCGATAGGTGTCCGCTTGGAGCATCCGCAGGAATTGATCGACAGAATCCAATATCATAGCAAAGAGGGGAGAGGCAAGTATCTTCCGGCTGCGGAATACAGTTTTGTGACGCAGGCCGACGGCCGTGGCGTCTACTCCTTCTGTATGTGTCCCGGCGGCGTGATTGTTCCGGCTGGATCGGCTCCCGGTGAGAGCGTAGTCAATGGTATGTCGGCATCGGCGCGTGCCGGCAAATGGGCTAATTCCGGGATGGTGGTGCAGATTAATCCCGGTGATTTTCCGCAATATGCCGAATATGGCGAATTAGAGATAATGGCTCTTCAGGAGGCACTGGAGAAGGAATTTTTTGAGGCTGCCGAACAAACGTATCGCGCACCCGCTCAAAGGATGCTGGATTTTGTGGAGCGGCGAGTGTCGGAGTCACTTCCGGCAAGCTCTTATCCGGCCGGTCTTATAAGCCGACCGATGCACAAGTTGTTGCCCCCGTTTATTGCAGATCGCCTCAGGAAAGGATTTCTGGAGTTCGGACGTAAGTCTAAAGGTTTTCTGACCAATGATGCATGTGTCATCGGGTTGGAATCGCGCACGTCGAGCCCGGTGAGAATACCTCGTGATAAGGAGAGATTCGAGCATATTGAAATTCAGGGGCTTTATCCGGCCGGTGAAGGAGCCGGATATGCCGGCGGTATCGTATCGGCGGCTATCGACGGACAGCGTTGCGCCGAGCAGATAATAGCCAAAAGAGAAAATAGAATAGAAAACGATTAGAAATAGAGAGATAATGGCAATAATTTTGAATATAGAGACCTCTGCGAAGATTTGCAGTGTTGCTCTGAGCGAGGAGGGACAGATACTTTATCAGCTTGAGGACCATGAGGGTCAGAACCATGCTGTTAAGTTGGCCCCGTTTGTTCAGAAGTGTATGGATCAATTGAAAGCTCACGGGAAGAAACTTGACGCCGTGGCAGTCAGCAACGGCCCGGGCAGCTATACGGGTCTTCGTATAGGGTTGAGTATGGCAAAAGGCCTATGTTTTGGTCTTGACATTCCGCTTATAACAGTCAGTACGCTTGAGGTACTTGTTGTTAAGGCGATGTTCCGCAGTTGGGACAATCAAGGCGATGAGATTGTCATTCCGATGATAGATGCACGCCGTATGGAGGTTTTTACGGGCGCCTACGATATGGGACTGTATGAGCTGACCAAGACTGGCCCTATGATTCTCGATGCTGATAGCTATAAGGATCTGATTGCAAGTGGCAAGAAGATTATCTTCATAGGTGACGGAGTGGAAAAGGCACAGAAGGTGATAGATGCGCCAAATGCAGAGTGGGTAAATGTGATGCCCGTGGCCCGTGATATGATGGCATTGAGTGAAAAGTGCTATCGTGAAGGACGGTTTGCTGATCCTGCCTATTCTGTGCCGGGATATTTGAAAGAATGGCAACCGGGAGGGGGCGCGGCCACTGGTAAATAAAGACATCCATTCCTTTGAGATATGATTACGGAAGAAGGGGAAAAGAGAAGAAAAAAGGTAATGAAAAAAGGGAGAAAAAGTTTGGGGATAGAAAAATTTTTATTAATTTTGCTCATAATTCCGAAAAGTGTGCATTTTAATATACCCACGACTTAGAAATGGTAAGGAAAACGAGAGATAAATTCATCGAAGTGGCGCGACAATTGTTTGCGCGTAAGGGTGTGGAAAACACCACGATGAATGATATCGCGTCCGCATCCGACAAGGGACGTCGCACCATCTATACCTATTTCAAAAGCAAACGTGAGATATTTAATGCCGTTATTGAAAGTGAAACAGATGATTTGCTTGACCGACTGGAAGAGATAGTTCATAAAAGTATTTCTCCACAGGATAAGCTCTACGAGTACGTTGAGTGCCGTTTCGAGACAATGCGTGAAATCGTAAAGCGCAATGGCACGTTGCGTGCAGGTTTCTTCCGCGATGTAAGAAAAGTGGAACGCGCTCGTAAATTACTGTCGCAGCGCGAAACGGAGTTGCTTGGCGCAATCCTGAGTGAGGGACAGCAGAAAGGCATCTTTGATGTGGACGATATACGCCGTCTTTCTACGGTGATTGTCAGCGCTTTGAGTGGCCTTGACGTGCCTTATATCAGTGACAGCCTTGCTGACAAGGGCGTGGACAAGACATTATTGAAGGACTATATCAGCGAGTTGATCATCTACGGGATTCGGAAAAGGTAATAAGTAAAAATTGCAAATTGAAATTACAGATAGCCATGTATATAAACTCTGTTGGATTTTATCTTCCGTCAGGTCGTGTAGACAATGACTATTTCAAGAATGTCAATGGTCTTTCGGCCGACTGGATAATACAGCGCACGGGTATCAAAACACGTACGAAATGCACCGAAGGTGAAAACGTGAATACAATGGGATTCGAGGCAATAGATAATGCTATTGTCGGGCTTCCCTACGACGTTACGGATGTCGACGTGATTGTCGCGGCTCATTATTGTTGTTATGACTCCGTTGCTACATTGGCTCATGAGGCTCAACGCCGTTATAAAATAAAAGGGGCGAAGGCGATGTATGTTTCATCAGCCTGTTCGTCGTTTATCAATGGTCTTGAGGTAATAGAGGGCTATTTCGCAAGCGGCAAGGGAACCAAGGCTCTGCTTGTATGCAGCGAGCATAATACATATTATAGCAACGAAGAGGATCCCAAGAGCGGACATCTTTGGGGCGACGGTGCCGTGGCCTTCTTCCTTTCGAAGGATAAAGTAGCCGATACCGACATCAAGATTCTTGACGTCTTTACCGAAGGTCTTGGTGACACGGGACGCGGCCCCGGTGGTGTTATTCTTCGTCCGAAAGAGAACGGCATCGAGATGCCTGACGGCCGCGACGTATTCCTTTACGCCTGTCGCTATATGATCTATGCACTAAATCATTCCCTTGAAAATGCCGGTCTGACAATTGGCGATTTGAAGAAACTTATATGCCATCAGGCCAATAAGAGAATTGTGGCGCAGGTGGCTCATCAGCTTGACAAACCGATGGACGATTTCCTCAATAATATAGAGGAATGTGGCAATACCGGTTCAGCGTCTGCCGCGATAGTATTTGCGCAAAACCGCGATAAATTTGAGAAAGGAGACAAGGTGGCTCTGATGGTATTCGGAGGCGGCTATTCTTGCGGTTGTTTTATCGTGGAATGTTAAAAGATAGAATAATAGAAAAACTAAATATAAATAGGAAGATATGAAACTTCTTGAAGGAAAGACAGCGCTTATCACCGGCGCCGCACGCGGTATCGGAAAAGGTATCGCTCTTAAGTTCGCTTCTGAAGGCGCCAACATCGCCTTCACCGATCTTGTGATAGATGAAAACGGCCTATCCACACAGAAGGAAATCGAGGCTCTCGGCGTCAAATGCAAAGGTTATGCCTCCAATGCCGCCAATTTTGAAGATACTGAGAAGGTTGTGGCCGATATTAAGAACGATTTCGGCCGTATAGATATTCTTGTGAACAACGCCGGCATCACGAAGGATGGTCTTATGCTTCGTATGACGGAGCAGCAGTGGGACGCAGTGATTGCTGTAAACCTTAAATCGGCGTTCAATTTTATCCACGCTGTTCTCCCCATCATGATGCGTCAGAAGAGTGGTTCGATCATCAATATGGCATCTGTAGTAGGTGTTCACGGCAATGCAGGTCAAGCCAACTACGCAGCTTCCAAGGCCGGTCTGATTGCACTTGCAAAGAGTATCGCACAGGAAGTCGGCTCACGCGGCATACGTGCCAACGCTATCGCTCCGGGATTCATCGAGACGGCTATGACGGCTGCTCTTCCCGACAGCGTGCGTGAAGAGTGGAAGATGAAAATTCCATTACGCCGTGGCGGTCAGGTAGAGGATATTGCCAACGTCGCTACGTTCCTCGCTTCCGATATGTCCAGCTACGTATCCGGTCAGGTAATTCAGGTTGACGGAGGTATGAACATGTAATTCTATGTTCACGGAAAATGATATAGTTAAGGAGGTGCCGCCAGCTGACGGCGCCTCCGTGCGTCATTACGTATTGCTGATGGCCGGTGGCTCGGGTTTACGTGCCGGAGGTGGTGTGCCGAAGCAGATGCGGCCGCTTAACGGTGTGCCGATGCTCGTGTATAGCATCCGTGCCTTCCGCAAGGAGAACGTATCTTCAAAAATCATCCTCGTTCTCAACGATTCATGCCTTGACGACTGGAAGAGAATCCAAATGGAATTCCCTGAAACAGAGGGAGTAGAGGTTTGTTCAGGGGGAGTAGATAGACTTGGGTCGGTAAAAAACGGGCTAAAATACATACGAGAGACGTATGATGCTCCCGGTAATGTTTTTGTGTCGGTACATGACGCTGCGCGTCCTATGGTGGATGTCGAGCTGATACGTCGTGGTCTTGAAACAGCGAGTAGAAACGGCACGGCGGTGCCGGTAGTGCCGGAGGTCAATTCACTTCGGGAATGTGTGCAAGGGCATTGGCAGAGTGCTGACCGCGCCAATTTCCGTGTAGTGCAGACGCCGCAGATTTTCCGCTTTGACATCCTCGAAGAGGGATATGCGGCTGAGATGCGACCTGAATTTACCGACGATGCTTCGGTATGCGAGGCTGCCGGCTATAAGATTGCCCTCTATGATGGTTCGCCGGAGAATTTCAAGGTGACTGAACCGCTGGATTTCGTGATGGCCGAAGCTGTCCTGAAAGCAAAAGCGGATATATAAAAACTGATAGAGATGCGGAATTTAGCTAAAAAAGACGTGAAATTTGTTAAGGGTGTAGGGGATGCTCGCGCCAAACTTCTCGCGTCTGAATTAGAGATATTTTCCGCACGCGATTTGCTGTGCCATTTCCCGTTCAGATACGTAGATCGCAGCCGATTTTATTCGGTGAGTGAATTTCGCGGTGAGATGCCGCAGGTGCAGATAAAAGGGGAATTTGTGGCATTTAAAGTCGAAGGTGAGGGGGCGAAAACGCGCCTGAAAGGGACTTTCCGTGAGGGGAGGAATCTGATGGAAGTGGTATGGTTCTCGCGAGTCAAACAAATGCGCGAAACACTCCATACGGGTTGTGAATATGTGCTTTTCGGCAAGCCCACATTATATAACGGCTATTATCAGATGTCGCACCCTGAGGTGGAGAAATATGATAGTGCAAGGCCGCGCGAAGGTCTGCGCGGTGTCTACAACGTCACGGAGAAGATGCGCAAAAAGGGATTTACCCCACGCACCTTTCAGACGATTTTTTTGAAAATCGCTGAAAGCGGACTCTTTTCCAAAATTGAGGAGACGCTGCCGGCGGAGATTGTACAGTTCTATCATCTTATGCCTTTGGGCGAAGCGATGTATAATATGCATTGTCCCCGCAACGTGCAAGCCTTGCAGCGTGCCCGCGAGAGAATGAAATTTGAAGAGTTGCTCTATGTGCAGCTGCATATTCTTCGCTATTCGCGCGAACGTGGTGTCAGAATAAAGGGTCACGTCTTCTCCCGAATAGGCGACTATTTCAATTCCTTCTTCCATAATGTTCTCCCGTTTGAGCTGACGGGAGCGCAGAAAAGGGTTTTGAAAGAGATACGGGCCGATGTCAAAACGGGTCATCAGATGAATCGCCTGCTGCAGGGTGATGTCGGATCCGGAAAGACGATGGTGGCTTTTATGACAATGCTTATGGCGCTCGATAACGGGCATCAGGCATCGCTGATGGCACCGACAGAGATTCTCGCTACGCAGCATTATGAGACGATTTCGGAATGGGGAAGGAAGATAGGAGTCAATGTTCGCCTGCTGACGGGAAGCACGCGTGCCTCGGAACGGCGTGAGATTCATGAGGGACTTCTCGACGGATCCGTCCAGATCCTTATCGGCACGCATGCGCTGATTGAAGACACGGTGCAATTCCGCAGCCTCGGAATGGCAGTAATCGACGAGCAACACCGTTTCGGCGTGGCGCAGCGTGCCCGAATCTGGGGAAAGAATACGACGCCCCCGCATGTCTTGGTTATGACGGCGACGCCGATTCCACGCACATTGGCTATGACCGTTTATGGCGATCTCGACGTCAGCGTGATAG
>JAGAUF010000049.1 GCA_017620885.1 Muribaculaceae bacterium
GGGGACGCCCTGACATGTCGCCGTTTCTGTTTATTGACGCCATCATGCGCGATAAGCCCATAAAAGTATTCAACGGTGGCGACATGCTGCGTGATTTCACTTATATCGACGACATCGTGGAGGGAGTGGTGCGCATAGCCGCGCGCATACCTGTGCCCGACGCCTCGTGGGATGCCATGAATCCTGACCCTGCATCCTCCACTGCACCCTACCGCATATATAATATAGGTAACCAGCACCCTACGCGTCTGATGGATTACATCTCGTGCATTGAGGCAGTCGTGGGCCGTGATGCGAAAAAAGAATTTATGCCCATGCAGCCCGGCGACGTGTATCAGACATGTGCCGACTCCTCTGCCCTTGCCGCCGCCGTCGGCTTCGCCCCGTCCACTCCCCTTCACAAAGGCATCGAAAAAACCGTGGAGTGGTACCGGCAGTATTATAGCAGATAGCGGATAAATCGTATCTGTTCTTATCGCATTAACAATCGTTTTTTCAGAGGAGCAATGCTTCGCGGCACAATGGAAGTCTTGACCGATGCCGAAAGTAAGGAAATGATTTGGCGTGACGGCGATACGGAATATTACCCCGAAGGTGTCACCGACCCTGATTATTGCGTGCTCAAATTTACCGCCATATCCGGTTGTTTTTACAGTAATTATCGTTCGGAGGAATTTCCGTTGATTGAAGTGCTGATACAACATGTTGGTTCATTGTTAATTTGCGTGACATTTATGTTGTAATTTCGGAATATTTATTAACTTTGCGATTGTAAAAATCGTATTCAACCATGAAAAACATTCTCCTCGTCCTGTCATTTGTGACATTTGGCCTATTGTGCATGGCTCAACCTGTTGACATCAATCTGTCCAACAACGTCAATCAGGATAACTCCTTTCAGCCGTATTCTGAAATAGCCGATAAGATTATAATGACACCCGAAAATAACTTTTCCTCGGAAAAGGGTGGGTGGGAATTCGTTTCTCTCGGGAGCCGGAATGGCTTGGAGTATATACAGACTATACCGGAAGATGGCTGGACGTCAAAGGTCCGTGTTCGTCCTGAGGGTGGATATATAGCCAGATATAAAATCGGTTATGCAGGCACAAATTGGCCGCGTTATAAATATGTAAGCATATACTGCTTGGATTACAGAGAGAGTGCGTCCGAAGATAATGCTATAATAGGCGCAAAAATTTCCTATGAGCAGGGCGTCGCTACGGAGAGGAAATCCGTGTCTGATTATATGTTCAAAGGCGAGAGCCTTTCTGTCAGCGATGCTAAGACCCGTGACTTTCTGCTTTCTGTCGCCGACAAAAACGGCGATGGCTCCGTCAGTGAGGATGAAGCTCGAGAAATTACAGAAATCGGCTATAATGGCATCTATCCGCATGTGATTGACGGAGAGCTGGCTCGTGCCCTGACGTATTTCCCGAATTTGCAGCGTCTTCATGTCAGAGGAATTGGCTCCGATATGGAAATAGCAGAGAATTTGAGTTTTGATTTGTCGAATCTCACTGAATTTTGGATGGAAGAGCTCGGGCACAATCATATTTCGATTCTTGATTTAAGCAAATGCCGCAATCTCAAGACCGTAAATATAGATTATTCAGACATATCCACGCTGTTGCTCCCCGATTGTGTTGAGGCGCGCTGCGTGGCAAGCCGATTGAAGATGCTGGAGTTCAGAACTGTCGATGGGCGGTATGTCTACAACTTGAAGAAACTGGTCGTGTGGGATAATGACCTGAAGGAATTGCCCGACATGAAATTCCCGAAACTTGAAGTCCTGAGCATCCAGTCCAACAAAAATCTTGGTGGCACGCTGGACCTTGATGTTTATAGTTGTGACTATCTCACAGAACTGCTTGCCGAACGGACTTCATTGGAAACATTATATATAAACGGGCTGATGGATTTGAGGGTATTGGGATTGCCGTCTACGCTCAAGAAGATTGTTGTTCCGACAGGCCGAGAGCTGAATACATATAAAGATAGCAAAGGCAATCAGGTTAGCTTCAAAGGCATAGAAGTGATTTCCGCCTTTCCTCGTTGGTAAAAGAGTAAAAAAACAGCGCCCGCCCCTCCCTCTTACCTATCCCCTATCAACTATAAACTTTAAAGAGGAGAGCGCGGGACGCGCGTATCTATGGTTAACCCCGCGTGAAGCGAAGCGGAACACGGGGCGGGGCGCGGCGGAGAATCCCCCATAGCAGAGAACCACGGAGTGGTGGGCTCATGCCAGATTAAAACTTCAATCTGTTATTTTTGTCATCTCTGTAATTTTGTTTCTATGACACTCTCACTTCTAACTCCCCACTTCTAACTCCCCACTCCTAACTCCTTTTGTTCCATCTGACCTTATGTCCATATGTATCTCGTCATCCGTACTATTCTGATACTCAGCGATGAGAAATTTTTCCTCAAAAATTCCTTCAAAAACATTTGGTGGTTTCAGAAAAAGGGCGTAACTTTGCACTCGCTTTTCGGAGGAAGGGCGGCGCCGGGAGCCTCGCAGGAGGCTTGGAGGCGCTGAAAGAAAAACAAGTGTTAAAAATCGCACAAAAATTTGGTGGTTTGAAAAACTTGCATTAACTTTGCAGTCGGATTCGCGCAAAACGCCAATCCGCCGTCCGAAAGGCACGAAAGAGCACATTGAAACGATTAC
>JAGAUF010000050.1 GCA_017620885.1 Muribaculaceae bacterium
ATCAAGGAGGAAATCATCGGTACGGCCGAAGTGCTTCAGACCTACAAGATCTCGAAGGTGGGAACGATTGCCGGAGCTATGGTCCGCGATGGCAAGGTGAAGCGTACGAGCAAGGTGCGCCTGATCCGCGACGGTATCGTGATTTATACCGGCGAGCTTGGTTCTCTGAAACGATTCAAGGACGATGCCAAGGAGGTTGTTTCCGGATATGATTGCGGTCTGTCGATAGAGAATTACAACGACATCCGCGAGGGCGACCTTATCGAAGCTTACGAGGAGGTTGCAGTCAAGAAGACGCTTTCTTAAAAAGGAATATAAGCAAAACGTTTATCGGGGCCGGAGTCATAAAGGGCGTCGGTCCCGATATTGCATAAAAACGTATCACGGTGAAGGGAATATCAGTTGTAATCAATACATATAATGCGTCGGAGCATCTTGCAGAGGTGCTGGAGAGCGTACGAGGTTTTGACGAGATTGTGGTCTGCGATATGGAATCGACCGATGATACGCGGGAGATTGCCGCACGTTATGGCTGTAAGGTTGTCATATTCCCGAAAGGGAATTATAACATAGCTGAGCCGGCGCGTAATTTCGCCATCAGCTCGGCTGAGAATGAGTGGGTCTTGGTGGTAGACGCCGATGAACTTATTCCTGATGCGTTGCGCGAATATGCTTACGATTTTTTGGAAAAGCATGGCGACGAATACGTCGGATTGAAGATTCCGCGCAAGAATTATATGCTTCATCACTTTATGCGTTCGTCGTATCCGGATTATCAGTTGCGTCTTTTTAAGAAAGGGGGGAGCAACTGGCCGCCGACAGTTCATGCTACGATACAGCTTGAAGGGGATGTAGCTAAAATCCCGTCGTCAAGAGAGGATTTGGCTATGGTGCATATATCATCGTCGGCTGAGGCAATGTTCCGCAGGATGAATCAGTATTCCGGCAGTGAACTCGTCCGTCGGAAAGAGATGCATGTGACGTTTGCAAAATTGGTCTTCTCGCCTGCGTTCCGTTTTATCAAGACGTATTTCTTCAAGGGTGGGATACGATACGGGCGATTGGGCTTCATCCATGCGTATAAGAACGCGATGTATAAGTTTATGGTTCTGACGAAATTCTACGAGAAGGAGCAGAATGAGAAGTTCTGGAACGAACACGGTCATCACGAGAATAAATGATCTGAAAGATAAAAATATATAGCGATGCCATTCCCGGGAGAGAAATATGATATTCGTCCGCTTCAGCTTCGATTGCTGGAATTGCTGAAGGAGGTGCATAGCGCTTTCAAGCAGGCCGGCGTGAATTATTATATGGTAGACGGCACGTTGCTTGGAGCTGTGCGCGAAGGGGGATTTATCGCGTGGGACGACGACATCGACATAGCTCTTCCGCGTCCCGACTATGAGCGTCTTATAGCTGAAAGCCGTAAGATTCTGCCTGAACATCTCGAATTCGTGTCGTTTGAGACCGATGATAAGTATCCTCTTCATTTCGGCAAGATACAGGATAGCCGGACGACGCTTGTCGAGCGGCCTCATCTCTATTACCTCGGAGGTATCTATATAGATATTTTCCCTATTGACGGCGCGCCGGAGGGTAAATTGCGTCAGCGCATTTATGATGCGCATTATAAGTATCTGAAAAAGATGCTTTATTTCTTGTGCCGTGATCCTTATCGTCATGGGCATGGCCCGTCGTCGTGGATTCCGTTGCTCGCAAGAAAGATGTACACACTTCCGGGTCTTCAGCGCAAGATAAAACGACTGATGATGAAACATCCCTTCGAGACGTCGCGCATTGCTGCCGTAAACCATAATGACGGATTGGGAAGTATGGTTGATAAGGAGAGTGTATTGGGATGTCCTACGCCCGTACTGTTTGAGGATTTTGAGGCATCCGGTATGCGTGATAACGCCGCATATCTCACACAGCTTTTCGGCGACTGGCAGACTCCACCTCCGGAGGGGAAACGCCATCAGCATCATTTTTATTACCTCGACCTTGAGCATCCTTATCGCGATTTCGATGCGAGTGTGCTGGAACAAAAAGGGAGTAAAGAGGAGGTATGAGGTATAAGGTATAATTGAAATTAGACAATAGGACAATATGTCAACAGTGATAATCAATGCAGGGAGCAATCGTGGCGACAGACGGTTGAATTTGAGCCGTGCGCTGCGTGAGATAGGAGAAAGATTCGGTGCGTTTGAAATGTCGCACGCCCTCGTGTCTGAACCGTGGGGCTTTGAATCGACACACAAATTCCTCAACGTATGCTTCGTAGTCAATACCGACAAGACGCCCGAGGAGGTTCTCGACGAGCTGCAGGAAATCGAAAAGAAAATCTCTCCCGCACCTCACCGTGGAGTCGACGGATCCTACCTCGATCGCGTGCTCGACCTCGATATAGTGGCTATCGATGATCTTGTGATTGATACGGAACGACTTAAGGTTCCTCATCCGCATTTGGCAGAACGGCGTTTCTTCCTTGAGCCGTTGGCCGAGGTAGCTCCAGGATGGCGTCATCCGGTTACGGGTAAGACGGCTGATGAAATGCTTTCGGAATTGAAGGAGGACTGATATGCCGGCGATTCTACTGAATGACGGGAAAGTGCTTCTGCACAGAGAGGACGAACGATATTCACTGCCCGAAGCGCAGCCGGAAAGTATCGTTGCGGAGGGGGAAAAGTTTGATTTTGAGATTGAGGGGAAGGACTATACAGCTGTAGGGGTGACAGGATGTAGGGAGATTGAGGGAATGGAATGGATAGGCGTGCGCGACTCTTGGAGCCGGTTGGACGCCGGAGCGCATTGTGCGGTAGGGAAAGGGTCCGAGCTTGTATTTTGGGCGCGAAACAACCGATTTTGCGGCGGATGTGGCGCAGAGATGAAACGTTCTACGGAGATAAGCCTTAAATGCCCGGAGTGTGGACGGGAAATATTTCCGAGCGTATCGCCGGCCATTATCGTTTTGGTGAAGCGCGACGATAAGGCGCTGCTGGTGCATGCGAGACAATTTACTCGCCCTTTTTTCGGACTTGTGGCCGGATTTGTAGAAACAGGGGAGACATTGGAACAGTGTGTTGCCCGTGAAGTGAAAGAGGAGACAAGCCTCGACATCACCGACATACGTTATGAAGGGAGTCAGCCGTGGCCCTATCCTATGCAGTTGATGATCGGCTTTACGGCGCGTTATGCCGGCGGTGAGATAACCTTTGCCGACGGTGAACTGACAGAGGGGGGATTTTTCGACAAGGATCATCTTCCGCCGTTGCCCGGTAACGGATCGATAGCGCGCCGGATGATAGAGAAATGGATTGAGGAAATGAAAGAGAATATTAACGCAAAAACTAAATAATTATGAGATGCAACAGATGTGGGGCAGAGAATGCACCCGAATCGAGATTCTGTCAGCAGTGTGGCGCAGAGTTGTCACAGATGCCCGGTGCGATGCCTCCTCAAGGTATGATGGCGCCCGGCTACGGAATGCCGCCGATGCAGAAGAAAAACAATAACACGCTTTGGATTATTCTGGCTGCTGTGGGAGGTGTGCTGATCATCACTATAGTGATTCTCATCGTGGTTATTAGTATGAATAAGCCGGTAGTAGTCAAGGCTGAAGACGATGACGATAAAGAGAGCCCCGACATTGAGTTGGTTGAGGTGAACAAGGCTTCGACGACGGCGCAGTCGCCTACTACATCTACGCGTGCACCGATGCCGAAGAAACAGGCTCCCGTAGGTGGCAGCCTCTATGAGATCGCCAATATGGATTTCTCCAGTGGCTACGTTTCGCAGGAATTTCTCAACACGCATAGCAGCAAAGAGCTGCGTGTGGCACGCAATGCAATCTTCGCGCGTCACGGCCGTTATTTCAAGAGCAAGGACCTACAGCAGATTTTCGGTTCCTGCTCGTGGTATTCACCTTGGCGTAACGAGGTGCCTGCATCGGAATTCAATAGATACGAAAAGGCTAATATAGAGACTCTGAAGGCTTATGAATAAGCAAGCGGCCTTGGCGGGATGTCTTCTTGTCGCTGCACTGACAGCGATGGGTTGCGCGCATAGCGCCGACAATAAATCCGACAGCGCCCGGAGAACAGAGAGTCAGACTCAGAGTGTTTCTTCCGTACAAGAAGAAAGCGTTGCAGTAGCACCTGCCGAGGAGAAACCGACGGATTTAAAGCTTGCCGCATTACTTACCGCTTATCCTGACTGCATCAAGGGATTCAAAAACGGCAAGCTCCAGATGTCAGACGGAACGGAAATCGTTTTCGACGACGGCAAGAAAAAGAGTTTTGTCGAGATGCTTGACTATGGCGATCCGGAGGATCAGTTTTTCGTAGCCTACGACAGCAAGGCGCTACCGCCGGCTTATCAGGCTGATGCCGGGCGCTCGCGTTGCGACGCGATGTTTAAGAGTATGTATGGCAAATCGGCTGCTCAGGTGCGTACTAAAATGGAGACGGTCAATTGGTTTGGCCAGAAATTACAGTTCTCGAAGGTTAATGGCGCATCTGCGGCGCTGCGTGCCGTTGCCGCCGATCTTGCTAAAGAGAAGGATCTTGCGCCATATCTTAAATCGGCCGGCACATTTTATTGGCGTGCTGTGCGCGGTGCCAAACGTATGAGTGCCCATTCCTACGGTATCGCCATCGACGTCGGAGTCCCCAAGTCAGACTATTGGCTGTGGAAAAATCCGAGTGCAGGCGAGAACGGCAAGATCAAATACGTCAATCGCATGCCGCGTAAGCTCGTGGAAATCTTCGAGCGCCACGGATTTATTTGGGGCGGCGCGTGGTATCATTATGATACGATGCACTTTGAATATCGTCCCGAGATTCTTGAATATGCAAAACTTGTTAGGAATCAGAAATAAATAAGATTTCTGAAATTTAAATATATAGGAAAATATATAGGAAATGGAAAAGAAATATAAAAGAACCCTCATAACGTCGGCATTGCCATACGCCAATGGTCCGGTACACATCGGCCACCTTGCAGGTGTCTATGTGCCTGCCGACATCTATGCGCGTTATCTCCGTCTCAAAGGGGAAGATGTAGTATTTGTCGGTGGAAGCGACGAACACGGTGTGCCCATCACGATAAAAGCGCGGAATGAAGGTGTAACGCCCCAAGATATAGTAGACCGTTATCATAAGATTATCAAGGATTCTTTTGAAGAGCTTGGAATTTCCTTTGATGTCTATGGACGCACGACGAGCGAGACGCACCGCAAGACGGCGTCCGAGTTTTTCCGTCGTCTTTACGAGAAGGGTGAGTTTGTCGAGCAGACCTCGCAGCAGCTTTACGACGAGGAAGCCGGACAATTCCTCGCTGACCGCTATGTGACAGGCACGTGTCCTCACTGTGGCTTCGAGGGTGCATACGGCGACCAGTGCGAAAAATGTGGCACATCGCTCAATGCCACCGACCTTATCAATCCGAAATCGGCTATCACTGGCAGCGTGCCCGTGATGCGCGAAACTAAGCACTGGTATCTTCCTCTCGATAAGTGGGAGCCTAAACTCCGTCAATGGATTCTCGAAGAGCATAAGGAGTGGAAGCCAAATGTATACGGCCAGTGCAAGTCGTGGCTCGATATGGGGTTGCAGCCCCGTGCCGTGAGCCGCGATCTTAGCTGGGGTATCCCCGTGCCTGTTGAGGGCGCAGAGGGGAAGGTGCTTTACGTATGGTTTGACGCCCCCATCGGCTATATATCCAATACGATCGACCTTCTCCCGAACGACTGGGAGAAATGGTGGAAAGATCCGGAAACGCGGATGCTGCATTTCATAGGAAAGGACAATATCGTGTTCCATTGTATCGTCTTCCCGGCTATGCTGATGGCCGACGGAACCTATAATCTGCCGGAAAACGTCCCCGCAAACGAATTCCTCAATCTTGAGGATGATAAGATTTCCACCTCGCGCAACTGGGCTGTCTGGTTGCATGAGTATCTTCGCGAGCTTCCCGGCAAGCAGGACGTTCTCCGCTATGTTCTGACGGCGAATGCACCTGAGACAAAGGATAATAATTTCACATGGAAAGATTTCCAGACGCGCAATAATTCCGAACTCGTAGCTATCCTCGGCAATTTCGTAAACCGTGCTATGGTGCTCATTCAGAAGTATTATGACGGCGTTGTGCCTGAGTGCGGAGAACTGACCGATTTCGACCGTCAGATGATCGAGGAGACGCAGAAGAGTGTGAAGGAACTCGGCGAATACCTTGATGTATTCAAATTCCGCGAGGCTCTCAAAGAAGCTATGAATGTGGCGCGTATTGGCAATAAATATCTTGCCGACAGCGAGCCATGGAAGGTCATAAAAACGGATCCTGAACGTGTCAAGACAATTCTGAATCTCTCGGTACAGCTCTGCGCATCGCTTGCAGTGATATTCGAACCGTTTACTCCGTTTATGAGCGCAGATCTGATCAAACAGCTTCATCTTGATAAGCTTTCTTGGGATATGGCCGGTAAATTCGACATCGTGGCAGCCGGGACAAAGCTTGAAAAACCGACCCTCCTCTTCGAAAAAATCGAAGACAGCGTGATTGATGCTCAGATTGAAAAGCTCCGTAAGGCCAAAGAGGAGAATGAGAAGAAGAATTGGAAACCGGAGCCGGTGAAGGAAACGGTGGATTTCCCGACATTTGAGAAGATGGATATTCGTGTGGGGAAAGTGCTTGACTGCAAGAAGGTTAAGAAGGCTGATAAGCTGCTTGAATTCCGCATTGATGACGGAATGGGCGGCCGCACCATCGTCAGCGGTATCGCAAAATATTACGCTCCTGAAGATCTTATAGGGAAGGAGGTTTGCTTTATCGCCAACTTTGAGCCGCGCAAGCTCAAAGGCGTTGTATCCGAGGGTATGATATTGAGCGCTGTCAATTCCGACGGCAGCCTTGTCGTAATCGGTCCTAACGGGGAAGTAGCCCCCGGTTCATCGGTTGGATAAACTATGGTAATCGAAATAAACTCTATAACAGATAAGAGCGTCGAAATTTTCGGCGCTCTTACTGAAAGAGACCTGCGCTCGCGCCGTCCGGACCTCTTCATAGCCGAGAGTCCGAAAGTGATTCTTCGCGCTTTGGAGTGCGGCTATGAGCCGGTGTCGATGCTTTGTGAAAGGAAACATATCGAGGGTGACGCTGCGGAAGTCATCGCTAAGTGTGGGGCAGGGATGCCTGTCTACACAGCAGGTCGCGACGTGCTCGCCGCACTTACCGGCTACACGCTGACGCGTGGCGTCCTCTGCGCTATGCGTCGCAAACCGGAATCCTCCCCGGCTGATATATGCCGCGAAGCCACGCGTATCGCCGTAATCGACGAGGTATGCGATGCCACTAATGTCGGCGCTATATTCCGCTCAGCAGCAGCTCTCGGCGTGGATGCCGTCCTTGTGACGCGTGGCAGCTGTGATCCGCTGAACCGCCGGGCGGTGCGTGTCTCGATGGGGAATGTGTTTTCTATTCCGTGGACATGGACTGATACTGCGAACGATGCGCAGCAGTTTGGCTTCCGCACAGCCGCTTTTGCCCTCACTGACCAGTCTGTCTCACTTGACGATCCGAAGCTCAATGCCGAGCCTCGCCTCGCCATCATCCTCGGCGGCGAAGGGTATGGCCTCGACTCCGCCATTATCCGCAACGCCGACTATACAGTGAAAATTCCTATGGCGCGCGGTGTCGATTCCCTCAATGTCGCCGCCTGTGCCGCAGTCGCCTTCTGGCAGCTACGCCGCCGCTAACCGTTGAAGAGATTCAATAGGTGGTGCGGTTGCGGGATGAACGACGGCGGTCGTTGGGATTAAAAGGATTGCGGGTAGGATCAAAGATTTCATCTTCTTCCTCTTCTACCTGCTGCTCCTGACGATCGTGTTTCTTCCGCTCAGGCTTGTTCTTCTTGATTGCGTTGGGTTTCTGCTGGTCTGCCGGCAGTTCATATACGTTCCAACTCTGGTCGATGTCCCAGTTTTTCCGTAGATTGATTTTCTTCGGGTAGTAGAAAACCGTTTCGGGTTGAATCTGTTTGTCGTAGTTGCCTGTGTCAAACTTGCCGTTGCCGTTGGCATCGAGCGTGATGCGCGCGTAATATGTGCCGGGATTTACATCTTTGAACGTTGCGACACCGTTAATCACGGGCGCAGTGCGTGCCACAGCGTCGGAGGAGGTCAGCAACTCCATAAATGCGGGGACGGAGTCGGGTAGCCCCGTTATGTTCATTTTAAGACTTGAATAGTCGGCAAGAGCCTTCACCTTAAAATTGAATTCCGCAGGGCGATTGGATATTCCGTAGATGCTGTGTGTGGCGAGTGAGTCGACGCGGAGGCGATATTCTGTTCCATATTTCCACGGCATATTTATCTTATATCTCCGCAATGAGAGAGAGTCCAGCGGTTCCGCGCCGTTGAATCCCGGGACTGTTCCCCATAGAGAATCCACCTTCTCTTCGAGATGCAGGGCGGAGGAGAAGAATGTCTCCAACGGTTCGTTCACTTCGATAATGACGGGCGAATATACATCGAGTTGAGGCGCGGAAATCATACGTAAATCAAGGAAACGCACTTGAGGGAGAGAGTCTGTTTCCTCCTGTTTAGACTTCTTTTTCGGCTTGACGGCACGCGGACGGGTCGTAATGAAATCCAGCGTGTCCGAGCGTTCTTCAATCTCGCCGGAACGAAGCAGCCCCTGAAAGTCGACGCGCATTTTCAGAGTGTCGGTACTCACGAGAGAGGGCTCGCGCAGCCAGTAGGTGAGAGTGTCGTTGTTGGCTGAGCGTTCGAGGTCGTACCAATCGTCGGACGCCGTAACGTTGAGAGGCGTGAGTGTGGGAATCTTCGGGGAGGGGCCGTTCAGTATCAGAGATATGCGTGTGGAGTCAAGACGCTCGTTCTTTACGATGTATTGAGGCTTGAAATTGATATTGAAGTAGGAGAGGAGCAGGTCGTTGGGGAGGAAAATGGTGCGGGAGCGATCCACGACCGTATCCACTTCCATTGTCTTTAGATTATATATTGTGTCGGTTACGGTGGTCTGCTCGGTCTGAGGCACTACGATTTCATTATAGAAAGCGATAGATTCTTCGGGATTGTCCCAACGGAAATCATTATTGGCGTCGCCGAGTGCGAAGACGCGGTATGGGCCGGGCTTGAGTCCGCGGATTATGAATCGTCCGCGGTCGTCTGTTTTTGCCACGCGCTCAAAAGGAAGTTTTAAGAAGGCCGTGTCGTTAAGAATAGAATGTACGCCGACGAGAACATCCTTTTGGGGTTCAAGATCGGCGGCATTGAGTACCATTCCCGATATACGCAACGAGTCGAGCGTCGGACCGGTAGAAAAAGTATAAGAGAATCCTTCGAGAGGATTATTTTCGTTTACATCCTGAATGGCATTCGAGAAATCCACGGTGTAAGTTGTGTTCGGGAGCAAAGTGTCGCGGAATTCGATATTTACGCGACGTCCGCTGCTGCTGATTCTTGGAGCTTGTGTGGATGGCGGCGAGACAACTACTTTGGAAAATGCATCTTTGACATTTACCAGCTCATTAAAATCTATCGACATATTGGAACGGGAGACATTGACTGCCTCGGGCATTGGATTTGCCCGTACAAACCGTGGAGGATCTTCGTCGCGCGGACCGCCTGAGGGAGTTCCCATAGAGGCACAAGAATACAGTATTAGAGCGACAGCGCTTGCCATGAGCCATTGCATCGCTCTCTTCAAGCCGAGATTAATATATTTTTGCATTATTATATTAACAATTTCGGGAGAGAATAAGAAACTAAAATAAGCGGTATGCAGTTTTAGCGCTCAAAAGTAACAAAAAAAGCCGACATAGCGGGTCGGAAAAAGAAAAAAAGTGCTTCAACTGATTTTTTAATGGTTGAAATGATGTTCAGCTCAAAAAAATTACGTATATTTGCAAGCTGAAACGTTGTGCTTGCCTATGCGGGTGCAAGTGAAAATGCGTATTTAATTGAAAAAAATTAATAAATCAACATAACACAATGCAGAACAAAGGGTTTATCAGCACCATTGCCGTCCTTTTGGTAATTATCTGCGGCTTTTATATTTCATTCTCTTTTGTAACATCCCACTGGGAAAAGAAAGCGGAGGAATATGCCGTCAAGATGTCAGGTACCACGGACGTGACCAATGATGAGTACAAACGCAATCTTAAGCAGTTTAACGACTCTATCGACAAAGAAACCGTCTATCTCAACTACACCTACAATCAGGTGCGCAAGATGGAAATCGGTATGGGTCTGGACCTCAAGGGAGGTATGAACGTCGTCCTTGAAATTTCCGTTCCGGACATCCTTCGTCAGGAAGCCGCCGGAGACCAACAGCTCAAAACTATCAACGATGCTATTCGTAAGGCAGAGGCTGATGGCGCCAAGGCTTCGGACAAGAATTTCATCTCCCGTGTAGCTTCTTACATCCAGCCCGGGGCTATGGCTTCCCTCTTCAATCGCGAAGGTGAATTTATGGGCGCTCTCAAGTCCAATTCGTCTAACGCAGAAGTCACCGCTGCCCTTGAGAAACAGGTAAACAGTCAGGTAGATGCCGCATTCAATATTTTCCGCACACGTATCGACCAGTTCGGCGTTGTGGCTCCGAACATCCAGAAGCTTCAGGATAAGAACGGACAGATTCTCCTTGAGCTCCCGGGCGTAAAAGAGCCTGAGCGTGTAACGGAGTTGCTTCAGTCGTCGGCCAACCTTGAGTTCTATGAGGTGTACACGTACAAGGAGATTGCAAATTATCTCAATCAATTTGCCACTGCGTATGCCGCTCAGGATACAGTATCGCATACTAATCTGATTGCTCTTCTTGGTGGAGGCCAGCGTGCTGAATCTCCCGTGATCGGTCTTGTTTCTCCGGACAACAAGGCTATGGTGGACAGCATCCTGAATTCCTCGCTTGCCAAAACGAAACTGCCTTCCGACTTCAAGGCGCTTTGGGAAAAGAAGCCCGTGGAGATGCCGGTAGCAGACAAGAACGGCAACCCTATCAAGAAAGCCAACGGCGAATACCGCACCACTCCTTACTGGCAGCTCGTTGCTCTCAAGGGTGACGCTGTCCTTGAAGGTGACGCTGTGACATCCGCTTCATCGGAATATGACAAGATGCAGGGCAATATGGTGAATAAGAAGATGAGCCAGAGCGGAGCGCAGGAATGGGCTACCATCACGCGCAACAATATCGGCCGTCCTATCGCCATCGTCCTCGATAACGCTGTTTACTCATATCCTAATGTAAACAACGAGATTACCGGCGGTTCATCACAAATCACCGGCCACTTCTCACCTGAAGAGGCAAACGACCTTGCCAACGTGCTTAAATCCGGTAAGATGTCGGCCAAGGTAGTTGTTGTCAGCAACAACGTAATCGGCCCGTCGCTGGGTGCCGAAGCCGTTCAGCAGGGCTTCCTCTCATTCGTGGTCGCCATTATCCTCCTTATGATCTTTATGGTCGCCATTTACGGCGTCATCCCGGGTCTGGTGGCTAATGTAGGTCTTATCCTCAACCTTTATTTCACTCTCGGTATCCTCGCGTCGCTTCAGGCTGTGCTCACGCTTTCCGGTATCGCCGGTATCGTGCTCGCCCTTGGTATGGCCGTCGATGCCAATGTGCTTATATTTGAACGTACCAAAGAGGAACTTGCTCTTGGCAAGAAGCTCCGTCAGGCTATCACGGAGGGTTACAAGAACGCATTCTCTGCAATCTTCGACTCCAACCTTACTTCAGTAATCACGGGTGTCATCCTTCTCGCCTTCGGTTCCGGTCCTATCAAAGGTTTCGCCACGACTCTTATCATCGGCCTCGTATGCTCGTTCTTTACCGCAGTCTTCCTGACGCGTATCGCCTTCGAACTTATCACAGCCAAGGGGCGCAACGCCGGCATGACGTTCACCACGCCGCTCTCGAAGAATATGCTGAATAATACGAAGATCAATTTCATCGGCAAGTCAAAGGTTGCCGCAGCAGTATGGATTACGCTGATTGTGATCTCCGTTGCTTCTCTCGCATTCCGCGGTATGAATCAGGGTATCGACTTCTCCGGTGGACGTAACTATGTCGTACAGTTTGAGAAGGACGTTGATCCCGCTCAGATTCAGGCTAACCTGCTCGACAAGCTTCAGACTGCAGCCAACGACAAGACCGTCAGCGTAGGCGTCATCACGATTGATACTCCTTCGAAGGTTCGTATCTCTACCAACTATAAAATCAAAGAGAACGGCGATGGCGTTGAGAATGAAATCACCGGTCTCCTTTACGAGTCTTTGAAATCAGAACTTACGGGTCCGAAAGGTCTGATGTCTAAGGAAGCATTCTCCGTATCTGATGAAGATCATGGTATCATCTCGATTCAGAAGGTAGGTCCGTCAGCGGCCGACGATATGCGTACAGATGCTTATTGGGCAGTCTCTATCGCTGTGATCTGTATGTTCCTCTACATCCTTCTGCGATTCCGCAACATCGCATTCTCTGTCGGTGCAGTTTGTGCAGTTGCTCTTACGGCCTTCCTCATCATCGGCTTCTATTCTATCTGCTGGGGCTTCCTCCCCTTCTCGATGGAAATCGACCAGTCGTTTATAGCGGCCGTCCTTACTATAATCGGTTATCAGATTAACGATACGGTGGTGGTATTCGACCGCGTGCGTGAGATGATGAAACTCTATCCGAAGGAAGACAGATTCCTGACTTTCAATAAGTCGCTGAATACGACATTGGCACGTACGTTGATGACGTCAATTTCGACGCTCCTCGTGCTCCTTTGCATCTTCTTCCTCGGTGGTGATACAATCCGTTCGTTCACATTCGCAATGATCTTCGGTGTAATCGTCGGTACGTTCTGCTCGCTCTTCTGCGCTGCTCCGATCGCTTACAACATCCTGAAGAGAAGCATTGCTAAGAATGCAAGCAAAGCATCTGCCGATCCGGTAAGCCGCGGCAACCGTCGTTTTAACTAATTCCCTGTAATAAGGAATATTTATCCAATACTATAAGAGCAGCCCCGAGCCTAACCGGTTCGGGGCTGTTGCAATAGTTCGCCCGACATGGGCATACTGGCA
>JAGAUF010000051.1 GCA_017620885.1 Muribaculaceae bacterium
AATACGGATTTGACGGGGAAATAATGCGCGAATTCGACAGCGCAAAATCAACACGCGATTTATCGAGGAAACAACGCGCGGATTCGGTGGGGGAAACAATACGGGGATTCGGGAAGGAAACAATGCGGGGATTTGTCGAGGAAACAATACGGGGATTCGGCGAGGAAACAATGCGGGGATTCGGGAAGGTATTTAATTTAAGGTCCTTAAGGTCAGTAAGGTCGGTAAGGACTTTAGGGATTTTAAGGGCGCGGAGGGTGCGGAGGACTCGGAGAGAGCGGAGAAATCAGAGGACTCGGAGGACTCAGAGGGCGCGGAGAAATCAGAAAAGCTGATGTGGCGGATGCGAGGTGGCGTCTATGAGGAATTGGATGTGGAGGAGGTGGGGAATGGGATTAGAATTTGAGGGAGGCGGAAAAGCCTACGGAGGATGTTAGGCCGGAGAAGAGGGAGGATTTGTGGGGGCAATCCGGTGAAGAGACAAGTGCCGGTGAGGGAGGGAGGAAGGATACGGGTGCTATGCTGAGTTCGTGTTTGCGTGCAAATGGTGTTGTAAAGATCCATGCGGATGCGGTACCGATGGCGGCCCCAGCGAGGACATCCCACCAATGATGTTTTTTGGAGAAGCATCTACCCCACCCTACATAAACGGAGAGGGCGTATGCAGGGACGCCAACTTTCCAACCGTAACGCCGTTGAAGGAATGTGGCTGTGGCAAAAGCGACGGTGGTATGGCCGGATGGGAAGGAATGGCTATCGGATCGGTCGGGGCGTCGCTCATTTACGGTATATTTGAGCATATATGTGGCGCCTGCCGCTGTCACCCCGGTGAAGAGTCCTTCTTTCAGTCCTTCCCAGTCTTGCATGATAAGGACGCCGGCGAGCGTAGCGACGGGCAATGCTAAAGCAACAATGTCGGTAGATGTACGGACGGCTTTCTGTGTGGACGATATGGCCACAGGAATCTGTGGCTCGTAATCGTCGGGGACGAGAATCTGAGCCTTTGCTCCGCCGAAACAGAAGATGGCGCAAAAAATTATTATGGCAATAGTCTTGACATTCATCTTACTTCAATAACGCAAAACAGATGAAAAAAGATTTAGGCTATTATAGAGGATGACCATAAAAGGGAATCAATCAAGATATTAAGCGGCAAAGAATCGACAAATCGCCGGTACGAAAATTACAATACCTACGGCAAGAGCAGCGATTGCGAGGAAGAGCACGGCTGCGGCGGCAACGTCTTTGGCTTTGCCTACAAGGGGGTCGTGACAGGGAGATACTTTGTCGGCAATTGCTTCGATGGCAGAATTGATACATTCAGCGGCGAATACAAGCCCTATGCAAAGAATGATGATACACCATTGGAGCACAGATATATGGAGGATGACTCCGAGCAAAACCGCGAGGATCGCGGCTACGAGGTGTATGCGTGCGTTATGCTCGTCACGCAAGAGGGCCCATATACCGTGAAAGGCGTATTTGAAAGAGCGGGCGCGGGCTCGCCAAGAGAATTTATTATCAGAATTCATAATTCTACGGAACTCAATAGTCGTAATGGAGGGACAATTGATCGACATACAGTGTAGCCCCGGCACCTCCGGTAAAGAAGTCGCCGTATTTAGATGCTGAGCAAGTGATCTGTATATAAGACGGCACGCGAGAATATGACCGGTATTTGAGCACAATCTCGAAGGGCTTATATCCGCCCGTATTTTCTCCGCAGACCAGTTCACCGTATGCGATCACAGAGGGAGAATCGGGGTCGAAGAGCTGCCGGTTTTTAGGATTTGTCCTAATCTGGAAAGGTGCGGTCCAGTCTGTCACTGCGATATAGATATGGCAGGAGTCTGGGCGTCCACGGAGATATTCATATTCCGAAGAGACGTAATTAATAGGCGCCGTGGTATATTCGAAGAATCCGGCAAGTTTTGTCGGTCGGACGTTCCACGGACGGCCGAAGTCGAGTATACCGTTTGTTCCGTCCACCTTGATGAAGTTTCCTGTGAAAATATTGCCGGCGGCGAGTTTTCCTATTCCGGCGATACCGACGAATTTAGTATCGAGGCGCGCGGCCATACCCGTACCGTCGGGGGTATGGTCTGACGGTACAGAATTTGACTGCCCGAGCGTAGCTGCGCCGGTATTTCCGGTGTCCCAGAATTTTACACCGTTTTCATTCCACGGACACCAAATTCTGCCGTTCTGCCACCATTGGTCGAACGATCCGTCCGGGAGAATTTCCGTGGACTGCGTGGTGACGGATACCTCAGCGTCGAAATTGGTATCGGAGTATGCTTGTACGACGTATTGTGTGAGGGGTGTCAGATGAGGTATGCAAGCGGTGAAAGTACCCTGCGAGAATGTAATATTTTCCTTTGGCACGGTAATCCATTCTGTGTCAGAAGCCTTCCTATATCTGAAACCGTTATCGGCGTCTTCGGGGGCATTTGCTACGGCCCAGATGACCTGCGACCATGCCGTGACCTCGGATGTTGTCACTATATCGTGAGATACTTTGGAGTAAATTGACCATTGGTCTGTTTTGCCATGACAGGTGACGTCGATACGGAAAGGCTTGGAGAGGTCGATTGACGAACCGGGGGCAACTTCGGGAGAGAGGGAAGTAATGTCGGCCGGTCCGAGTTTAATCGAATTAATCTTCACGGCCGAGCGGTCGGCCGACTCCGGCAACGTGACAATAATTCGATGTCCGATAGCATCGAGTTCTGTTTCGCCTATCTGTCCTTGAACGGTGAAATAGCGTTCAATGTTCTGGACAGCCGACACAATCCATTGATAAGACTGATAGCCCGACACCATCACTGGGACGGGCTTAGAGAAATCGACGGTCTGGCCTTCGAGGTCGGGAGATACTTCGGCATCTTCCGTGACCTGAAAATCTGTCACCAACACTTTTCTAATGTCGGTTTTCTCGTCAAGATATACAGTTGCTGTGTATTTTTCATTGTCAATGTCGGCGGGAGCAATCTGGTCCTGCACCGCTATTGCCGTAATATATTGAGGGATTCTTGGGAAAGGGATGTCGTTTTTAATACAAGAAGGGAGGATGAAGAGCAACGCTACAACAGCCAAAGTTCTGAACGCCACAGAATAATATTTTAACATAAGATCTTTCATAATATTGAATCAGTATCGAGAACTAAAGCCCGATAAATCAGATATGTACCGCCACGCCGAAATTAATATTGAAAATATTAAACCTGAAGCTTGCCCCGGAAGTGAATCTATTTCCGGCCTTTTCACCGTCGACGGTCTGTCGTTCGTTATGGATATAATATCCGAATACACCGAAAGATATATTGAACGAGACATTTTTCATCATCATGATACAAAGGCCCGGAGAGAAAGTGAGACGTGCGTCCATATCAGTAGTTTTTGTAAGTTTCGGGACGCCGTCGTATGGGCGTGTAAATCGGGAGCTACCGGAAGAGAAGGCGAGTTCCACCTCATTGTAAACACCGAAGCGGCTTTCACGTCCGAGGCCAATATATTGACGCGCGAGTATAGCGGCGGTATAAGATTCGGACCGATACTCAATATCTTTGAGGGAGAAGTTAAGGTCGTCGTCGAAGTCGACGTTGAGTGAGTTGAGGTTGCCGAGAGAGGATGTATACCCGAGTCGCAAACCGACGGAGAGGTTGTTTTTGACAGTATAAGCGATATAGGGTTTTATTGAGAAAGTATTGCCCGAGAAGTCGAAATCGTTCATCAGGTCAAGGAGCTGTACGTCGGATGTAGAGTATTCACCGTATGAAGCTGTAAGTCCGAATTGCCATACGCCCTTGGGAATAAAAAGATAATTGAAGAGTCCGCGGTCGAAGCGTCCGAGGTTACGATCTTTGATAATAAGATTTACAGTGTCTCCTCTTACGAGTATTTTTTCATCGGGATTTACGCTACCGGGATTCCTCTGAATGGAGTATTTTCCGGACAGGAGTTTCTGCACGTCGTCGCGGAGAGAATCGGGAATGAGCATAAGGGAAGTTCCGCTACCGGGGTCGGAAGGCACACTGTCGCTGCAATTAAGCGATGCGCCTTTATTTTGGGCGAATGCGGACAATGAAACCGAAACGACGAATATGATTGAGAAAATAATACGCATCATAGATAGAAGGCTACACCGAATGTTATTGAAAACAGGTTAATGCGGAAATTGGCAGACTTTAACTTTTGGTCGGCGACATATATGCGGTCGGTGATTTGCTTTGTGTGATTGTAAGAGAATCCGAGCACTCCGACGTTTACTTCAAGAGCGGAATAATTGTTGAGGAAAACGGCGAGGCCGGGGGCGACACCGACAGAGAGGGAGAAATTTCTCTCGTATGTGCCTGTAATGTCAGTACTTTTCCCTTGCATAATCTTAGACTGTCCGCCACCAATCTGCGCCTGCACTTCAGTAAAGAAGCCGAAACGCTTGGAATGACCGAGGGAGAAATAATTACGCATAATGGCCATAAAGCTGTAATTATGCGAAAGCCGGTAAAGGTTTTCCACAGAGTAATCTGTTTCCGAGTCGAGCACTACGGATCCCTTTTCGAGTTTGGTAAGATTACGCGAGTACGAGAATTTACCACCTATTGCAAGATCGGGGGCGACGGCATAAGCGAGCATAGGAGTTACCCTGAAGGAGTATGTGTCGCCGTTGATGTCTTCGAGAATCAGGAATTGATAGTCGTTTTGATTTGACTGAGTATAAGAGATAGATATTCCGGCAATCCATTGTTTTTTGGGTACAAAAACTACGGATTCAAATTTGGGATCATAGACTTCAATTTCTTCCTTTACGGCATCCGCAGAGTCCATCTCTGCCGCAGAGTCTCGCTGTGCTACAAAGACTGGAGAAGTGCGGGTCGTGTCGGCGACAGTCGTGAGAGGAGTTCGGAGAGAATCACATACAAATGCAGTGGCATCATACAAAGGATTATCCCGGCCCACGGCCACGAGGGGCACGAGGGTCAGGATAAAAAGTGTTATGAATGATTTACCGAGTTTACTCATATATCAATTCAAAATCGTCCACATACATAACCGACGATGAGCTGCCTGAGAAATAATCGCCGTATTTTGAGGCAGAACAAACGATTACGAGATACAGAGGTTTGGAAGTTTTCGCAGAAGCCTTGTATTCGAGGGGTATTTCGAGACGCGAGAGTCCGGAAGCGGAGAAATTTTCGTGCCAAGTCACCTGACCGTATGCTATCACTTCAGCGTCGTCGGGGTTAAACAGCTTACGATCGCTGGCCTTTGTTCGGATGTCGATCGGAGCAGTTGTCAGCGCGACATAGATCTGCCCATAGTCGGGCTGGTCTTTCACGAGAATTGACGCGAATTCTGAAGGAAGATCCTTGATTATATCTACATTTCCGGGACGATAGTTTGCGTACAAGGCGAGTTTCGAGGGGTGAGATCCGTTGTATTCGCGACCGAACTGCAGCACGCCGTTCGTTCCGTCGGTCTTGACATAGTCACCTACGAAGAGATTTCCGGCAGCCATTACATTTGCAGCAGAAGAAGACGCTAACCTGCAGGAATAAGTGCCGGAATGTACCATATCAGTAGACTTGTCGGTAAGAGTCTTGTTGGCGGTTGCCGCGCCTTCGTTTCCTGAATCCCAGAAGGTAGGTTCTGATCCCTCTCCGGGGAAAATTACGGTTTTGGTACCCAACATCGTTTTTGCGGAATAAGTACTCCACGATTCTAATGATGCATTCGGGATGGTAAATGTACCTTCGGTAGTGAAGAAGTAGGATTCGGAGGGGTTCATGCCGTCGGCATAAGCCTGATACTCGTACCGCGTAGCGGGCAAGAGGCCTGAGAGTTTTACGGAGAATGATGTTTCATCGGCCCGTGTTCTGCGCGCTTTAGCCGCGACGGAGCTTATGGATACTGACTGCCACTCTTCTGTACCGGATACGCGGAATCTTACGGCCGGATTGACGACGTCGGGATTTACAATCACACCTGTGATTGTCGCAGATTTTGCGCCGACGGCCATAAGGTCGGCAGCCTGGTCAATGCGGTTGACTACAACGGGGTCTTCCAATATCACAGCCGCTTCGGTGTTGGCGAGACGGAATTTTGCCACTGATTGTTTGCCGGCTGAATCGACAGCGGTAATTTCAAGCACATATTCGGTATTGGAAGCGGCAAGCGCATTGAGCATATCAGCCGAGAGTGTCACGATACTTCTAACAACGCCGGTGGAGGCATTAGTTTCAGTACGATAAGAGATACCGTTATCGGCAAGTGCGCTGATTACGAAATCCTGAGCGGCGATGAAATTGATGTCATTTTCATATTCAGACGAAGGAGCGAACGCCTGCACGCCGGAAATTCTGAGGGCCGTCAAATCGGAGAAAGCGCGTATGCGAAGATACATATCCGAGAAAGAGCCTTTGGGGATATATTGCTGCTTTGCGATATTGAATCCAATTCCGGAAATTTCCGGGGCTGCGGTCATGACGATTTCATCTTCGACAAGGATTTCCGAATCGTCGATTTCTACCGTTATATAAGCACCACCCTCAGCGACTGCATCAGGTGAGCATTTTATATTAAGTCGGTATTCGTGAGCCTTCTGGACATCAGGAATAGTTCCGGAAGTCACGAAGTGTTTACCTTCTGCATTATCGCCTTCTACGGTGTATGCGAGAGCAGTTTCATCGTCGGGCATACAGAAATATGCTTTGTCCTCAGTGGCGACGTTGCTTTCGGTAAAATCGAGAGTTCCTCCGGAATGACCTACTGTAATCTTATAATTCATAAGATGTTCGGGATGTATAGTGGAGGAATTGACGGAAGCGACCACGTTAGCTATCTTGCAGGTCATCACCATATTTGTGACCGAAGCGTCAGTAATGTCGAATTCCTGAGTTCCTTCGTAGTATTTGTCGGTGAAGGAGGCAGGAGTCTTGGTACCTGCGTATGCTTCAGCGAGATAATGTCCGGATCGGAAAGGAATCATCGAGGGGATTTCGTCGAGGCCGGTGAATTTATAAATCAGATTATCACCCTGCGAAATATATAGCTTGCAGGTGGCGCCGAGATCCGTCACGTCAGTTTCCGCACGGGTCACTTCGCTGTCGATAACCATTTTTATCCTCAGGCTTCCCTGTCCGTCGGCAAAGGGCTCGTCTAATCCGCAAGAATTAAGGGCAAGAGCGGCTACCGGAGCGACAGCCCATAACAACAAGTTTTTAATTATCCTTTTCATTATTCCTACAGATTTTATTTGACAGAGATTTTCAATTCTTTAGTCACTGAACCGTTGGCATCTCCGACAACTATGGTGAAGGTATAAATCTTTCCTTGTTCGGGGAGCATACCGATGAAGGAGGTCACGTCGATAATCTTCTCTTTGAGTCCGCTGACAGTAGTCTCACCTTCGGCAAGGAGTCCGAGACCCTGACATGCATCAAGGCCTTGTCCGGGAGTGACGAGGTCGAAGTAGTTTTTGCCGAGCATCGGTGCGAGGAGTTCCTGAAGGGCTTCATCGTCGACGTGTATTTCAAACTGATTGAAACCGGCAGACGAGGTTATCTTCAGCGCCACCTTCTCGCCGGCAGTGACTTGATTGACGGCATCGAGATTGAGGTTACAGCCATCGGCGGGAACCACGACGGGACCCGTTTTATCGCCGGGATTGTCGGGATTATCCGGATTGTCAGGATTATCATTTCTGTCGTCCTCGACGGTTTCCCAGTCTGAATCGACATTGACGTTGATGTCGGATTTTTCTATTTCAACATCGATATTGAAATTGCCGTTTACGTCGCCTTTATCTTCAGGTTCGAGGACACGAAGTTTGAAAGTCAAACGGTAATGGTTGCCCGGCACTACGTCAGTGTATGTTTTCGTTTCGTTGTATGGAACACCGTCGATGAGTCCACTGAACTCAGCGGCGAGTGTATGGCTGTCGGTCACGTAAGCGAAATAGCCTGAGCGTGTCTCGTCGGCGTTGAACTCAAGCAGTCCGCTTTCACCCACTCTGACATCGACTTTGGAATTCGCATCCATGTGTGCCTGAAGGACGGGGTCATAAATAATAGTGACCCTGACATTTTGGAACTTGCATACGATTGTGCCGATATTGTCGGTTATTTCATTCTCCCGAATCTCGAAATCTTTTTCTCCCATAAAAAACGGGGCATCGAACTCGGCCGTGGGATTGTCGCCGTATGTCGCTACGGCGAAATATTTACCTACGGGAAGGGTGACGATTTCGGGCATCTCGGCGTATTTGTAAGAAGCGAGAGGTGCGGCATCGCCATCGCGGACAAAGCTGACGGTGAAATCGTCAACGCTGACCGCAGCGCGCGTCAGACCGACTTTATTGAGTACGTTTTCCTTATTCTGAAGCTCGACGAGGAGAGCTTTGGTAGAAAGCGTTCCGACAGCATCGGACTGCGTGCCGGGGAACGGCTCATCCTTGGAGCATGCCGGGAGTGCGAGCAGAGGTATAAGAGCGAACAGGAATTTATATATAGTTTTCATCTTCTTGCGCGTTTAATAGATTTTTTATAAGCTTTGTAGGATGCTGATGCAGGAGCCGCATATCCTAAAGATACATTGCTAATCGTAAGTACGGAACCGACGGCCACGGCGTGGTATTGATTGGCGGCGAGAGTGGCGTTCTCAAGGCCGGTTCCCTCGTTAAGCCGGGACCCGGTCGGAATATCAATCGAGACATTGTCATCTTTGACTGAACGGAAACCGAGCTTAATCTTAGCTGCTTTAGTGGCAAACGGATAAGCCGGAAGTGCAATAGTTGCTGTTGATTCCGAGGCTTGGTCAAGTTCGAGACTGTTTTGAGCCAAAACGTTGCCTGACGCATCAAGAAGAGAGATATAGGCGAGAGCCTTTTCTCCATTTATTGGAGCGTAAGAATATTTGAAAGACAACGAAGAGGGGCGCGAGGCGAAGGCGATGCCGTCAGTTCTCGATGCGGCCCCGTTGAACGTATATGAACCGAGGAAAAGTTCTCCGACAGATTTTACAAGTCCTGATTCACCGGGAGTATTAGTACAGTAATATGTTGTGTTTAAAGCGTTACCCGAACGTTCCGGTGTTGTTCCTGCGTGATTGTAACCGACAGAGCGGATTACAGTCTTTCCGTTTTCGGTCCATACCGACGGAACAATAAACCACGTGTTTTATTGGAGGAACCGGCATAGGCCGTCAGGGGATTGAGATTGGCCCACCCTTGCGGCTCGGAGCGGAGAATAGAGGAGGTATGGTAATGTGTACCAATAGCAGTAACTCTCCATGTACCCCCGACCTGAAGTCCGGAGATATTGAGAGAATTCTGATTTACGGCCGAGAAGTCGCCGTTGGGCACAGGAGCGGCGCCCTCGGTGGTGAATGTATTCTCTGTAATCATTACGGGCGTCGTCGTCTTATAGACAGTAGTCTGGAGCTTGTAGGCAGTAGCCGGCGACACGCCAGAAGCGCGGATAATTCCTGCGTCGGCATCACGCGAGATGGAAGGTGAGACAGACGCGCCGCCGCTGATGAAGAGGCGGAGATTATTTGTGACCATTCTGACGGTCGCTTCATCAGCCGCCGAAACCTTGACATCAAAGTAAGTGGAATATGGGTCGATTGCGACGCTGTATTGCGGCGTTCCGAGATTGAAATTAATTTCATCCACAAGTTGTTCTTGGAAATAAACGCGGAGAGTCACTACGGCGCGGTTCAGTTCCGGAGTAGAGAGGAGAAACTTATACGATTTAAGCTCCGGGGCTTTTGTGGCGCGGGTATTCGGAGTAACGCTGATGACAGGCGCGTCGACATAGTTGCCGGAATTAGTAAGCACCTTGAAGGATAGATTTCCGGTATTGTCGCCATTGTATTCCACATTGAGGGCGAGCTGCGTGTCGCCGAAGAAGGCTGAAGGAGTTGCCACCGTCAATTGCATCGGTTCGACCACTATCGTGGCGGAAATGGGTTCGGAAACGTGAGAGAGGATATCTTTAACCTGCAGAGAGACAGTATGTGTGCCCCGCGGGAGTTTTTCAATAAACTTGGAAAGGTCGACGAAAGCGAATCTGTCGGGCACTTTGAAGAATCCGCGGCAGTCGAGGCCCCATTGCGATAGAAGCGACTTGTCGGCGTCGGAAGCATTGATTAGATTAATCTGTGTTTTGCCGCCCGAGAATGTTTTCCCGTCCGAACTGACGGAGAGATTGGCCTCGACTATTTTGCCGGGGGCATTGACGTTGAATTTCACGGGAGATGCGACCGAATTGCCCTGAAGGTGCCGAATATCGTTACCGGGGGTGAATCCTGATGCGGAAGACGCCGGGGGATCTGCTGTAAAAAGCTCGTCGGAGAGATCGAGAACCACATCTTCTACCGTTACTGACTCGTCGAAGAGGATGGAAATCTGTCCCTGTCCGACCTGTCCCTGATTGTAGTCAAGAGTTATGTGATAATGATGCCTTGCCTTTGCGAGGAAAGGTTGCGCGGGCTGTATGCTTGTGGTGCGTCCGGTGTTGGGCTGCGTAAGGTTAAGGGTTAAAGCGACATTGCCGGGCTTCAGGAAGACGGGGCGACCGACATCGTCTTTCATGACGTCGAGATAATTGGCGCTGGCGTCTGAATGAAGCTGCGCGGAATAATCGGGGAAGAAAGTCTTGAAGGCGTCAGTAAAGTCAATGCTGACCATCGTATTTGCGAGGGTTGCCGTAACGGATGCGTCGGATGACTCTCCGTCGATAACATTGACTGTAGTTTCGCCATAAAAAGCAGGCTTATCAAAGCCCTCATCTTCTACGTCACCATAAATTGCCGCCAGCGTATATAAGCCGATACCGAAACCATCAGCAGCGTTAAATTCATCTACGGATGAATATACCTTGTCGACTGAGAAGTCTGATTTAGTCAATTTGACAGAAAAGCGATTTATGTCCGGAGCGGTAAGTGTTTCAGTAGCACGTGTCTGAGGCACGGCGTCGGCGACATTGGCGTCGGCTTTCAGAGAAAGCCTAATGCCTCCTGTACCTTCTGCCCCTACCCACGGATTGTCATCGGAACAGGCGATGAACAATAGAAACGCCG
>JAGAUF010000052.1 GCA_017620885.1 Muribaculaceae bacterium
GTGCCAAGGTCGATGCCAATAATTTTTCCCATAATATTTTTTGTTTTTTATTTTCGTTTTTGGTTTATGTTTCTTTGTCAAGCTCCTATGGGTAAGACCCCGTTCGCTTGCGATTCATATTTCTAACAAATGATGTGCTAAAACGGTTGATTCAAAGATTAAAATATTTCTCATTATTTATAATTTTATGATTTTTAAATAGTTGCGTATTGTTTTTCGAGACATCTTTACCATGACATCACTTCTGCCAATGTCTGCCATCTTTGTCATACTCCCATTGTCTCATACTCCAGCTGCCGTTTCCATTTCGATCTATTCTATTATGGATAGAGAATACTCCGAAAAGGGAAAATGCAAAAATTTCTCTAATTTTTCTGTCATACATTTTCTGTTTTTGAGTAATTTTATTAACTTTGCCCTCTGAAAACAAATCAAAACCGTTTAGATTCAATTCGCAGAGCGGTCTTAAATTCTCCTCTTTCCCAGTTTAATATATTGAGTATGAAGCTATTACAAGCTAAATTAGCACGTTATGACGCGCCGCAGAGAGCTAAGGCGGCAGGCATATATCCTTATTTCCGTGAAATAGATTCCCATCAGGACACCGAGGTGATGATGAATGGGAAAAAGGTTCTGATGTTCGGTTCTAACTCTTATACGGGTCTGACCGATCATCCGAAGGTGATTGAGGCTGCAGTCGCCGCTACTAAGAAATACGGCACAGGTATGGCCGGATCACCATTCCTTAACGGTACGCTCGATATACATAAGCGCTTAGAGGAGAAAATTGCTGATTATATAGGTAAGGAAGACGTTATGCTTTATTCCACCGGTTTTGGTGTGAATCTCGGCGTCGTTTCCACGCTTACCGGACGTGAAGATTATATCATTCTTGATGAGCAGGACCATGCGTCCATCATCGAGGGACGTCGCCTCTCATTCTCCAACTACCTGAAGTACAAGCATAACGATATGGAGTCGCTTGAGAAGCAGCTTGAGCGTTGCGACCCCGACAAGGTGAAGCTTATCGTCACCGACACCGTATTCTCTATGGAAGGCGATGTGGCCGACATGAAGAAAATCGTAGAACTGGCCAAGAAATACAATGCTTCTGTCATGGCTGACGAGGCTCACGGTATCGGCGTATTCGGCAAGGGTGGTCGTGGAGTCTGCCATCACTTCGGAGTAGCCGATGATGTCGATCTGATAATGGGTACTTTCTCCAAATCGCTTGCATCCATCGGCGGTTTCATCGCCAGCGATAAGGAGATAACCAACTATCTGCGCCATCACTCCCGCTCGTATATCTTTACGGCGAGCATCACGCCGGCCGCTACTGCTGCCGTTTCCGCCGCGCTCGATATAATCATCAACGAGCCCGAGCGTCAGGCTCATCTCTGGGACATCACCAACTACGCCCTTGAGAATTTCCGCGCTATGGGATGCGAGATTGGCAATACTTCCACGCCTATTATCCCGCTCTTCATCCGCGACGACTATAAGACGTTCCGTGTGACGCACGATCTGCTCGAAGAAGGCGTGTTTGTCAATCCGGTCGTTACGCCCGCCGTGGCTCCGCAGGATACGCTGATTCGCTATTCGCTTATGGCTACGCATACCAAAGAGCAGGTGACGCGCTCTCTCGAAGCCATCCGTAAAGTATTCAAGCGCTACGAGCTTATCAAATAGGCTTTAAGTTAGTGCTTTAACCTCAAAATCGGATAAAAGATGATTTACAGATTCAAACTCGTCAGTGAAGAGGTAAATAATTTCACCAGAGTGATCGAAGCCGATCCGGACGCCACGTTCAGCGAGCTGTGCGATTGCATCTGTGATTGCACCGGCTACAAGAAAGAAGATGAAATTGTCTTTTATATCTGCGACGACGACTGGCAGCAGGAGACGGCAGTGACGTTTGACGACCGTGGTTCCGAATCCGATCAGGACGCATATCTGATGGATGAGACTCCCCTCAGCGACTTGCTCGAAGAGGAAGGACAGAAACTCATCTTTATGTTTGACGAACAGCAGGAGCGGTGTTTTTATATGGAACTCCGCGAGATCCGTACCGGACATAGCCCGGAAGAGCCCTGTTGTGTAGAGAAATCAGGCAAAGCGCCCATACAGCACATAGCCCTTCAGGAGCCTGAGCCGGAAGTCAAGCCGAAAGTAGCCACACCCGAGACAATTCAGGAAATCGACGACGAATTCTACGGCGATAGCCAATACAACGAGGATGAGCTCCCCGAAGGCTTCGCGGATGAATTTGAAATGTAATTAATCTTCGACGGTTTTTCAGTTAGTCTACCGGTTTTTCAGTTAGTCTACCGGTTTTTCAGTTAGTCTACCGGTTTTTCAGTTAGTCTACCGGTTTTTCAGTTAGCACTCGTCTGTCAGCGGTCTTTCGCCGATAGACGTGAAATCTTACCTGCCAACACCGGAATAAATGAAAATCCCGTAAGGATGATCATCGCCGCTATATAGATCAGCACCGCGCTGATCAGAAGCCTTTCGCTGTCAAGGGCGAAATCCATAGGATTCTGCGTGACATCCTTTTCAAGAAAATCCTGCACAGGAAGCGAGAGAAGTGTTCTTTTCCACATCACTACGCCATCCTCAAGATAGACGATTGACGGATTGCCGCGTGCAACTTCCTTAATTACAGTATCTTCCGACGTATAGATAGGATACGACGGCATAGAGAGATCCTTCCATGTCTCAATCTCTTCTTGGCTGCCTGCAACGATTGCTGCGAAGTCGATGCCGAGATTCGTTGCCCATGTGTTCATAGAATTTATCGTATAGCTCGATGAGGGTGTCGTGGCGTTGAGGTCTGGTATGAGCAGAAGGAGCTGCTTGCCACCGGCGCCGAGCACGTCGCGGCTCACGTCCTCTTCTCCCATTTCATCATATACGATGACGCTTTCTGTTTCCTTCTCGGAGTTCGCTTCGGGGTGCGTGGCGGCAACTTCCTTGCGGTCTACGAATGTCCACCCTTCATCCTCCGAGGGTAGAATATCGCTTTCTTTGAATTCCTTCTTCTCGCCATCTTTCTCATAAATGAACACCATCTCCGGTTCTGTGCCCGTTGCCTCCGAATAGAGATGCGATCCTACGGGATAGGGACGAAAATCAATCATCGGTTGCCAGTCATATCCGTATAGGGAAACAGCAAGCGAGAAAATACCTGACACGATTACAGCGATCCATTGCAGATAAGGACGTATCAGCCAGCCGGTGAATCGGTTGAATAATATCAGCCATATTGTCCCGACGCACAGTGCGATATTTTTCCAGAATGTCTCCCAGTTTGAAATTACGAGCGCATCGCCGAAACAGCCGCAATCCGGCACCGGGTCCGCAATGGCTATCCATAGTGAAAATGGAGTAAAGAAGATCATAAAAGCGGCCAGAAGCCACGGAGAGAAGCGGCGGAAGCATCCGAACAGCAAAAATACTCCACAAAGGAATTCTGAAATACAAAGGGTAAACGCCCCCGGCAATATCAATGCTTCCGGAATGTCCATGGGCAAAACGGCGATATAATCAGCCATCTTGTATACGGTGCCAAGCGGATCAATACATTTGACAAATCCCGAGAACACAAACGTTCCTCCCACCAAGATTCGCACTACCCATGTTATAGCCCGTATATATCGCTTCACTTCACGGGGCTTGTCAAGTGCCCGCGATGCTTTTTCATCAGCGTGAGCCTCGTTCACACCGTTCACATCTTCTTTCATTCGGCACATAATTTTATGAGCGCGAAAATTGCATAATTTATCATATCCATATAGTTGGCATCCACCCCCTCAGAGATGATCGTTTTGCCGTTGTGACTCTCGATTTCTTTCGTACGATATAGCTTCTGCAGGATGATGTCGGTGAAAGAGCTGACGCGCATCCCTCGCCAAGCCTCATCATAATCATGGTTTTTGTTAAGCATCAGCGATGTGGCTCTGCCGATCATCATATCATATAGATTAAGTGCCTTTTCTTCATTTATTGGCTCGCCCGGACCAAGTTCAAGCTGAATCAATGCCATTGCGCAATAGTTCACTATCCCTATATACTCCGGGACGATTCCCTCATTGACGCGGTGTTCGCTTTTCTCTTCCAACGAACGTATTCTTCGGGCCTTGATGAAAATCTGATCTGTAAGGCTCATCGGACGCATTATTCGCCATGATGTACCATAATCACGCATTTTTTTTATATAAATATCACGGCAAACATTTATTATCTTTTCAAACTCCCGTTCCGTTCTCCCTTTATTTTCTTCAGCCATATATGTGTAATATATTTGTGGTTTGGAATCATGTAATATATTGTTTCATAGCGAGTCAGCTCAGTAAAGTGTAACCCTCGCTGAAATTGACCTTAAAATTAGCAAATTTCTATGACATCACCAAATCTCGACCGAATATTAAGTTTTCTTTCTAAATATGCAATTCTCACGGAACAATTCGGGATGTAAAGATGTTTAAAGTATAGAAATCATGCACGAAAGTTGGTGTATATGGTTGCTTTAATGCACTAAGTCGCAAATTGACAATATAATAGATTATCGGTGGGAGGACTGATACAATGATTACAGAAGAGGTACTGAAAGACATATATAAACAATTTAAAAAACCTGTTGCCCGTGAAGAACTCAATCTTGACTATTTCATCGATATGCTCAGCAAACACCATTCTTTTGTGGTAGATGACGATGAGATTATAATTGAGAATCTTGAAGAACTTAATCCATTCAGGCGTTTTTTAAAACGGGCTATTTACGTAATTTTGGAATTTGATAAAAACGTCGCTTTCGTCTTTGAGAATCATATCATTTTTTTTGGCAAAGAGAATAATTCCATACGTGTATATTTCCGCCCCGAAAAGGAGAATAATTCAATTTTCTCACGTCTTTTCGGCTCCCGGTAAATACGACCTTTCTATTCTATAAAGTATCCGTCCGAAATATGCCGACTTGAACGTAGCGTTTTTGATTGCGAACTTTGTAATCAAAAAACGCTATGTTTAATTTGAATGAAAGCAACCGTATCGTAATGGCTCAACATCCGACAGATATGCGTATGGGAGTAAA
>JAGAUF010000053.1 GCA_017620885.1 Muribaculaceae bacterium
AAGAGCCCTATGCACGACTACACTGAAAACGAAATCCCCGTCAATCACCTCTTCCAGCAGTATGTTATGCTGAAGAACGCTATCCGTGAGATGGGCGGTTACGAGGCTGACGAAGAAATCGACTAATAACTAAATTCTTGCATTATAAAATATGAGGCTGTGTCAAAATGGGCGCAGCCTCATATTTTTATCGGTTGTGGGAGTCCCGGGAAATTTGTAATTTTGCATCTGATTTTTGCCGTATTAATGAATAACTTTTGAAATGCGTATAGATATAATCACAATTTTGCCCGAGATGCTTGAGTCGCCGTTGAATTGTTCAATTCTCAAACGTGCTCAAGACACCGGACTCGTAGAGATTCATGTGCATAACCTACGCGATTACACTACTAATAAACATCGCAAAGTAGACGATTATCCCTTTGGCGGTGAAGCGGGAATGGTGATGCAGATTCAGCCGGTGGACGCCTGCATATCGAAGTTGAAGAGTGAACGCGACTACGACGAGATTATCTTTACCTCGCCCGACGGAGAAACGCTGACGCAGCCTATCGCCAACACGCTCTCACTGTGCGAGAATATTATGATTTTATGCGGGCATTACAAAGGTGTAGACTATCGCATTCGCGAACATTTCATCACGCGTGAATTGTCGATTGGCGATTATGTCTTGACCGGCGGTGAACTGCCGGCTGCCGTAATAGCCGATGCCGTGGTGCGACTCATTCCGGGTGTGATCGGCGATGAACAGTCGGCATTGTCCGACAGTTTTCAGGATAATCTTCTCGCTCCTCCCGTCTATACCCGACCGGCTGATTACAAAGGGTGGAAAGTGCCCGACGTTTTGCTCAGCGGTCACGCCGCAAAAATCGACGAATGGAAGCAAGAGCAGGCCATCGAGAGGACGCGTCGGCTTCGTCCCGATCTCCTGAAAGACTGATCTGCGTTTCACGCTCCAATCTACTATAACCTCGCCTACCCATATACGAAATAAAATGTAAGCGCCCGACGAAATTGTCGCCGGGCGCTTTCTTCAACTATTGTCATTTGGCAAATTATCTGTCTAATCGATAGGAAGAGAGGGGGGGTATACGGTTTTTTATTTATAATCTTTCAACATAGTCTGGAGACGCTTGCGAGCGAAGAAGATGCGACTCTTGACGGTGCCGAGAGGAAGCCCCATTTTGTCAGCAATCTCGCTATACTTGTATCCGGCGATATACATCGTGAACGGGATGCGGTAATCATCCGAAAAACTATTGATGGCCTCGGAAATTTCCTTGGCGGCATAGCTACCTTCGGGAGTGGTCAGACCGGATTCCTGAGAAAGGTTGAGGTGGTAGAGGTCCTCAGTAGTATCAATAATTGTCGAGCTGCGTACCTGACGGCGATAATTGTTGATAAAAATGTTGCGCATAATAGTGAACACCCAACCTTTGAAGTTGATATTGTCCACATACTTGGAACTGTTGTCAAGAACCTTCAAGGTAGTATCCTGAACTAAATCTTCGGCGGCTTCCTTGTTGGTGGTAAGCTGAAATGCAAAGTTCATCAGGTTGCCCTGAAGACCTAATAGCTCCTTTTTAAATTTACTTGAATTTGCCATGATTTGATAGTTTACGAAGATTCTGTTTCGTTTAGTTTGTCTATAAAACAATCGCTTAGCGAAATAAGTTCACTGAAATTTGAAATTGCCATTATTTATTTTGTTAAAAAATGTTATAGCTGTCCAACAATGCTTTGCCCTGTCTATATCCGTGAGCGCAAAATAAATTCTCATTTTTTTTAATCTTAATGAAAAAACATAGTGAAATCGAATATAGAGGCTTATGCCCTTAACCGGAAATTCGCTAAATGGAGCCACGCTCAGACGCGAGATAAGATATTGGCGAATTAAAAACAGAATAAAAACTCGCCCGGATATTTGTTGATTCCCGAGATTATAATTAATTTTGCAGACTGCTTAGTGTGCTCAAACCTGATATGTAGGGAGTGCCACAGAAGCAGGAAGCAAACGCGTATGGGAAAAAAGATAAAGAGACTTTCGCTTTGGTTTCGCAGGAAATCCAATATCCCCCTGTTTCTTATCGGTGGGGCTGTCATTGTGCTTCTCTTTCTCAACGACGACATCTCCCTCTCTCTTAATATGAAGTATCAGAAGGAGATTAACCGGCTCAATAGGGAGATAGCCCAATGTAAGGATTCTGCAGAATATTACAAGGGGAAACGGGAGGCTCTGCTGAATGAAAACAATGATTTGGAACACATCGCGAGGGAACAATATAATATGCAACGTCCGTCGGAAGATGTATTCATTATAAAGGAATAATATGTCGAGAAAGAAACATATTTCGATTTCTGCCACTACAGGGAAGGAAAAAATCATGAAGCGTCGTGCTGTCATAGAGAATGTAGCCGCAATCGGGCTGGTGCTCGTATGCGTGTCGTTGGCGCTTCCCTTTGCGTCAGCTTTCTCCCCACTTTATATGCAAATCGGGAAATGGGTGATGGCTGCCGGCGCTATCGTAGTGATAGGGGCGCGCCTTGTCAAAGTCGACGACCCCGATGAGTCCTCTCGACTCAGGCGATTGAGAAGAATGGAGGCATGGGCAGGTATCGCATTCGCAGCGGCCACTTTCTTCTGGTTCTGGAATGAAAATAGACTTGGCCCGGCGGCAGGTCCCCTTGCCGTCATCAATGATACGATAATGTTTGCCCTTGCAGGGGCGATTATTCAGATTGTCGCCTCGTGGATGATAGTATGGCGGCAGAAGAAAGAGGCCAAAGGTAAGTCAATTGACGAAAAGAAATAAAATAGCTCAGTCAGTGTGAATAAGTGTGATGCAGTTCTGACCATAGATCAGGGGAATACGAAGACGAAGCTTTCCGTTGTAGCCGACGGAAAGATTTTGCGTACACTTACGTCGGCTGCGCCATCTTTGGAGGCGGCCGTCGAGCTTCTCGCCGATTTTGAAATCTGCGGAGCTATATATTGTTCCGTGGCAGGACTTGACGCACGGTTCATCGAGTCGCTCCGCCATCTTATCCATGCGCCGGTGGAAGTGCTTACGCACTCTACTCCGTTGCCGATCAGGATATGTTACGACACTCCCGGGACGCTCGGCCTCGATCGCGTGGCTGCCTCAGTAGCAGCTGCCGGATTATGTCGCGGTGAGGCCGTAATGGTGGTAGATGCCGGCACTGCGATGACAATCGACATTGTGGATCGTGATGGACGTTTCCGCGGAGGCAACATCGCCCCCGGATTGTCGCTCCGTTTTCAATCGCTGCATGACTTTACCGGCCAATTGCCACTCGTGGCATCCGATGGACCCGTGCCCGAATTTGGCTCTGACACTCACACGGCAATACGCGCCGGCGTGGTGCGCGGTGCGGCCTGCGAAATCACCGGAGCCTTCCGCAATGCAGCAGGACTCTTTGATGTGGCTCGACTCGTCATCTCAGGTGGCGATGCGCCAATATTGCTGCCTCTCCTCGAAAATGATATTAAAAATATTATTGTAGTTCACGACATTGTGTCGCTTGGACTCGACTTAATTTTCCGATATAACGATTCTATTATCAGTAATGAAAATCTATAAACTTATAGCTGCGGCATTTCTCGCCGTTTGTTGTGCCACAATGACGGCACAAAACGTCACGACAGCATATTCTATGTACGGATACGGTATTCTCAATGATAACGCCACTTCTATGCAACGGCAGATGGGTGGCGTAGGTATCGCCATGCAGTCCGGACGTCAAATCAACGTTATGAACCCCGCTTCATACGCGGCTATCGACTCTTTGACATTTCTTTTCGATATGGGTGCCGATATGACTATGTTATGGCAGAAAGAGGGCTCGGCTAAAGAACACTCTATCGGAGGCGGTCTGGATTACATTACGATGCAATTCCCCATCTGCAAATATATGGGCGGCTCCGTCGGTCTCCTCCCTTACTCATCAGTAGGTTACGCCTTCGGCAATGAAGTGGCTCACGGAACGACCGAAAATCAAGGCTCCGGAGGTATTAATCAAGCATATTTAGGCGTCTCGGGGAAATATGCCGGCTTCTCCATCGGTGCAAACATTTCGTACAATTTCGGCAATATTATCAACGACCTTTACGCATATCCCACCTCAAACGGGCAGTCGCTCTTTGAACATGTGATGAAAGTGCGCGACTGGAACATCCTCATCGGCGCACAATACAAGGCTAATTTCAACAAGAACTCAAACCTTGTCATCGGTGTCACATACGAACCTAAAAAGAGTCTCCACGGCAATACATATTGCACCATTCAGGAACTTAAGCAGGAATCCGTGGCCGACACTCTCGCTATGAGCCGGCTCAGTGGTAAATATTTCACCCCTCATAAATTGGGCTTCGGCGTGGCTTATAATTACTCCCGAGCCTACCGTCTGTCGGTAGAAGCCGATTTCCTTTATCAGCTTTGGTCGAAGGTAGATTATCAGCCGCTCGTCGATGATAAGGGCGCCGTCCTTTTCGATGGTATGAAATTCAACGACCGCTATCGCGCGGCAATAGGAGCGGAGTTTGTTCCGAAAATCCGCGGCAACTACGGTCAGCGAATCACATACCGCCTCGGAGCATCATATACGCGCGACTATCTGCGCATCAACGGAAACAGCGTGAGGGAATACGGTGTGGCATGCGGTATAGGACTTCCGACGCCCGAAGGCCGTACTATGATAAATTTCGGCCTCGAATGGAAACGCCGTGAAGCTTACCCAAATTCGCTTATCGCAGAAAATTACTTCAACATAACCCTCGGAATAAACTTCAACGAGCTCTGGTTCTGGAAACGTAAAATCAATTGATTTCTACTTCCCGACCATTGTATAGCTTATGTCTGCGTTTCTGCATTCCGGTCTGAGAAAATCCGCCGTCGCGCTCTTCGTAACGTTCGCCGCTCTTTGCATAATCTCTTGCAAGAACGAGCGAAAAGTCGACGTCGCGTCAAAACTGAAGCCCTCTGCAATGCCAACTATGGCAACGGAAAATGTGGCAACTTTCATCTCGGATTCCGGTATAATGCAGTATAAACTCGTCTCACCGAAATGGCTCGTATATAACGAAGCAAAAGAACCATACTGGCATTTCCCAAAAGGTATTTATTTGCGAAAATACGACCGGGCCTTCAAGGTAGTAGCTTCAGTGGCTGCCGACTCCGCACGTTATCTTTCGCAAAAGAAAATATGGAAACTCGATGGCCACGTAGAAATTCATCGTGGCACGTCTGACCTTTTCCTTACAAATCAATTATTCTGGGACGAGCGTGAACATAAACTATATTCCGATTCATTTGTCCATATAGAAACGGCAACACATATTCTGGAGGGACATGGATTTGTCTCCAATGAGCGGCTCACCAAATATACAATCGTCAAGCCCACCGGAGTTTTCCCCATAAATCAGCAATCGATAGAACCCGGTGCCCCGGCAGCTCGTCCGCCGGAACAGTCCGCGCAGGCAAACAATCAGTCGCCCGCATCAGAACCTCCCCTCGAATAATCGTTCTCCTCTAAAACAATTGAAAATATGAGCATAGCTGCAGCTTTAATAATCACGATCGTCGCAATACTTTTTTCCGGACTCTTCTCCGGAACAGAAATAGCATTCGTGCAGTCATCGAAAGTCAGAATGCAGATCGACGCATCCAAAGGTGGAGTCATAAATAGGATAATCAACGGATTCTCACGCCGGGAAGATACGTTTATTTCAACACTTCTCGTGGGGAATAACGTCGTTCTCGTAATATATGGAATCACCTTCTCAATGATTGTAAACCCCTATCTTGAGCAATGGTTGCACAATGACGCCCTCGTTCTTATAGCGAACACAATAACGTCCACTCTTATAATTCTCCTCACAGGTGAGTTCCTCCCCAAGACCACTTTCCGCATCAACCCATATTTTATGATGCGCTTGTTCGCACTGCCGTTGTATCTCATTTATCTTATCCTGTACCCGATTTCAAAATTCATCACGTGGCTCTCCAATTCTCTGATGAAACTCTTCGGCATTGAGAGGGACAAATCCTCATCCGCTCTCCTTACCATCGAGCAACTCGATGATTACATTTCGCAGTCGATTGACGAAAATTCTGACAATCAGGAAGTAGAAAACGAACTGAAAATATTCCGAAACGCCATCGACTTCAAAGATACACAGCTAAGCGAATGTATGATTCCGCGCAACGAAGTCATCGCAGTCAATATCGACACAACTACACGCGAACAGCTCATAAAAAAATTTATATCCACCGGATTGTCGAAGATTGTTGTTTTCCATAATGACATCGATGAACCTGTCGGTTACATCCACGTCGCCGAACTCTTCCGCCATCAGACCAACTGGAAGAAATGCGTAAAGCCTCTTATTTTTGCCCCCGAGACAATGCTCGCCAATAAGATGATGCGACGCATGATGGCAGAGAAACGTTCGTTTGCGATTGTTGTAGATGAATTCGGCGGAACCGCAGGAATTGTTACATTCGAAGACATCGTAGAAGAAATATTCGGCGAGATAGAAGATGAACACGACAGAAAAAAAGTACTCGCCCGACAGCTTCCTGACGGCACATACGAGTTCTCCGGTAGAGCCGAGATTGAGACAATCAACGAAGAATTCAACCTCGACATCAAAGAATCCGAAGACTATCAGACCATAGCCGGATACATCCTCGACAACCTCGAAGCCCTCCCAAAACAAGGCGACACTTTCGATATCGGCGCTCTGCGTTTCTCTGTTGTCAAAATGTCGACGACAAAAATCGACCTCGTCAAAGTAGCCCGTATACCGGAAGATTAACACAGCGCAAAAATAAATACCCGTTTTCGGATAAATTTTAATAAAAATAATGTCCAAAAAGTTTGCATATCCGAAATCCTTTTTGTAATTTTGTGCAATTAAAACAATGGTGTTTATTTTCGAATAATTCAACAATTATTTAAGGCGCCTTAAAATGAATAAAAACAAATCCTTCGAATCTTCCGTTCTCGGAATGCAAGGGAATCTTCTTTCTTTCGCACTGAAACTTACGCTCAATCGTGACGAAGCGCAAGACCTCGTGCAGGACACTACTCTCAAGGCCCTCAATAACGAGGAAAAATTCGTGGAAAATACTAACTTCAAGGGGTGGATGCTTACCATTATGCGTAACATCTTCATCAATAATTATCGGAAATCAGCCCGCGAAAACACTATCGTCGATACAACCGACGATCTCTATCACATCAATATTAGACAGGGTTCATCGTTTGAAACTCCCGAATCGGCTTTCGCACTCGGAGAAATATCCGCAATAATCTCAACTTTCCCTGCAGATTATAGAAACCCATTCAATCTCCACGTCGCAGGTTATAAATACGAAGAGATAGCCGCCAAGCTGAAAATGCCGCTCGGAACAGTGAAAAGCCGCATTTTCTTCACCAGAAAACGCCTCCGCGAAATCCTTAAAGATTATAGATAAGCAGACATCGTGAAGCCACCGCGCTTCCAGCTTGACTGAAATAACGAACACTTAAGAAGCTAAATCAGCAATATACGCCGATTTAGCTTCTTTCCTTTTATTCTCTCTTCCGATATGATACCGCTGCATAAAGACACACCAGAAAGGATATCGCTCCCAAACAAGTATATTGCATCCACAAGTCGGAGATTAAAGCCCCTTTCAGATATATCGCGCGGATGATTTCATTGAAATATCGCGGAGGAAGCACATACGTGATGATTTGCGCCCACTCGGGCATTGAACTGATCGGGGTGAAAAGACCTCCCATCAGCTGGAAGATGATGATGATAGCAAACATTACGAAAATCGACTGAAGCATAGTCGTAGATTTATTGGCCGCAGCTACTCCGATACCCGACATGGAAAGGATGAAAAGACCCGATGCTATGTAAATGTCTGTTACGCGGCCAAGAGGCTTAAGACCATATACAGCCCATCCCAGCAACATTCCTATGGTTATTACTATAAGTCCGGCCACCCAATAGGGTATAAGCTTTGAGAGTATGAATGTGAAACGGCCAACAGGCGTTACGTTCATAGCCTCGATCGTGCCCGTCTCCTTCTCGCTGACGAGGTTAAGTGTAGGGAGAAATCCGCAGATGATGATGAGAAGGATAATCAGCAACGCTGGAATCATGAAGTTTTTAAAATTCAGCGTAGGATTGTAACGGTTGCTCACAGTGGCGCTATTTGCAGGCAACTCTATCCCTCTTTCTTCAGCGATGTGACGCATGGAATTAAGAATCGAAACCGTTACGTATTGTCCGCCAAGCATACCTTTGTTGGCATTGACTCCGTTTGCCTGCACATCAATCCTCTTCATATCGCGCGCCCAGTGCGGCGGAATAGATACGATAACATCTGCATCGCCATCTTCTATGATACGCATTGCCTCGCGATGGTTGCCACAGATATTGGTCACGGTCAGCTCCGACGTTGCGTTCATATCCGTTATCACCCGACGTGACTCTTGGCTGTGATCATTGTCTACGACGGCAACATTGACATTCTTCACATCCATAGTCGCCACCATCGGAAGCAACGTCATCACCGCTATCGGCATGATAAATATGATCTTCGGTATAATCGGATTGCGTCTTATAAGATTAATCTCCTTACGCAGAAGTGCTCCCAAAATGCGGAAGTTATATTTGATATTCATATTGCGTCAGTTTTGAGATTTGAATTTCTTTATAGCCACCAGAAGAAGCAGTACCGTCATCCCGGTGAGGATGGCAAACTCCTGAAATATATAGCTGAATTCAAGTTGCTGAATCATCAGCTTGCGCATAGCTTCTATATACCATCGTGCCGGAATGACGCACGAGACATATCGGAAGAAAAGCGGCATATTGTCGATCGGGAAAATCATTCCCGAAAGCATGATTACGGGAAGCATAAAGAGTACAGCCGAGAAAATCAGTGCGGCCAATTGAGTATGTACAAGCGTCGAGACCAACAGCCCTATTGACAGCGAGAGAATTACGTATAGCAGAGAAAGAATTATTACGGAGACGAGGGTAGCCGATAGCGGCAGCCCCAGCACCGTGTACGCAATCAGAAGCATCACGCTGAGGATAAGGCACGAAAGTATGAAATAAGGAATAAGTTTGCCGAAGATGATTGTCGCCGGTTTTACTGGTGAAACGAGTAGAAGATTCATTGTCCCGGTCTCCTTCTCGCTCACTATTGACACCGACGTCATGATAGCGCAAATCAGAATAAAGATCATTCCCATAATGCCGGGTACGAAATTATACGCGCTTTTCAGTTGTGGGTTATATAGAGTCTGCATCAGAACAGGCGATTCCGTACTCCCCGATATTACCCCTTGCAGATAGGCTGATCCGGCCTGCCCGACAATTGGATTTGATGCATCAACCACAATGTGCGACTTAATTTTTCCGCAGTCATCACGTAGGTAAACTACCGCGTCGGCTGTGTCCCGGCGAAGCATATCATCAACCGTGCCCGCCGATATATCGCCCAAATAAGTAAAATAGCTGTTCGATCGCAGCTTCTCTGTCAGAGCGCGTGTCTGGTCTGTATGTCGGTCAATTACCGTTGCCACTCTCACGTCGTTCACCTCCGTAGTGATTGCAAACCCGAACAGCAGAAGCAGGACAAGCGGCATCAGCAATGTGATGAACATCGTCCGTCGGTCACGTATGATGTGAAGCGCTTCCTTTTTTATCAGTGATACAAATATACTCATAATCAGTCTCCTCTTGTGGCGCCTTTTGCCACGATTCTGAATACTTCGTCCATCGTCGTGACGTTATACTTCTCTTTCAGTCTCTCGGGAGTGTCGAGGGCCGTGATTCGTCCGTCAACCATAATCGAAACGCGGTTGCAGTATTCCGCTTCGTCAAGATAATGCGTCGTGACAAACACCGTCATGCCACGCGCCGAAAGACGGTAGATCATCTCCCAAAACTTGCGGCGTGTTATCGGATCGACTCCACCCGTCGGCTCGTCAAGAAAAACAATCTCCGGGTTATGGATAGTAGCGACCGTGAGCGCCAGTTTCTGTTTCCACCCCGCGGGAATATCCTTTACAAGCGTATTGCGCATATCTCCCATATCCAAAAGCGTAAAAATGCGCTCTGTCTCTTGCGATATGGCCTCGCTCTTCATACCGTAGACCGTAGCAAACAGACGCAGATTCTCCATGACGGTCAGCTCTTCGTATAGTGAAAATTTCTGACTCATATAGCCTATGCGCCGCTTGATTAGCTCCGGACTCCGGTTGATGTCGCAGCCTGCTACGGTGCCGTCGCCCGACGTCGGTTTGCTTAGTCCGCACAGCATACGCATCGCAGTCGTCTTCCCGGCTCCATTCGCACCGAGAAATCCGAAAATTTCACCCTTTGTTACGTCAAACGTGATGTGATCCACAGCCGTGAAACTGCCGAACCGTTTCGTCAGACCCTTTACGGAGATTGCAAAATCTTTATCGTTCATCATTTCGTCAGCTGGATAAATAAGTCCTCGATTGTCGCCGTAGCAGGATAGATGCGTGCATCGCCGATTCCCTTTTTGTGCAACAGTTTTTCCGTATCTTCTGCATTGAAATCAGGCCCGGCGCTCAGGTGTAGCGTCGCCCCGAAGGTGTAGCAGTTGGCTACTCCGGGCTCTTCCCGCAACGCCGACAACAGACCGAACATATCTTTTGATATTGCATTGTAGATTGTCCCTTTAAGCCCCGCCACAAGCGATTCCGGCGTGCCCGTCGAGAGGATTCGCCCCTTGTTGAGTATCGCTATCCGTTCGCACAGCGACGCCTCGTCCATATAAGATGTTGATACCATTATCGTCATCCCTTTCTCGCGCAAGCCGCGCAGAATATCCCAGAATTCGCTCCTCGACACGGCATCGACGCCCGTAGTAGGTTCGTCCAATAGAAGAATCTCCGGCCTGTGGATCAGTGCGCAGCAGAGCGCCAATTTCTGCTTCATACCGCCCGACAGCTTGCCGGCCATACGGTCGGGAAATTTCTTCAGCTGAGTGAAGATGGGCGCGATAAGATCATACGTGTCCTCTATATGTACCCCGAATAATGAAGCGAAAAACCGTAGATTTTCCATAACGGTCATGTCCTGATAAAGCGAGAAACGCTCCGGCATATAGCCGATCTTGAGCCGAAGCTTACGGTAATCGATTGCTGTATCAAGCCCGAGTTCCGTCGCCTTACCATTATCCGGCTTCATCAATGTGGCAAGGATGCTGTAAAGTGTACTCTTGCCGGCGCCGTCAGGTCCGATAAGCCCGAAAAGCTCACCTTCGCCTACACTCAGACTGACACCGTCGAGGGCCTTCAGACTCCCGTATGATTTTGTGATGTCGTTTATTTCGATTGCCGTTTTCATCTCATTTGTCATAGACGGACTTCGCCGTATTGTCCTAATTTCAGCCGCCCGTCATTCTTTACTGCGATTTTTACTGCGTATACAAGGTCGGCGCGAGTGTCGTTCGTCTGGATGGATTTCGGCGTAAACTCACTCTCTTGCGATATCCATGTAATTGTGCCGGGGTATTCATATTGGCTCTCACCACCAAAATCCGCAATCACCGTAACTTTCTGGCCTATTTTGATGTTGGCAAGTTGGTTTGCCGTGAAATACGACCGAAGATATATGGAATTAAGATCTGCCATCTTGTACAGCGGTTTTCCCGGTGTGGCAAACTCTCCCGGTTCGGCGTATTTCTCTAATACAGTCCCGTTGATCGGCGAAATGATGCGGCTTCTGTCGATTTGTTCGGCTATCTGTCCGCTCTGATATTGCAGTGCCTCTGCAGTATTCTTTATTGAATTCTGACTCTTGCCGAGTGTGGATAGCTGCGCGTTAAGCTGATTCTCCATTGTGCGCAGTGCCGCCGTAGCGTCGTCGTATGCTTTCTGCGTTGTTGTCCCGTCGGATAGCAGTCGACGCAGGCGGTTCACCTCCTGTTGTTGATGTGCAATCTCTGACCGCAATGACGCGACTTGTACGCTTATGTCAGGGCTCGTAGCGACGGTTGAACTCTGCTGGCTGTTGATTTGCTTCTCCTGAAGCTGAAGGAGCGACGCGTCGATCAGTGCAACCTCTTGACCTGCTTTTACATTGTCGCCCTCTAAAATGTCAAACATCAGAATCTTGCCCGTTGTCTCCGATGATATTGTAACCGTCGTAGCCTCAAAAAATCCGGTAGCATCGTAATCTGCTTTATGGCCGCAGGCTGTTAGTATCAATGTGCAAAGCGGCAGTAAATATTTAGTTTTCATCTGTTTAAGGTATTTCTAAGATTATAAATTTTCTGAATCAACTGAATCTCATGGTAGCTCGCTGTAAGCTTTGCTGCATTCTCGTCGGTGATCTTCGAGAGTAGGGTAGTGGCGTCGATCACTCCATTTCGAAGCTGCGACTCGGCTGCCTGACGCACACGGGTTCGCAAATCCACAATCTTCCCGTCATCGGCCATAACTGTACGCAAACCCTCTATCTCCTCACGTTGTGCCGTCGTCTGAAGACGCGAGTTAAAGAGGAATACATCGCGGTCTGTCTCTATGCCCGATTCAGCGAGGGTGAGTTTATTATGCGTATTTTTTTTAGTGTAGAAGGAATCAATATTCCACGAAATCTTAATTCCGGCCAGTGCGTTGATTGTCATATCTCTGTCAATCATGCTCTTAAAATAATCGAAGCCCGGATAGCCGTAATATGCCTGCGCGAAGAAGCCTATCTTGGGCATCAGTGTACTCTCAATAGCTGCGTCGCGCGCCAAATTCAATTTCGACTGCGCTTCGTAGAGCTTCAGCTCCGGACGCGCCGACTCATTACTCTGAGGAATGTCAGCCACCGGCTTCTCAAGCTTTTGGGCGCCCAGATCTTCACCTATAAATAGAGATAAATAGAGAGAGTACGTCGCGGTAACCTTTCGTTGCACTTTTCGCATTCAGAACTTGCTGCCGCATCGTCAGTATCTCCGCATCAATTATATCTACATCACTCTGCATAGCCGTGCCGTTGCGATATAGAGATTCCATCAGTGTACGGTTTGCCTCAAGCTGTTTTATCATATTCTCCGTCTGCAATATCTGCTCGTCTATCAAGAGGATGCCGAAATACAGATTCATAACACGCTCACGCACGCCGTACATCCCAACGGCAATCTGTGCTTCCTGCTCGGCAGTAGTTGCCCACTGAATCTCCCGCTGAGCCTTCGCTGTTCCACCGTCCCATATCATCTGATTCACGTCTACGCCTATCTTATACTGCACATTACCCAGACCTTTGAAATCCTGACCAAGCTGCGCCATAACATTCTCCAGCGCTGACGGAAAATTCGGCACAGCATTCTGTGCCGTTGCCTGACCATAAACCGAAATGCGCGGCAGCCAACTTTTATTAATGTCTGAAAGAAGAATCTCATTCGTCTGCGAGATAAGATCATATCTCTTTATAAGGGGATAGTTCTCCTCACTCTTTTTGAGGCAGTAGTCCAATGTAACGTCAGCCGACACCATGAAGGCCGTCAGCATATATACAATTGATAAAAATATCTTTTTCATGGTCTTAACTTACTCATTATAGTTTCGGTATTCTCTTTTATGCGCCGCTCTATAAACTCCTCGCTGCTCTCAGCATTATCGCCCAACAGCACATTCACCATCGGCATAGCTGCTATCGGAAAGATATTCAGCGACACAATATCCAGTATAAGCATCCGAGCATCTATGCGTCGGCATAGACCCTTTTCAGCATACTCGTCAATCTGGCGCTGGAGCAATGAAATAGCTGCGGGAGTATTTCTCTTAACCACATTTATCACTTCATTGAATTTATCCGGCTTGCTGAATATTTCATTAATAATAAACCTCGGCAATTCAGGATTCTTCGCAATAAATCTTTGGTGAGTCTCAATAATTGATTTCAGTTTTTCAAACAAAGGTATAGATGAATCCGTCAGCGATCCCAACATAATATCCTTTACCGCTCCTATCTTACCCTCGATGACCTTGTCAAACAGATTATCCTTCGTCCGAAAATAATAATGCAACATAGCGTGAGTCACACCTGCCGCCTCAGCAATCTCCGTTGTCCGAGCACCTCCATACCCCTTCTCCAGAAAAATCCTTTCCGCCTCCCTCAAAATCCTCTCCTCCGTCGTCATCCTCTCCCCCTTACGAGCCATATCCTCTCCCGTCTTATTTGTTATCATACACTTATCTGTTTCCATATCCTTATCTGTTTCCATATCCTTATCTGTTTCCATACTCCTATCTGTTTTCATACTATCCTCATTTTGGGCCATATTCGTTCCCGTCTTATCTGTTCCCATATCCTTCTCTGTAAGTCCTTAAAGTCCTTACCGACCTTAAGGACCTTAAATTAAAGACCTTACTGCCCTCCTTACGGCCGAATCCCGCATTATCCCCCGCAGAATCCGCGCAATAATTCCCCGTCGAATCCCCTCATTATTCCCCCCGGCCGAATCCCGCATTGTTTCCCCCTACCACATCCGCCACATAAGATACATCCGATACATTCACCCTTGTACAAATCCGCGTCTCCCTCTCCAACAACCCTCCCCTCATAAAACTCCCCTCCCCAAAAAAATACCATCTCCCAAATATTATCTCCTCAAAACCCTATCCCCCATATCTTTATATTTTTAATCTGCCTCATCACCGTTCATCGTTGTATTACGCCTTAACAAAACGGTTTAACAATATTGTTAGTACAAAATTACAATATAAATTTCTAATCCACAACACTTCACACCATTTTTTCTTATTCCCATTCGCCACATCCCCATCCTCGCACCTCTCCAAATCCGCCGCCCTCTCCAAATCCTCCGCTCTCTCCGCGCTCTCCGCGCACTCTGCTCTCTCCGCGCCCTTAAAATCCCTAAAGTCCTTACCGACCTTACTGACCTTAAGGACCTTAAATTAAATACCTTCCCGAATCCCCGCATTGTTTCCTTCCCGAATCCCCGTATTGTTTCCCCCACCGAATCCGCGCGTTGTTTCCTCGATAAATCGCGTGTTGATTTTGCGCTGTCGAATTCGCGCATTATTTTCCCGTCAAATCCGTAT
>JAGAUF010000054.1 GCA_017620885.1 Muribaculaceae bacterium
AATGCCGACAAGATGCGCATCGCCAAAAACGCAAAGGCTCAGAACCTCGACGCTATCCACGACACCGTTCACGAAATGGCAAAAGACGAAGCTCGTCACGGCCATGGCTTCGAAGGTCTCTACAACCGCTACTTCAAATAATTGAAACACACCCCTCGGAAATTCAGAGAAATCTGTTTCCCCGAGCGATTAAGACAATTTTCAAGACCGCGCCAATCTCTTCAAGCATTGACGCGGTCTTAGCTTAAAAATCTATCAATTCTCTCTTCCCTACTCCCGATGGCTTTCGATTTTACCCCGTTGATCCGTCCGTATTTCATCCGGCGCGCCGCCAGAACTGATTCGTGGCAACACCTTACACCACAAATTCAGCGTGACCAGCTTAAATGGCTCCTCCATAAAGCCCGGAGAACTCTTGTCGGACAACGTTACCAATTCGAAACGCTTTCAAAACTCGCCGACCCTTACGAATCTTTCCGACGCACCGTCCCGGTTGTCAGCTATGAAGAAATACGGCCGCTCGCAATGCGTATGATCAAAGGGGAAAAAGACATCCTCTGGCCAGGCGTTTGCCGCAACTTCGCACAGTCTTCGGGAACATCCGGTGGAAAGTCAAAATACATACCCGTCACCGACGACTCTCTGACGAAAAACCATTATTCCGGTTCAGCCGACGTCGTGGCTAACTATCTGAGGCGCAACCCCTCGTCGAAAATGTTTTCCGGGAAAGGGTTCATCCTCGGAGGATCGTTCGCTAATGAACTGAATATCGCCGACCCGAAAATAAAAGTCGGCGACCTCAGCGCCACATTAATCGACCGTATGCCGTCTCTCGCCGAAGCCATCAGGATTCCCGACAAAAAAACCGCTCTGCTCGCCGATTGGGACCTCAAACTCCCCCGGCTCGCCGAGACTGCCATGCGCACCAATGTCACCAACATCTCCGGCGTCCCGTCATGGTTTCTCGTCGTCCTGAAAGAAATTCTCCGCATATCAGGCAAAAGCACATTGCAGGACATCTGGCCAAATTTTGAAGTATTCTTCCATGGAGGCATTTCCTTCGCGCCTTACCGCAACGAATATCTCAAAATCACCGACCCGGAGAAAATGCACTTCGTAGAAACATACAACGCCTCCGAAGGATTCTTTGCCACACAAAGCGATTTCTCCCGATCGTCCCTCCTTCTTCTTATCGATAACGGCATCTTCTACGAATTTGCAGAACCCGAAACACCCGACGCACTTATACCTATATCAGATGTCGTCCCGGGCAAAATCTACGAACTTATTATCACGTCGCCCAACGGTCTATGGCGATACCGCCTCGGCGATACAGTGAAAATAGAAAGCACCAATCCCGTGACAATCACCGTCGCCGGCCGAACAAAAAGTTTCATCAACGCTTTCGGAGAGGAGCTTATGGAAAATAACGCCGAAGCCGCCATCGCTCGGACGTGTGAAATTCTCGGCGCATCAATAGCCAATTACACAGCCGCCCCCATATATACTGAAGGTGGCAAACGCGGCCGTCATCAATGGCTCATTGAATGGCACGTCCCCCCTCGTTCACTCGACGAATTCTCCTCTATACTCGATACAGAATTACGTCGTCTCAACTCCGATTACGACGCAAAACGTACAGGCGACATATTCCTTGACTCCCCGGCCATCGTCACCGCCAAGAAAGGAATTTTCGACCAATGGCTCCGTTCCGCCGGCACCCATAAGCTCGGAGGGCAGCGCAAAGTGCCGCGACTCTCAAACACACGCGATATAATCGAAGCCATTTTGCCTCTGAATAAATAAGAAATTTTCATTTAGAGTCGGTTCAATAGGCCGAACAGACTTCGCAACGTGTATTTTTCTTCCGAAAAATTTGCACAGACAAGTTTATAATATTAATTTTGCAATACTTTTCAAAGACGCTATCCAGCGCGGGATTCTACATCCGAGACATGGCAGAATCCGACGACGTAAATGTCTTACCTCCATCCGACGTAATTTTAATTCAGATCACGATCCCGGTCAGTATTATTTCCTTCCGGACGGACGGCATTTTATAACCCTAAATTTAAAATTAAATTTTTACGGTATTTACGTCTTTCTTATGTAAATTTACTCCTACTTTATGTATAATTTCAACGAATTAATCGCAATGGACGAAGGCGAATTGAGAAAACTCGCCGAAGAAATGGGTATGAAAAAAACAGCTTCCGCCGACAAGGAAGAACTCGCATATCACATTCTTGACCACAGCGCCACACAGTTTGCCAAATCGGAAGCTATGAAAGTCTCCGAACGCAACAAGTCGTCCCGCGACAAAAAGGCCCGGGCAAAAAAGGAACCGGCCAAGACTGCAAAATCTACCGATTCAGCCGAGCCATCTCCCGATAATTCCGCCGAGACCGAAAAAACTGCTCCCAAAAAACGCGGCCGTAAGCCGAAAGCAACATCCGATGCAGAAAAGCCTGCTCCGGAAGTAAAAGAGGAATCCGAGACTCCCGAAGCTACCCCTGCTGAAGATTCGCAAGAAAAACCGGCACCGAAAAAACGTGGCCGTAAACCAAAACTTAAAGTAGAAGAGCAAGCTACACTCCCTCTCGTTGAGGAGGGTGCGGTGGCGCTCCCGGCAGTCGCTCCCGCCGCAAATGCAGTCAATATGCCTGCCGAAACTTCTCCGGTTAGCGAGGAAGGCCCCGCATCACCTGATTCATACGTCATCGAAGAGGAACAACCCCGTAATGACACTTCTGCTCCACAGAAAGACCGTCCATCGCTTGATTCGTTCTTCACACGAGCAAAAGGGAAGACATTCACGCCGCGTTCACAACGCGAAATCGAGGAAGCAGCAATCGCGGCTGCAAAGCAACCCATTGTAATCCAAGAGCCCGGAGCAAACGATCAGCTCGCTGCACCCGTCATAAACGTCTCGCAGAAGCATCTCTCAAAAAAACAGATGCGTATGCAGCGACAGCAACAACAGCAGTTCAAACAGCTCAACAAAAAACCAGAACTCCTCTTCGATTTCGAAGGAATCCTCACCTCCTCCGGCGTCCTCGAAGTAATGCCCGACGGCTACGGATTCCTTCGCAGCAGCGATTATAACTACCTCTCCAGCCCCGACGACATCTACGTTTCGCAACAACAGATAAAACAATATGGTATGAAAACGGGCGACGTCGTAGAAGGCGGAATCCGCCCACCGCGCGAAGGAGAGAAATACTTCCCCCTCTGCCATATCGACCGCATCAACGGACTCCCCCCCGAAGTGCTTCGCGACCGCATACCGTTTGAGCACCTCGTGCCCCTCTTCCCCGACGAGAAATTCGACCTCACCGGAGGCAAATCTTGCAATATCTCGACGCGAGTAGTAGATATGTTCGCCCCCATCGGCAAGGGACAGCGCGCTCTCATCGTAGCTCCTCCCAAGACTGGTAAGACGATATTGCTCAAGGACATCGCCAACGCCATCTCCGAAAACCATCCCGAGACGTACATCATCATGCTTCTCATTGACGAACGTCCCGAAGAGGTGACAGATATGGACAGAAGCGTCAATGCCGAGGTAATTGCATCAACTTTCGACGAACCGGCCGAACGTCACGTCAAAATCGCAGGAATTGTGCTCGAAAAAGCCAAACGCCTTGTGGAATGTGGCCACGACGTCGTGATTATGCTCGACTCCATCACACGTCTCGCACGCGCCTACAATACTGTTTCGCCCGCATCCGGCAAAATTCTCTCCGGTGGTGTCGACGCCAACGCCCTTCAGCGTCCCAAACGATTCTTCGGTGCAGCCCGCAACATTGAGAACGGTGGCTCGCTCACCATAATCGCTACCGCCCTGACCGAGACTTCTTCAAAGATGGACGAAGTGATCTTCGAAGAATTCAAAGGCACCGGCAATATGGAGCTACAGCTTGACCGCAAGCTTTCCAACAAACGCATCTTCCCCGCCGTCGATATCATCGCCTCCTCTACGCGACGCGACGACCTCCTGCTCAACGAGGAAATTCTCAACCGTATGTGGATTCTGCGCAATTACCTCAGCGATATGAATTCTATTGAAGCGATGGAATTTATGAAAAAACGGATGGAAATGACCCGCAACAACGAGGAACTTCTCGTAACAATGGACCGCTAACCGATGGCCGACATCAAGAAAACCAACGCGGCTCGCCTTCTCGACAAGGCCGGCATCACTTATCGGCTTATCCCGTATACCGTCGACCCCGATAATCTCGCAGCCGACCACGTCGCCGCAGAATTGGGCGAAGACATCAGACGCGTATTCAAGACTCTCGTCCTCCACGGCGACAAAACCGGATACATTGTCTGCGTCGTCCCGGGAGATATGGAAGTCGACCTCAAAAAGGCCGCCAAGTGTTCCGGCAACAAAAAGGTCGAGATGATTCCGATGAAATCGCTGCTCAACGTTACAGGATATATCCGCGGAGGATGCTCGCCGATAGGGATGAAGAAGCATTTCCCGACCTTTATCCACGGCACGGCCGTGCATTTTACCGTCATATATGTCTCCGCCGGCATACGCGGCCTTCAGATTGAGATTGCCCCGGGCGACCTCGTCGAGGCCTCACAAGCCACCGTTGCTGACATTGCCACACCAATGTAATAAAATCTCATCTTTCTGATTATGAACTCATTCGGAATCTGCCTGACACTTTCCACTTTCGGAGAAAGCCATGGCCCTGCCATCGGCGGAATCATCGACGGATTTCCCGCAGGATTCCCTATTGACACCGCGAAAGTCCAAAGCGCACTAAACGCCCGACGCCCCGGCCGGTCAGCCTTAACCACGGCACGGCGTGAACCGGACGAAGTGCATTTCCTCTCAGGCATTCATCCTGACGGACGATCTCTCGGCACTCCGATTGGCTTCATAATCAAAAATACCGATGCTCATTCCGCTGACTATTCCGACCTTGAGAATATATACCGTCCCAACCACGCCGACTTCACTACTGAAGCACGCTACGGACTACGCGACCACCGCGGCGGAGGTAGAGCTTCGGCTCGCGAAACAGCCAACTGGGTTGTGGCCGGTGAACTGGCTCGCCAGCTTCTTGATCAATATGGCATAACCATCTCCGCTAATCTTATCGCAGTAGGAGACGTAACGGATTCTTCTGAGTTTGAACGCGTTATTCTCGATGCAAAAGAACGTGGAGACTCCGTGGGAGGACTCGTAGAAGCCGTCGTGACCGGACTTCCGGCCGGTATAGGCGACCCTATTTTCAATAAGCTCGACGCACGCCTCGCTTTCGCTGCCCTGACTATCAACGGAGCGAAAGGCATCGAATTCGGCGACGGTTTCCGCTTTGCCGCTATGAGAGGCTCCGAAGCCGCCGATTCATTTGCCACAGACTCCGACGGACGCGTCATCACTTTATCCAACCATTGCGGAGGTATTCAAGGTGGAATAACCAACGGCATGCCTGTGGTATTCCGCATCCCCTTCAAACCGACTCCTACCATCGCCCGACCACTCTCTACCGTAGACCGCAACGGCAACCCCGTCATCCTTGAAGCCAAAGGACGACACGACCCATGCATCGCAGTCCGTGCCGTACCGGTAGTCAAAGCCATAACAGCTTTCACTATCGCCGATATGATGATTGCCGACGGCATCATCCCTCATAAATTCCCGCCGCAACATCCCATCCCCTGACGATGAATCCATGGTATACTGAATACGGTGACTTGCTCCGCTCCATATTTCCTGACTTTAAAGTTCAAAAAATTTCCGTCAACGCCGGCTTTTCCTGTCCCAACCGCGACGGCACAATTTCCACAGGCGGCTGCATCTACTGCAACAACCGTTCATTCTCTCCATCATATTGCGACCCCTCCTCAAGCATAACCGAGCAAATCACCCGAGGTAAGGAGTTTTTCGGACGCAAATATCCGAGAATGAAATATCTCGCTTATTTCCAGTCATATACATCTACATTTACGACAGCTACCGACCGTCTCGTATCTCTATGGCGCGAGGCACTCAGCGTTCCCGACGTCGTCGGTCTCGTGATAGGCACACGCCCCGACTGCTTTCCCCAAAAGCTCGTCGAAATCCTTGCTGAAATCAACCGCACGACGCCCGTATTCGTAGAATTCGGCGTCGAAACATCACACGATGAAACTCTCCGTATTATCAACCGCGGCCACTCTTGGCAAGATAGCGTCGATGCCGTAACACGTTCAGCCGAGGCCGGACTCCACACCGGAATACACCTAATCGCCGGACTCCCCGGTGAATCCGACGACGACGTACTCACAACCGTCAGTCGAGCCGTCGAGCTCCTCATTTCATCACTCAAAATGCACCAGCTGCAAGTGATACGCGACACGACTCTTCACCGCCTGATCTCCGAAAAGAAAATCTCCTGCGACCTATATACGCCCGACCGTTACCTCGACCTATGCGTCAAAATCATCCGTATGACGCCTCGATCGATAGCTCTCGAACGATTTGTCTCCTCATCTCCTGCCGACCTCCTCGTCGCCCCACGGTGGAATCTGAAAAACTATCAGTTTGTCAATCTACTTCACAACCGTCTCAAACAACTTTCAAAACCATAATCTCCCCGCGAGTGTTATTCATCTGTAATAATTTATGATTAAAATGAATATCAGAACCTCCACACTATGCGCCACCGCTCTTTTGCCCTTATGCGCGGCGGCCGACATAACGGTAAATTTCGCACAGCCTCCCCTCTCAGACAAAATCATCTCCACCTATGCACTCATCTCAGACATCACCGACGGGTCAGGAAGACGTAACATCCCTACCGTGACAGACACTGTCGCAATCAACGGGATGACCGCTCAAATTCCTGTCACTGCGGCAGGCAACGCTCGCTACAATCTGCACCTCGCCGGCACTCCGGCAAATTCCCGCGGAAATATCGTCGATTTTTATACGTCGCCGGGCGACAATATCGCCGTAGATATTCTCTCGTCCAATCCTCTCGTCGCCGAAATCTCCGGAACCCCGCTGATGGATGGCATAAACTGTCTTCAAAAACAACTCGCTCCCATTGAAGAGAAAGTATCCCAAATCCAAAAAGGACTGCTTCCCGAATCAGAGTTCCCCGCTCTCGCGGCCTCCTACGACAAGGTTCTTGCCGATTTCATAGATTCCAATCCGGACAACCCCGCTTCCGTTTACGCACTTATCTCCATCGACGACGACCGGTTTTTCGAATATGAGAAAAAACTGTCCCCCTCTCTGTCATCATCACCTCTTTTCCCATTCATAAAAGAAGACAAAAACCAACGTCTTGAGAAGCAACGCATCGAACAGCAGAAGAAACAGCTTACTTCGGGAAATGTCTCCGCTCCCGATTTCACGCTCAACGACGCCGACGGCAAACCTGTCACCCTGTCTCAATTCCACGGCAAGTGGGTTGTGCTCGATTTCTGGGGCTCGTGGTGCATGTGGTGCATAAAAGGATTCCCCGCCCTCAAGGACGCTTATAAAAAATATGAAGGCAAACTCGAAATCATCGGCATCGACTGTGGCGACACACCCGAAACATGGCGCACTGCGATAAAAAAATACGCACTCCCGTGGATAAATGTCTACAACCCCTCTACTCCCGGCAACCTGACCGAAATCTATCCCGTACAGGGCTTCCCCACAAAAATAATCATATCGCCGGAAGGTAAAATCATCGATATGGTGACCGGGGAAAATCCCGCGTTCTTCACTGCACTCGATTCTCTCATAAAATAATTCTTATAAAACGGAACGGAAAGGAGGCTGTCACGCATACCATAGACAGCCTCCTTTTCAATTTTCCGGAGGGAAACGAGTCCCTCTGTGCATAATACCGCACATCCAAAAATGTCAGGCTCCTGTCATTTCTTTCTATTCTTGCGCCCCGTCCAGGTCATCCAGATGACCATAACTATGGATACAGAAAAAGCGATTAAATCCGTCGTCATTCCGTCTGCCAGTGATTGACCTTTGAAAAATCGAATAGTCCAAAGCACCCCATAATACAACATCATAATGACGCCGAGGCTAAGAATAATAATTCTGAAAATTGCTGATCCTTTCATCGTGAGAGAAGTTTTGCATATTCACGCGAGTCTAAAAATCTTTTTCGCTTAAAGTCAGACAATTAAACTCGCATAAATTGTTCATTTAATTTTAAGTTGTCTCAAAATTAGATATAAAATTTGAAATATCCAAATATTTTTAAAAAAATTTTTGCACTCAACAAATCGCGCTCCCTCCTATAATTACACATTTATCAATTATCGATATTCCGCTTATTGTATGTGCTACGTTTGTATGCCACCGCAAAGCCCTGTATTCTTCATATTTGATTTTTCTAATTTTAGCATCTCTCTTTTCATCAATATATCACATAAATTTATTAATTTTGCACAATATTAATTATGGAGAGACAAGACATCATTGAATATATCCTGCACGAGGCCACGGTGCTGAGCGTGAACAAGGCCAATCATACCGTGACACTCGCCTTGTCAGACTCGCATGACTGCGACGGTTGTCCGGCGTCGCGTCTATGTGCCGCCGCTTCATCTCCCGACAAATTCATTGTCGAGACGGCTGACGCCTGCTCATTCGCTCTCGGCGACAAAGTTACCTTACAAGGCTCCGAACGTCTTCATCGAAAGGCAATTATGCTCGCCACCGTGCTCCCCTGCATCGCGTTGGTCGCTGTTATGGTCGCTGTTTATATCCTCTCCGGAGGCAATCAGCTATACGCAGCTCTTGCAGGAATAGCATCAATGATTTTTTTCTTTTTTATCCTTTACATTTGCCGGAATAAAATAGCCCACGAATTCCGGTTCTCCATCCGGAAAACAAACGACTGACAATTTAACTGACTTAACACTCTTACTTCTTTCTCATGAGCGTTATCACTGTTTCAATTCTTATCCTCGGAATCACCGGAATCATTGCCGCAGTAGTTCTCTATATCGTAGCGAAGAAATTCCACGTATATGAAAATCCCGACATAGCCCGTATTGAGGAGATTCTCCCGGGCGCAAATTGCGGAGCCTGCGGGTTCAGTGGTTGCCACGCCTTTGCCAAAGCTTGCGCTGAGGCCAAGTCGCTCGAAGACCTGCAATGCCCCGGAGCCGGGCAGGAAGGTATGGAGCAGATCGCTGCTATCCGCGGACTGACGGCAGGAACCCTGACGCGCCGCGTCGCAATCGTAGGATGCAACGGCGCTTGCGCTTACCGACACGAAGCAACCCATTACGACGGCGTGCGTTCTTGCGCCATCGAAGCCGGATATTATGGTGGCGAAACACCCTGCGTCTACGGATGTCTCGGCTGCGGCGACTGCGTTTCGGTATGTCCTCATGACGCAATAGCGATGGACGATGAGACACATCTCCCCGTCGTGGATTTCTCCAAATGCGTCGGATGCGGTAAATGCGCCGATGCCTGCCCCCACAATGTCATCGAGATTGCTACCCTCTCAGATGAACACCCTCTCGTCTATGTAGCCTGCCGCAACAAGGACAAAGGTGGCATCGCGATAAAAGAATGTGACGTATCGTGCATCGGATGCGGGAAATGCAAACGCGCATGCCCTGTGGACAACGCCGTAACTGTAAGCGAATTTCTCGCCCATATCGACCCGGCGCTATGCATCGGATGCGAAAAATGCGTCGAAGAATGTCCGCGTCATTCCATTCATTCCTTAACAGTTTGACTTTCCTCACACGCAGATTATCATGAAAACTTTCAGAATAGGCGGTATCCATCCCGCTCCGGACAAAATAACCGCCGGAAAGCTCATCGTAGCCGTCGCACCGTCGGGACAACTCCGCATCTTACTATCTCAGTCGATAGGAGCCCCCGCAAAACCCGTCGTTAAAGCCGGCGACACTGTTCTTCCCGGAATGATGATAGCCGAAGCAGGCGGTTTTGTCAGCGCCCCGGTACATTCCCCCTGTGCCGGCACGGTTGCCAAGATAGAAAAAATCCGCAATACAAAGGGATTATGGCAGGAGGCGATAATCATAAATGTGGACGAGCAGGCCGACCAAAATGTGCCGGAACGTCCGCGCACCCCCGAAGAAATCGAAGCGCTTACAGCCGACCGGCTCATCGGCATCATAAGTGACGCCGGAATCGTCGGCCTCGGAGGAGCAACATTCCCGACTCGCGTCAAGCTCTCCGTGCCTGAAGGCAAGAAAGCCGAATACATTATCATCAACGGCGCCGAGTGCGAGCCGTATCTGACCTGCGACGACGCAATTATGCGCATCCACGCCACTGAAATCATCCGTGGCGCAGAATTGTTGAAACGCGCTTCCGGAGCCGAACATATCATCGTCGGAATCGAGGCCAATAAGCCCGAAGCCATCGATGCGATGCGTCAGGCTGCTGCTCAATATGCCGGCGTAGACGTCGTGAAACTCAAAATGAAATATCCGCAAGGAAGCGAAAAACAACTCATCGATTCGCTCACGGGACGACGTGTGCCTCCCGGGAAACTCCCGATCGACGTTGGGTGCATAGTCGACAACGTCGCCACGGCTTTCGCCGTATATGAAGCCGTCTACCTCGGCAAACCGCTCACACACCGTGTCCTTACCGTGACAGGCCCGGAAGTCGCCGACGCCGGCAATTTCCTCGTTCCCTTCGGACTCTCCCTCGCCTCGATTATCGACCGCGCAGGAGGCCTCCCCGACGATACCGGCAAAGTAATCGCCGGAGGTCCGATGATGGGACAGGCCGTAGCCGACCTCGACGCCCCTAACGCAAAAGGCACGAGCGGCATCCTCATCATCCCTGCCAAGATGTCAGAGCGCAAACCCACCGGACCGTGCATACGCTGCGCTAAGTGTGTCGACGCCTGCTGTATGGGACTCGAACCTTACCTGCTGATGACGCTGGCGCAAAACGCTTTATGGGAGGAAGCGAAAAAACATTCCGCAATGTCTTGTCTGGAGTGTGGATCATGCAGTTTTATCTGTCCCGCCGACCGACCTATCCTCGACTTCATCAAGCTCGCCAAGAGCCGTATCAAAGCAATGAAATGACTCTTTCCTTAACTGACCTTTACCGACCATAATACACGCAATGAATAATCTCACCGTATCTCTATCACCGCACATCCACTCGCGCAACTCCATTACGCGCGAAATGTGGAATGTCATCATAGCTCTGATTCCGGCACTCGCCGTCGCTATATGGACTTTCGGGCTGCCGGCGCTCGCCGTCATAGCTGTATGCCTCGCCACATGCGTACTATGCGAATGGCTGATTGTCCGCTTCCTCTTCCATCGTCCCTCCACGATTGCAGACGGATCCGCCATTATAACCGGACTTCTTCTCGCATTCAATCTCCCGGCCTCTATTCCTCTCTGGATGGCCGCCGTCGGATCCGTTGTCGCCATCGCGATAGCAAAGATGTCGTTCGGCGGACTGGGACGCAATATATGGAATCCCGCATTGACCGGACGTGTATTCCTTCTCATATCCTTTCCCGCCGCCATGACGACATGGCCCGAAGGAGTCGCCTCCGGAGTAGCCCATATCTCGGGAGCATCGGCTCACGCCAACTCGGGAGCAACCCTCCTCACCACCCTCAACGCCCATCCCGGAATGGATCTCGATTCCGTCAATATCCTTAATCTTCTGACAGGAAATATGAACGGTTCGCTCGGTGAAGTCGGTTCGCTCGCCATTATTATCGGCCTTATATATCTCCTCGCCACAAAGACCATCAAATGGCAGATTCCGGTCTCGATTCTCGCATCCGCGGCCTTTTTCTCATTCATTTTCGGTGGGAATCCACTGCTCGACCTCCTCGCCGGAGGACTGATGCTTGGCGCCGTATTTATGGCTACTGACTATGTCACGTCGCCTATGACCGCAAAAGGACAAATCATCTACGGTATACTCATCGGTATGATTACAATCATCATACGCCGATTCGGTTCTTACCCCGAAGGCGTCTCTTTCGCCATTCTGCTGATGAATTCATTCGTTCCGCTGATTAACCGTTACTGCCGTCCGCGTGTGTTCGGAGAAAGGAGGGCTGCAAAATGAAAAAACTCACCTCCACCCTTCCCAATATGGTGCTGTCCTTAGGAATAATCACAGCATTTGCCGGCGCCCTGCTCGGCGCGGTCTATGCACTGACCGAAGAGCCGATAGCACGTCAAGCAAAAGCCGACCGAATCGCCGCGATAAGCGAAGTGGCGCCCCCTTTCAGCAACAATCCCGACGCCGATGCCGCGACAGTCACCCTCGACGGCGCAGACTACACTGTGTATCCGGCCATTAAGGACGGCAGGCTCGTCGGAGCAGCCGTCATGACTTCGTCAATGAACGGCTTCGGCGGTGAAATCGACGTCATGGCCGGTTTCGACGCCGACGGAACATTACGCGACTACCGCGTGATAAAGCACGCCGAAACGCCGGGACTCGGCTCAAAAATGGAATTGTGGTTCCGCGACCCGGCGGCCGCACGCAGTGTCGTAGGAAAGAACCCCTCCAAGACTCATTTCTATGTCACTAAAGACAAAGAACAGCACGGGGAAATCGACGCCATCACTGCGGCCACAATATCCTCCCGCGCCTTCCTCGAATCTCTCCGTCACGCCTACGACGCCTATCGTGAATACTCCCTCCAAAACGATGGCGAAAACCTTCCCAAAGCCATATAACAATGAAAAAATACTGGAAAATCATTTATAACGGCATAATCCCCTCCAACCCCGTTTTCGTTCTCCTGCTCGGAATGTGCGCCACGCTGGGAACGACCTCCTCTGCCATCAACGGCCTTATGATGGGCGTCGCAACGGCTGCCGTCCTCATCTGTTCCAACGCCGTAATATCAATGCTCAAAAACGTCATCCCCGACAAGGTGCGCATCCCGGCGTTCATCGTCATCATCGCGACCTTCGTCACCGCATTGCAGCTCCTGATCAATGCTTATATGCCGGCGCTCAACGCCTCGCTGGGAATATTCATCCCCCTCATTGTAGTCAATTGCATCCTGCTGGGACGCGCCGAAGCCTTCGCCTCGAAAAACGGCGTATTGGCCTCACTTTGCGACGGACTCGGAACGGGAATCGGCTTCACCTTCGCGCTGACGCTTCTCGGAGCAACACGCGAACTGCTCGGCACAGGGAGTCTCTTCGGCTTCTCTATCTATCCTGAAGACTACGGAATGCTCGTTTTCGTCCTCGCGCCCGGAGCCTTCATCGCCCTCGGATATCTTATAGCTTTGGTTAATAAACTCCGCAAAAACATCTGACCGCCATGCTGACCTATATATCAATCATCATAACGGCGATTTTCATCAATAATATCGTCTTTTCGCAATTCCTCGGCATCTGCCCCTTCCTCGGCGTTTCCAAGAAAACTTCGTCGGCTCTCGGAATGGGCGCCGCTGTGACATTCGTAATAACGCTCGCAACTGTGGTCTGCTGGCTCATTCAATATTTCATCCTTGAGCCGCTCGGCATCACGTTCCTCCAGACCATCATCTTTATCCTCGTAATCGCCTTCCTCGTCCAGATGCTCGAATTGATAATGAAGAAGGTCACGCCCGCCCTCTATCAGGCTCTCGGCGTATTCCTTCCTCTTATCACGACCAACTGTGCAGTGTTAGGCGTTGCGATACTCGTCGTTCAGAAGGGTTTCAATCTGATGGAATCCCTTACTTACGGCATTGCTACATCAATCGGTTTCACGCTCGCCCTCTGGATATTCTCCGGCATCCGCGAGCAGCTTGCTCTGCAACACGCCCCGAAAGCCATGCGTGGCATACCTCTGGCACTGATTTGCGCCGGAATACTCGCGATGGCCTTCATGGGCTTCTCAGGAATCAAGATCGGCTAATCTTTCCGCCTGCGCATAAACATTATTGCAATCAGCGCGATTACCGCGCCCCACAGAACATTCTTCACATCGGTTCTTAATGTCCGCAAGAGGGAGTGATTCGATTCTTTCCCCTGAGGTGCAGGTACGGTGCGCTCGACGACAACCGTGTCGCGACGCTCGCGCCATAACGTGTCGCGTGCCATCCGGTCGCGATAACGCCAGCGCCACACCTCGCGATTTACCGTATCGCCCCGCTGCGTCACGACTATGCTGTCACGTTCACAGACGGAATCATACCGCACCTCCACACGCCGGAGGCTGTCGCGCGCCATCACATAACGATCAACGGGAACATATATCCTCTTCGTGCATCCGCACGTCAGCAGCACTGCAGTCAGAGCCACCGACAATTTCAGCCTTGCAAATCCCATAGCCGGTTCTTATTTCAGTCCGGCATATTCACGCGTCGCGTCAAACGACGGACACGCCTTCGGTGCAAAATCCCTATGCCCGCGGATCTTTGCCCCGGGATACTCCCTTTTGAGCTTCTTGAGCAACGCGAGCAAGGCCTTGCGCTGCGCCACCGTGCGCGTATCCTTCGGCGTCTTGCCGTCGGCAGCACAGCCGCCTATATAGCACACCCCTATCGACGCGGTGTTGTGCCCTGTGCAATGCGCGCCCGGCTCCGCCAGAGGACGCCCCGCTTCCACACTGCCATCACGACGCACCACGAAGTGATAGCCAATACAACGAAAACCGCGGGCACGATGCCAGCGGTCAATGTCGGCCGCACTGAAATCCTTCCCTTCAGGCGTCGCCGCACAATGTACGATAATTTCTTTGATTTTTCTTTTCATCTTCTTAGTTTTTTAAATAGTTAGTAAATAGTTAGTGATATGAATTATATACCTATAAAAGCATTGCAAGATTCTTTCTCACGAAAAAATCTTGCGCCCATGAATATAACAAATTAACCAATTCTTCGGGTGAAAGATGGGTCTCGAACCCACGACCTACGGAACCACAATCCGTCGCTCTAACCAACTGAGCTACATTCACCATATCGCTTCTCCGATCCATCTCCACTAAAGGCTCCGCAAGGAAACTTCCCGGAAAAGCACTGCAAAATTACTACATTTTCCGCGCTCTTCCAAATTTTTCATCAACTTTTTTCTACCCGATTCCTCACCCCTCCATTTAATTCATTAATTATCACACAATTACCAATTTTATAAAATATTCCTCATAAGTCTCAAATGAACAATTCCACCTCTCGACAGGTTATAATTCCGGATATGGGTGCGTAAACATTAATACAAACAACTATGAACGAAGATAAACTGAAGCAACTGTCCGGCAAAGCCATCGTGACTGACGACCCGGACTTTGAAGAAAAATATATGGATATGGCGGCTCAGTTGTCGCTCGAAAACGTCGACAAAGGGGGCGGTCCTTTCGCCGCCGTCATAGTACGCAACGGCGACATCATAGCAACAGGTGTCAATTCCGTCACCGTAATCAACGACCCCACCGCTCACGCAGAGGTAATGGCAATCCGAAACGCTTGCAGCAGTCTCGACAATTTCAAACTGACCGACTGCATCGTATACAGCAGTTGCGAGCCATGCCCTATGTGCCTCAGTGCGCTCTATTGGGCCGGTGTCAAAAAAATCTTCTACGGCAATACCAAAGAAGACGCCGACGCCATCGATTTCTCCGATAAATTTATATATGAGGAACTCGACCGCGCCCCAATTGATAGACATCTTAAAAGTATCCGTGTAGACAGCCGCAAAACAATCAAAGCCTTCCAGCGGTGGGCTGCCAAACCCGACAAAATAGAATACTGACATAGAATCTCCCGGAAATCTCGAAAATCTCAATAAAAAAACTTTAACAAAAAACTGAAAACTTGTTTTGAGTTCTCAGTTTTTTGTTGTAATTTTGCGCCCGGATTATACACCCCTCTTATGGACGAACCGAAACATCTTGACAATCCGCGCGCTACGCCCGAACTATTGACGGCCATTACAACGCTTATGCAGCGTAGAGGACTCAAAGGGCTGACTATGGATTCCGTAGCCTGCAATCTTTCTATGTCCAAACGTACGCTGTATGAAATCTTCGACAGCAAACGGGAGATGTTTTTGGCTGCTTTTGATTTCAACCATAAGAAAATCTTACACCGTTTTGAAGAGATCTTCAATGCTTCTCCCGACGTGATGCGGGCCATGCTTGACATCTTCATCTTTCAACGCGATATGATGGAGAAGGTGTCTTGCGATTTCTTCCGTGACATGGACGATTACTTCCCTGAACTTAAGAAACGCTATCATGAGGAGCAGCGCAGGGACAATGAAAGTATTGAGTTCATATACAAAAAAGGGGTCGAAGAGGGTGTCTTCCGTCCCGACCTGAACTTTCTGCTGACGTGTACTTTGCTGAAGGTACAGATGGAATCACTCAAACGGATGGAGGACAATTTTCCTCAAGGTCTTACCCTCCTGCAAGCCTACGACGGCATCATAGCCGGATTCCTGCGGAGCATAGCATCGCCGAAAGGGATGCGGATTGTGGACGATGTGCTGAACAATCTTCACCCGATGCAAAACTCATTGAAAAATAAAAGCGAAATAAAATAGTAACACAATAACAATCATTTTTTAAGGAAATGAAGAGAAGAGAATTAACGTTACCCGTTGTCGCGCTCGGACTGCTTTTGACGCCGTCGGCCATAGAAGCGGCTCACGACGTCGAGCCGGGGCGCAAGGCGCTTCCGGAGATTGTAATCCGCGACAGCGTGCCCGGAACGGCTCATCCGTCGGCCACCGTGACAAAGACCGCAACTCAGCCGGCCAATGATTTGAATCTATTGTCGATTCCGCCTGATCCACGTTTCGGCGCCGCTACCGACGTCACCATCGGTGGACGCCGAGTGCAACTCTCCCGCGAACAATGTATAAAAATTGCTCTTGAGAACAGTCCCACAATACGCATCGCCGACCTCGAAGTGCGCCGCGTGGATTGGAGCAAGAAGGAGGTGCAGGCTCAACTTTGGCCCACCATCGACTTCACGGGAGCTTACCAACGCACTATCAAGCTCCAGACAATCCGTATGGACATGGGCGGCCAGAGCCAGTCAATCAAGATGGGTAGCGACAATACGTGGAATTTCGGTTTCAACGCATCTCTTCCTCTTGTGGCTCCCACACTTTGGAAATCAATCAAAATAAGCGATACTCAGATTCTTCAGAATCTCGAATCGGCACGTGCTTCGCGTCTCGACTTGATCGACCAGATCAACAAGGCTTATTATTCGCTTCTTCTCGCCAATTCAAGCTATGAAGTACTCCGTCAGAGCTATGAAACGGCGCGTCTGAATGCCTCGATCTACGAAAAACAGTTCTCCGTCGGTACTGCCACAGAATACGATGTGCTCCGTACGCAGGTACAGGTATCTAATATGGAGCCGGAACTCTTACAGGCAGAAATAGCCATCCGCCAGTG
>JAGAUF010000055.1 GCA_017620885.1 Muribaculaceae bacterium
ATTACGAAGCCGGCCATCCTTGAGGCCATAGCCAATCCTCGCGGTATTGATATTGACAGGGTAAATGCGCAGCAGGCGCGCAGTGTCCTTGACCGCATAGTAGGCTTTGAGCTTAGTCCGGTGCTATGGCGCAAGATAAAGCCGGCATTGTCGGCAGGACGTGTGCAAAGCGTCGCCGTGCGTCTTATATGTGAACGTGAGGAGGAGATAATTAATTTCAAGACGGAGGCTTATTATCGCGTCGGCGCACTCTTTACGAGCGGCGGCCGTACCTTTAAGGCTGACCTTGACAAACGTTTGCCCGACGCCGACAGCGCCCGTAATTTCCTTGAGGCCTGCAAGAATGCCACGTTCACGGTGTCGGATGTGAATGTGCGGCCTACGCACCGCTCGCCGGCCCCCCCCTTCACGACGTCGACATTGCAGCAGGAGGCAGCCCGAAAGCTCGGCTTGACGGTGAACCGCACTATGATGATCGCACAGAAGCTTTACGAAGCCGGTCTCATCACCTATATGCGTACCGACTCGCTGAATCTCTCAAAGCTTGCTATGGGAGAAATCTCCAAGCTCGTGAAGGGTCAGTATGGTGATAAATATCTGCATACGCGCGCTTACCATACCAAATCAAAAGGGGCTCAGGAAGCCCACGAAGCCATCCGTCCGACATACGTTTCTACTGCGGAAATCGACGGAACTGCACAGGAAAAGGCTCTCTACCGCCTGATTCGCAATCGTGCCGTGGCCTCGCAGATGAGCGACGCCGAATTGCTTAAAACGAGCGTCGCGATAGCGATTTCCGGTAGAGATGAAATATTTGAAGCCCACGGAGAGCAGGTAGTGTTCGAGGGATTTATGGCTGTATATAAGAAGACCGATACAGAAATGAATCCGGACAACATCGTAGACGAACGTGAAGATTCGGGCATCCTGCCTGAGATGACCAAAGGGATGAGCCTCGAAGAGAAATCCATTACGGCGACGGAACGATTCACGCAGGCGCCCGCACGATATAATGAGGCGGCGTTGGTCAAGAAGATGGAAGAGCTCGGCATCGGGCGTCCGTCTACCTACGCGCCGACAATCTCGACGATTCAGCAACGCGACTATGTGGCCCGAGGCGAGAAGGAGGGCGTGAAACGCGATTATCTTCAGCTGACATTGAAAAACGGCAAGGTCTCCGATGAAACGCTCACTGAAATGACCGGCAGCGACAAAGGACGTCTCGTGCCTACGGATGTCGGTATGATTGTGAATAAATTCCTTACGGAGTATTTCCCGGATATATTGGACTATAACTTCACGGCCAAGATTGAGGAGAAATTCGATGAGATAGCCGAGGGTAAGTTGGGTTGGAAGAATGAGATAGCCAATTTCTATGGCGATTTCCACCCCGAAATAGAGAAAATCAACGCTTTGCGCCTTGAACACAAGGTGGGCGAACGTCTGCTCGGCACTGACCCGAAGAGTGGCAAACCGGTATCGGTGAAGATAGGCCGCTACGGGCCTGTGGTTCAGATTGGCGATGCTGCCGACGCTGAAAAACCTCGATTCGCAAGTCTTCAGAAAGGTCAGAGCGTCAATGATCTGACGCTCGAAGAAGCCCTCAAATTGTTTGATCTTCCTCGCGACCTCGGCGAATACGGTGGCGAGAAAGTGCAGGCAAATACCGGCCGTTTCGGTCCATACGTGAAAATAGGCTCAACTTTCGCTTCTATCCCGAAGGAGATGACGCCGCAGACCATAACCTTGGAAGAGGCCGTGGCACTCGTAGAAGAGAAGAAGGCGGCGGCCGAGAAAAAGATTGTCAAGACCTTCGACGAAAAACCGGAAGTGCAGATTCTCAATGGCCGGTTCGGTCCTTATATCGCACTGAAAGTGGAGGGCAAGAAAGCGAAAAATTATAAACTGCCGAAAGATGTGGTGCCGAAGGATGTCACTCTGAGTCAGGCACTTGAAATTATTGAAAAGCAAGACGCCGCTCCCGCAAAACCGCGGGCACGCCGCGTGGCAAAGAAAAAATAATCTACCCGATAGAAAAAACAACAGAACGACAAGAGGAACAAAAAATATGAAAAAAGGTATTTTAGTGAGCCTGACGATGGCTCTGATTTTGAGTGCTGTGCCTATGCAGACACAGGCATTGCGTCTTGAAAAAATCAAATACGGCGATTTCTCTTCGTGGGTAACGCGCAAGGTGAATGAATCGAAAGTGATTGGCGGCAAACAGAAAGTGCTTTATGAAATTGGTCCGAAGCAAACTATTGTCGGCAACAAGGCCTATCACAATCTTGGCGGTTCGCCTTGGGCCACGAGTAATGTATATGCGAAGGTGTCGGGAATCGTGAAAGGTTCGTGCGCCGTCAATCCTGCTGTGATCAACGGCAATACCGTCTGCAAGATGCAGACCATTATGGAACACGTTAAGGTGCTCGGTGTAATTAATATGGATGTCATGGTGGCCGGCTCGATTTTCCTCGGACACGTTTACGAGCCGATTACATCGACGAAAGGCCCCTACGCCAAAATGGAGATGGGTATTCCCTACACGAAGCGCCCGAAGGCACTCGTGTTTGATTTTAAGGTGGATATGCCGAACACCAATACAAGAGTAAAATCATCGGGCTTCGGAGCTAAGAAGACACTTTCCGGACGCGACAATGCTGAGGTCTACATCATACTTCAGAAGCGTTGGGAAGACGCCAAAGGAAATATCTATGCCGCGCGTGTCGGCACCGGCCGCGAGCGTTACAGCCGCAGTATCCCTTGGACTAAAGGTCATCAGATAAAGATTCAATATGGCGACATCACAAAGACCCCGGGATATAAGTCCTATATGGGCTTGCTGAACGGAAGCCATTCTTATTATGCACGCAATTCCAAAGGGAAACTCGTCCCTGTCAAGGAAGTGGAATGGGCAGACGCCAATGAAACACCGACCCACATGCTTGTAATGGCATCGTCGGGTTGCGGTGAAGCCTACATAGGCACAGAGGGAATAGCCCTTTATATTGACAATATCTGCCTCGGCTTCTAATCTTAGTAAAAGATGAAATTAGCATTGATAGGATACGGCAAGATGGGTCGTATGATAGAGGAGATAGCATTGAGCCGCGGTCATAAGATTGTGAGCATAATCGATGTGGACAATGTGGATGATTTCAGCGGAGAAGAATTCCGCAGCGCCGATGTTGCCATCGAGTTCAGTGCCCCGACAGCCGCCGTCGACAATATCCTTCACTCATTTGCAGCCGGTGTCCCCGTAGTGAGCGGCACGACGGGATGGCTCGCGTCGATGCCGGAAATTCGCAAGATGTGCGAAGAGGGTAAAGGAACTCTATTTTATTCATCCAATTACTCTATCGGAGTGAATATCTTTATGAGTATGAACCGCAAGTTGGCGGCGATTATGAACCGTTTCCCTCAATATGCGCCGTCGATGAAAGAGGTGCATCATATTCACAAACTTGACCATCCTTCGGGGACAGCCGTCACGCTTGCCGAGGATCTGATTGCCGGAGTAGACAGAATCGGCAGTTGGTCAGAGCCGGAAGAGGGTAAAGAAATCGAAGCCGGGACGCTTGAGATAGCGCATGAGCGCCGTGGCGAGGTGCCGGGTATTCATACGGTACGCTGGGAGTCGGATGTGGATTCTATCGAGATGACGCACAGCGCAAAAAGCCGACGCGGGTTTGCGCTGGGAGCAGTTATGGCTGCAGAGTGGCTTGAAGGTCGAAAGGGGTATTTCACGATGCGCGATATGCTCCCGGAGCTGTACTGAGCCTTCTGAACACACCGGGCGCATAGATTACAGGACGTCAAACAGGTAAATACCGGTATAGGTATAGCAGGCGAAAGTCTGCGAAAGATTATAAGATAAGAATGGAAGAGAAAAATAATAATTCAGAAATAAAGGAGGGAAAGCCCTCGATGCCGGAAATAGCTGAGCCGGAGAATGCTAAACAGAGTGGGAAACACGATATTCCGACGGGGAAACCGTTGAATATTGCGGCTGAACACGACGGTAAACGTCCCGGACTCCGTCAACGCCTGCGCGACATCAAATGGACGCGGTGGCTGAGATTCGGCATTGTGTCTCTCGTGTTCCTCCTCTGGGTAATATGGATGGGCAATCCGTGGCTGTTGATCTGCTGGCTGCTGCTCCTCGACATCTATATTACCGATTTCGTAGATTGGGCTGCATGGAAGCGCAGCAAGAAGAAATGGGTGCGCAGCGTGATGGCGTGGGTCGACGCGATTGTCTATGCTCTCGTACTTGTCTATTTTATCTTCGCATTCATAGGTCAAAACTATCAGATACCCTCTTCTTCGCTTGAGAAATCCCTCCTTGTGGGTGATTTCCTTTGGGTAAACAAGACAGTTTACGGGCCGCGTGTGCCTCAGACTCCGCTGCATTTCCCGCTCGCGCAGCATACTCTCCCTGTGGTCAATTCCAAGAGCTATCTTGAAAATCCCCAGCTACCTTATCACCGTCTGAAAGGTCTCCGCAGTGTAGAAAGGGGCGATATTGTCGTATTCAATTACCCAATGGGAGATACCGTGGCGCTGAAGGTACAGAATCCCGACTATTATCAGATAGTTTACGAGATGGAGAAGCAAGGGGTGAAAGATGCGCGTCAATATATCGCCTCTCGCCCGGAACAGTTCGGCGAGGTGGTATGGCGTCCCGTCGACCGCCGCGAGAATTACGTAAAACGCTGTATCGGACTTCCCGGCGAGCGTCTCGCTATCCGTGGCGACAAAATCTTCATCGACGGTAAGGAAATCGCTGAGCCGGAAAATGTTCAGTTCAATTATATTATCCCGGTGAAGACGGCGATTCCCGATGATAAATGGAAGAGTATCAATGTGCGCGCCGAAGATAGAGGCGGCGGTCCGATTCGCAACGACTATACCGGAACGTATTTCTATGACGTGCCTCTGACTAAAGCGGCCAAGGCAGAGGTGGAAAAATGGCCCGAGGTGTCAGGTCCTCTCGTACGTGAGGCAGAGAGCGGATTTTACGATCTCGGCGGAGTATGGCCGTTGGGCAATACTTATGGCTGGACACGTCCCGATATGGGAGAGTTCTGGATTCCGAAACGGGGCGGCACTTTGCATCTTACGCTCAATAATCTCCCCATATATCGTCGTGCCATTGAGACATACGAAGGTAATAAAGTGGAAGTCAAGGATGGCAAGATTTACATCAACGGCACTCCGACTGACTATTACACCTTCAAGATGGACTATTATTGGATGATGGGAGACAACCGCGACCGCTCGGCCGATTCCCGTTATTGGGGCTTCGTGCCCGAGGACCATATAGTCGGTTCGCCGGTATTTGTAATTCTCTCTCTCAACGACCAAGAAAGCAATTTCTTCAAGAAAATCCGCTGGGGACGTATTTTCAAGAACGCCAACGAGGATAAAAAGCAGGGGAAATGGTAAATGGACTTTTGTCCTACTGCCCGTCGACAGAGCGTGTACGCGCAGCTCTCTCGGGGGATGCCATCCCCTTGAAACGCAAGGAACTTACTCGCTGCCTGATAGCCGGCACGCCTTACCCTCTGACGCTTTCCGTACCGGTGGAAGGGGGTAACCGTCGTCTGCGTGACTTCGAGGGTCGTATGCTCGATGAAATCGATGTGGACGGCATTGCGCTTTCGGAGCACGGCAATTGGCGACACGTGCATATCGGCGCATTTGAGGCCGCTTACCGCACGACGCCTTTTTACCTGCATTACCGCGACCGGCTTCTTGACGCGATAGCCTCGGCAAAGACTCTCGGGGAATTACTGCGTGGCACGACGGAAGCCGTCTTTGCCGCCGTAAGCTACGATGATGTGGCAGAACTCAACAGAAGTCTGCAGGAAGATCCGCAACATTACGGCGTGCTATGCCGGGAGAGATGCCGTCGTATCGATCCTGCTCTGACCGTCTTCGACGCCATCTTCCGTCTTGGCCCCGAGGCAATATTCCCGCTCGCAGCGACGTTATAATATATAAGCGTGAATTGACCGTTTGAAAATAAGGATAGATGGAATGAAAGAGACCGTAATGAGATATGCCGTGGCTGTGGTAGTGGCTCTGTTTGCTATGACAGGGGTGGGATGTGCCCGGATGTCAGCTCAGGAGGCGCCTGCGGTCCCCATAAAGGCATATAAGGGTTTCTATCGGTTTGTGGACCAATACGGCGACACAGTCCGTATGACTATAATCCGCGACATCTACGTTTATCCTCCGTTGAAATTCAAGAATAAGAAGGAGGAGGAATTTTACTGGCGTACAGTGCGCGACGTAAGGAAGACTCTTCCATACGCTAAACTTGCGTTTAATACGCTTTGCGAGACGTATGAGTATATCCAGACCATTCCCGACAAGAAACAGCGTGAAGCGCACTTAAAACGCCTTGAGAAGGATATTTTTCAGCGTTATAAGCCGGTGGTGAAGACAATGACTAAGACTCAGGGCAAAGTGATGCTGAAACTCATTAACCGCGAAACAGATCAGTCGTCGTTCAATATCGTGAAGGCCTTTTTGGGAAGTTTTCGCGCCGGCTTCTGGCAGACTTTCGGCAGATTCTTCGGAGTCAATATGAAGCTTGAATTTCGTCCCGACAAGAATAAGGAAGATGCCACAATCGACCGCATAGCCAACCTCATTGAGCAAGGTGCATTGTAATCGGATGGCAAGAAAGTAAATTTCATTAAGATTAATATCTACCCCTCGCTCGGTGAACTGAATCACGGCGGGGGCGTTTTTATTTTATAGGGGATGAAATAGGGACGAAATTTAGAAGAAGAATCGTATGAATATATGGTTGAAGATACTGCTTGTAGGTGTCGGCGGCAGCATTGGCGCTATTTGCCGTCTGCTTCTCACCGAGCTTATCAACGCCTCGGGCATCTGGTTGGGCATCACGTCGTGGATTATCAATACCTCGGCGTGTTTCTTGATAGGACTTTTCGCCGGATGGCTCATCACGTGCGGGTGGACGCCCTTTTGGAAGACAGGGTTCACTATGCTAATGATGGTGGGTTTCTGTGGAGGATTCTCTACTTTCAGCGAATATACGCTCGATTGTATTCGTTATTTTGAGTCGGGGCACGTAGGTGTTTGGGTGATTTTTGCATTGGCTACTGTCTTTGCAGGGCTGTTTTGCTGCGCGTTAGGCTATTGGTTAGGTACAAAATTGTGATTCCGAAAGAATTTTTGGGAGATTTGTTAAAAAAAGTTGATAGCAAGGGTGTGCGGTTGGATTTTTTTGCCTAAATTTGCGCATTGAAATAGAACCAATATTCGTTAAGTCACAATTATGGGCTTTGAATTATTATCAAAATCGAAGATTTGTGTTTTTTCATTGGCAACGGCCTTGTTGGTTGCGATGCTGACCGGATGCTCAGGCTCCGAAAAGAAAACCGAGGCTATCGATACTGCCGACAGCGTGAAGACGCCGGCAAAACCGGAAGTGTTTCATGTCGATACTGACATTGCGATGCGTGTACGCAGCATTGTCGATGCGATTAAGCAGGGAGAAGCGCTCGATACGGCAATATATAATTTCAACGGTATCCTGACCGATGGAGCCGGCGCACCGATTTATACCGATGCGCAGGGCGATCCCGGAAAATGGAAAATCCGTGTGACCGACGAGGCAGCCGAGCTGCAAAACCTTTATTTAGGTGATTTCGTGCCTGATTATGTGCGTGCGTATATCGCTGAAGAATTGGGTCTTACAGATGACGACGTCATTAAGAAAGGCACAGTGGCCGGAGTCGGTAAGGAAGATGTGGTCAATTACAGTTTCGACGGTGGCGAGATTCATTTCGAGGTGACCAAAGCCAAGACTGCCGACGGCAAGGAGGGTCCGCTTCTCACAATCTATATTATGGACGAAGAGAAAGCCACTCTGAGGTCGAAAAAGAAATAATAGCCGGGAAGCGGCGGGGGGAGCGGCGACAGCCGCATAATTACATCCGGGATGAAAAATCTGCGCACAATACGCATATTGCTGGCTACGGTGGCTTTTGCGGCGACAGTGGCCTATTTGGTGTTTGGCTTGAGCGAACATCCGGTGACGCGCGCTGTGGCCGAGGCGCAGATAGTCCCGTCTCTGATGGCCGAAACAGCCGGCGTGACCCTTTTTTGGCTCATAATGACGTGGCTCTTCGGGCGTGTTTATTGCGCCGTGATATGTCCCGTAGGCACGCTTCAGGATCTCGCGGCGCCACTCCGGAAATATTTCCCGGGTGCGCGGAAGAATTATCGCTTCAAAAGTGCAAAAAAAATTAGAAATCATATATTTATAGTCTATCTACTCTGTCTCGTGATTGGCGTGACGGTCGTCCCGATTGTGATTGAGCCGTGGAATATCATGCGATCCATCAGCAGTATTGCCAACGCCGACGCATCCGCCGAGTTGTGGACGGGATTAGGTCTGGGTGTAGGGGTCGGCATCCTCGCCGGAGTAATCTCTCTTCTCCTTATCTTGCTGTCGGCCATCTATTTCGGTCGCGATTTCTGCAATGTAATCTGTCCGGTGGGTACGGCTCTGTCGCTTGTCGGCTCATCGGCATTATATCATATCGAGATAGACCCTGACAAGTGCAGCGGATGTCTGAAATGCGAGGAGATATGTCAGGCGTCATGCATCAAGGTGACAGACAGATACGTCGATAATGCGCGGTGCATACGATGTTTCGACTGCATAGCGGAATGTCCCGACGGCGCTATCCGCTATCAGCGAGGCCGCAACCGTGCCGCCACACCTTTGCTCCGCCAAGTCGGAGGCAGAAAATAGGCGTCCCCGAATTGAAATAAAAGATTTGAAATGAAAGAATACCACGATTTATTACGGCATATATTGGCAAACGGCCATAAGCGCGGCGACCGCACCGGCACCGGCACAATATCTACCTTCGGCTATCAGATGCGCTTCGATTTGCAGAAGGGTTTCCCTTTGGTGACAACGAAGAAGGTGCATCTGAAGAGCATCATATATGAACTGCTCTGGTTTCTGAAGGGAGATACTAATGTGCACTATCTGCAGGAGCACGGTGTGCGTATCTGGAATGAATGGGCAGATCCCGACGGAAGTCTCGGACATATATATGGCTATCAATGGCGTTCGTGGCCCGGCTATGACGGTAAGGCGATCGATCAGATTTCACAAGCCATCGACGATATAAAGCACAATCCCGAATCCCGCCGTATTATTGTCAATTCGTGGAATGTGGCGGATCTTAACAATATGAATCTCCCCCCTTGCCACACCTTTTTTCAGTTTTATGTCTCTGACGGCAAACTCTCTCTTCAGCTTTATCAGCGAAGCGCGGATTCCTTCCTCGGCGTACCCTTCAATATAGCAAGCTATGCGCTTCTGACGATGATGATGGCTCAGGTGTGTGGATTGCAGCCGGGAGAGTTCATACATACCTTCGGCGACGTACATATCTATCTCAATCATCTCGACCAAGTGTATGAACAGCTGAAGCGCGCTCCCCGGGCTCTCCCTGTGATGAAATTAAACCCCGAAGTAAAAGACATTTTCGATTTCAAATACGAGGACTTTACTTTGGAGGGATATGACCCGTGGCCGCCTATCAAGGGAGTTGTCTCGGTATAATAGCGATAATTGTCAATACTATGGAAATTAATTCGGTTTATCCCTCCGGTCAGGAGGAAATAAAGGAACAGGATTTACGGTCTTTATGGCCGAAAGGTCAAGGCGAGGTGTCTGATGTACGGTCACGTCGTCTCGCAGTCATCGTGGCTGTGGGACGCGACAGAGCCATTGGTAGAAACGGCGATTTGATTCGCCATCTTCCCGGCGATTTGGCGCGTTTCAAGGAATTGACGATGGACCATGCCGTCATTATGGGGCGGAAGACGTGGGATTCCCTCCCGAAAAAACCGCTTCCCGGACGCGTCAATATCGTTATCTCGCGCAATGAGGATTTCAATCCGGACGGTGCCGTGCGTGTCTCCTCTCTTACGGCGGCGTTGCAGGCTTCAATGAGCGATCCGATGCCTTTCGTAATTGGCGGCGGTATGATATATGCCGAAGCCCTTCCTCTTGCCACACACCTGTATCTTACCGAGCTTGATGCCGATACACCGGATGCCGACACCTTCTTCCCGAAAATGGATTTCAGCGAATGGGAGCAGACGTATCTCTCTGACAAGAACGTCAATAAGCAGGGCGAAACGTTCCGCTTTGCCGATTATGTCAGGAAGCGCTGAGGGAATATTCGTATAAATGGCTTATGAAGGTTGTAATAATCAATAAGAGTGATGAAACGGGTGGAGCCGCCGTAGTCAGCCTGCGTCTTATGGACGCCTTGCGCCGTGAAGGTGTAGACGCCCGTATGTTGGTCGTGGAGAAATGCACCGATTCTCCTTACGTGGAGAGGGCTGCCTCGCCACGCGCCATCCGTCGCGCTTTTCTTGCCGAGCGACTCAAGATATTTATGGCCAACGGGATGAATCGCACCGACCTTTTCAAAGTGGATACAGCCAGCGACGGTATCAAATTGTGGAGTCACAGGTGGGTGCGGGAGGCTGATATTGTCTGTCTCAACTGGGTCAATCAGGGGATGCTCTCTCTGGAGGGTATCAGAAAACTTGGTGAGCTCGGCAAACCGATTTTTCAGACTATGCACGACCTTTGGTGTATGACCGGTATCTGTCATCATCCCGGCGACTGCATACGCTTCAGGGAGAAATGCGGCGACTGCAAGTTTCTCGGACGTATGAAGAAGCCCGGCGACGTCTCGTTTACGGTTCACGAAGCCAAAAAG
>JAGAUF010000056.1 GCA_017620885.1 Muribaculaceae bacterium
AGCTTATCTAAGATGAAATTAAAACGGGGAGGGAGGGGGTAAAAAGGGCTTGTATGATACGGCCTTTTGAGACTACAAAAGTACAAAAAAATCTTGAGATGAGAAAATTTTCCGACGGTGAATTTGAGGGTAAATTTAAGATTTATGTTTGTAATGCGATGTTGGCGGCAGGGGTGGTGAAAAAGGATTTTCAAGGGTGAAGGTTTGGATAAATTATGAATTTTTGGCACGCAATTTGCATCGAGTGATTGTTATAATGATATACGCGCAATTTCGAGGTGGGGAAGGGAACAGATTTTCTGTTTGAGAATTGTTATAAAATGCATATAAATGGGAAAGAGATTGCGGATTAATAATAAAAGAATAAGAAAGGGAAAAATAATATGAGTATTGATTATTCAAAACGTTTCAGACCCTTGATAGAATTAGCGGCAGCGGAGGCGAAGGCCTTCGGCACGCAGATGATTCTGGGGGAACATTTTTTGCTTGGCGTCCTGAGACAGAAGACCGGTACGGCATACAAGATACTTCGTCAGCTTCGAGTGGATGTCGATTCGATGATTTCGGAGCTGGAGGGATATATCACGAGCTTTAACAATCCGGATGAGCCGTCGACGTATCTTTTCAATGATCAGTATAAGATTTCGATGGCCGGCGTCCGTATGCTTCAGAAGGCTACAGTTGAGGCTCGCAAGATGCGTGCGTCGGTTATAGGGGGAGAGCATATACTGCTTGCGATACTTCACGACAGCACGGCATTTGGCTCGGAGTTTCTTGTAGATTTCAAGAAGCGTTATCTGAATTTTGAGATTTCGATTCAGAGTCTGGACAGTGCTCCTGATCAGGAGTCAAATGAAAGCGACGAAGAGGATGATGATGAGTCTCTGAAGGAAGAGGGGATTTCGTCATCACGGAGCGGGGTATTTCAAGGTGGTCAGCAAGGTGCGAAGCGAGGAAACGGCAAGACACCGACGCTTGATAAATATGGCTATGATATGACAAAAGCTGCGGCAGAGGGTCGTCTTGATCCGATAGTGGGTCGAGAGCGGGAGATACAGCGACTGGCGCAGATATTGTCGCGTCGCAAGAAGAACAATCCTGTATTGATAGGAGAGCCGGGCGTGGGTAAATCCGCTATTGTGGAGGGCTTGGCGAGTCTTATCAATGCGAAGCGAGTTTCACGTGTTTTGCTTGACAAGCGCGTTGTCGGTCTTGATATGGCGTCGGTTGTCGCCGGCACGAAATATCGTGGCCAGTTTGAGGAGCGCTTGAAAGCCATTCTCACGGAATTGTCGTCGAATCCTGATGTGATTCTTTTCATTGACGAGATTCATACGATAGTCGGTGCAGGAGCTTCGCCCGGTTCGATGGATGCGGCGAATATTCTGAAACCGGCACTCGCTCGTGGAGAGATACAATGTATCGGCGCTACAACTCTTGATGAATATCGCACTAATATCGAGAAAGATGGAGCGCTTGAGCGTTGTTTCCAGAAGGTCGTTGTTGATCCGACGACGCGTGCAGAAACGCTTGCAATCCTCAAACGTGTGAAGGATAAATATGAGGAGCATCATAAAGTGACCTATACCGACGCGGCTCTTGAGGCGTGTGTGGATCTGACAGACCGCTATGTGAGCGATCGCAATTTCCCGGACAAAGCGCTTGATGCTTTGGATGAGGCCGGATCGCGCGTACATATCACGGAGATGAAGGTGCCTGAGGAGATAGAGAATATCGAGGCGTCTCTTGCGAAAGTTTCGGAAGGGAAACAGCAGGCAGCGCGCAGTCAGGATTTTGAGCTGGCGGCCAATCTTCGCGATAAAGAGGTGAATATGAAGAAGGAATATGAGGCTCTTAAGGAGAAGTGGCTTTCGGCAGCAGAGAAGGATCGGTCGGTGGTCGATGAGGATAAAGTGCGCGAGGTTGTAGCGATTATGACCGGAGTGCCGACGCAACGCATCGCGCAGGCCGAGGGCGCCCGCTTGCTGAAGATGGGAGAGTCGCTGAAGGGGTGTGTGATCGGTCAGGATGATGCTATCGCGAAGGTGGTGAAAGCCATTCAGCGTAACCGTATCGGACTGAAGGATCCCAACAAGCCTATCGGGACGTTTATGTTCTTGGGACCGACGGGAGTCGGCAAGACGCATCTTGCGAAGAAATTGTCGGAGTATCTTTTCGATTCCAGAGATTCGTTGATTCGCATCGATATGAGTGAATATATGGAGAAATTTACCGTTTCTCGTCTTGTGGGAGCACCTCCGGGCTATGTTGGCTATGAAGAGGGTGGACAGCTTACCGAGAAGGTGAGACGGAAACCGTATTCGGTAGTTCTTCTGGACGAAATAGAGAAGGCCAACCCTGATGTATTCAATCTTCTGCTTCAAGTAATGGATGAGGGACGTCTTACGGATTCTCTCGGGCGAAAGATTGATTTCAAGAATACGATTCTGATTATGACGAGCAATGTCGGATCGCGTCAGCTGAAGGATTTTGGCGGAGGCGTTGGCTTCAACACTGCCGTCGTAAGCAAGGAGCAGGCGAGCGGTGTGATATCGAAGGCGTTGAACCGTGCATTTTCGCCGGAATTCCTCAACCGTGTAGATGACATCATAATGTTTGATCAATTGGATCGAGATGCTATTTCAAAGATTATCGAAGTGGAGCTGAAGGATTTCTACGATCGCATTTCATCGCTTGGCTTCGAGCTTAATCTGACGAAAGCGGCGAAGGACTTTATAGCCGATAAGGGTTATGACAGGAATTACGGTGCGCGTCCGTTGAAGAGGGCTATTCAGAAGTATCTGGAGGATGACCTCGCCGAACTTATTCTGAACATTAACGCCGACGGCAATATGTCGGGAGGCGTGATAAATGTGGATTATAAGGATGGTGAATCGAAACTGACGTTTGAATATGTGCCTGATCTCGAAGTGACGCTGACTGATGACAATTCCGAACCGGAAAGTCAGAGTGAGTAAATGTTGGAAATATAAAAATGAAAAAAGCGTGCCTTTCTGATGGGGCACGCTTTTTTATTGGTATTTCGGATGGGTGTTAGAAATTTACGCCAAAAGATATGTTTCCGAAAAATATGTCTTGAATTGAGAGACCGGTGCTTGGGCTCTGTCGGGTGTCGAGGTGGAAGTATTCGCATCCGATGATGATGTGGCTTTTGAATCGTCGCGACATTGCGAGGTTTATACCGAGTCCAAGATTGGTTTTTATTCCACCTTTGGCGTTGGTGTCTTCAAGGGTATTGAAGCTGTAACCGACTTTTGCATTGAGGAATAAAAGTGATGGTTTGCTTCGGAAGGAGGAGCGGAACATCGCATAGACGGGGATGAACATGTTGGAATTTCCGAATGCTCGGTGAATTCCGGCGCCAACGCCGAGAGTCCGTATCCAAGAGTTTTTGTAGCCGAAGAATGCGTCGATGTCGAAGGTAGAGAGGTTGTTGCCGGTCATATCGACAGATGCTCCTATTTCTGCTCCCCATGTGAAGCGGCTGATAAATAGAGGTTTGGATGCCTCGGGGAACAGGCTGTCGGGTGAGGGGATTGAGTCGGAGGGGATTGCTTGTGCGACTGCCGGTATTGAGAGGAGGAATAAGAGTATGGATGTGAGGAAGATTTTCAGTTTCGTCATAGATGCAAATGATTTTTTTGCGTTGCGGTGCAAAATTAGTAAAAAATCGGGAATTGACAAAAATGGGCAGTTGAGCGGGTTATGGAAAGAGGGGGAATAAAAAAAGCCCCGAGGAGGGGCTTTATATGGTTTTGTGAGAATATTATTATGAAGAATGTGTCGAGACGACGATGTATTAGAGATAGCTTTTGAGCAGGACGCTGTGTTTGCCTCTGAGTCGTCGGATAGCTTTCTCTTTAATCTGGCGAACGCGTTCGCGAGTCAGATTGAATTTTGCGCCGATTTCTTCAAGGGTCATTTCCTGACATCCGATACCGAAGAACATTTTGATGATTTCTCTGTCGCGTTCTTCAAGCTGCTGCAGAGCGCGGTCTACTTCCGTGACGAGGGATTCGTAGTTGAGGCTTGAATCGGCCTGCGGGCTGTCGTCGTTTGTCATAACGTCGAGCAGGGAGTTGTCCTCGCCGTCGGAGAAAGGAGCGTCGACGGAAACGGAACGGCCGGATCCGCGCATCGTATCGGTGATTTTTTCCGTGGGTATTTCGAGCATTTCAGAGAGTTCGTCTTCTGAAGGCTTGCGCTGATTTTCTTGCTCGAAAGAAGCAGCGAGCTTGTTGATGCGTCGAAGCACACCTTCCTGATTAAGAGGAAGACGGACAATTCTCGATTGTTCAGCGAGCGCCTGCAGGATGGCTTGTCTAATCCACCATACTGCGTAAGAGATGAATTTGAATCCTCTGGTTTCGTCGAATTTTTTTGCTGCTTTGATCAGGCCAACGTTTCCTTCGTTAATAAGATCGGGGAGTGAAAGTCCCTGATTCTGATATTGTTTAGCGACGGAAACGACGAATCGTAGATTGGCTCGGACAAGTTTGTCCAAAGCGCGCTGGTCGCCCTGCTTGATGCGCTGGGCGAGCTCCACTTCATCTTGGACGCTGATCATTTCTTCACGTCCGATTTCCTGAAGATATTTGTCGATCGAGGCACTGCCGCGATTTGTAATTGCTTTACCTATTTTTAGCTGTCTCATTGTGCATAAATGGTTAATGACAGAATATGTGCGGGGCATACAACGGCTCCGTACATATTCCCTCGTCATTGTATAACGTATGGGAATTGGAATTATTGCATAAGGATGTGTAAAAATTTACAATTTTGTTGTCATTGAGGTGTATGTGGTGTTTAAATTGTTGATTGTCAAATAAATAAAAATACTCCAAAAAGTGTGAAAGTCACTTTTTTGGAGTATTTTTTTATTCTGGATGTGAAGAATTGTCCTAAAACGGTTTCGGCACGGACTTATTCCTCAAGGTTGACAGCGAAGTAGTGTTTTTTCCCGGTGGGATATACTCCCTGAATAATGAGGAGCTTGTCGCCGTCGCCTTTAATAACCCGATTATAGATGTCTTCGATATCTTCGGGGGTCTTGACGATTTGGTTATTGACTTCGGTGATGACGAATCCGGCCTTCATATTGGAATCTTTGAACGGACCGGGATTCACCTCAACGACCTGAACACCATTTGAGAGTCCGAGGGACTGGAGAGTGGATTCGCTTGCCTTCATGAAGATGCAGCCTGCCTCGCTGAAATCAGTTTTCTTGGTTACATTTGTGTTGCCCTGAGTATTGCGGAGCGTGGCTGTTTTTGTATGTTTTTTATTGTCGCGGTAGAAGGTGAGGGAAATTGTGTCGCCCGGGCGGTACTTGCTCATCTGCTCGGAAAGCTCAGAGATAGTGTGGACTTCGACACCATTGATTGCAGTGATGACGTCGTTTTCCTGCAGGCCTATTTCTTTGGCAGTGCTTCGGTCGCTGACAGTTGCAACGATTACTCCGGCTTTGACTGCGGTGATGTTTTTGTCTTTAGCAATTTTTGCGTCGAGGTTGGCTACCGTGCAACCGAGAACAGCTCTCTGAACAGTGCCGTACTGACGAATGTCAGTGATTACTTTCTTGACAATAGTTGTCGGGATGGCGAAGGAGAATCCGGCGTAAGTTCCGGTATTGCTGTAAATGGCGGAGTTGATTCCGACGAGTTCACCTTTAAGATTCACGAGAGCGCCACCGCTGTTACCGGGGTTAAGGGCGGCGTCGGTCTGGATGAATGATTCGATACCCATTTTGCCGTTTGAGCCACCTTGTCCGAGGCTACGTGCCTTAGCGCTGACGATTCCGGCCGTTACGGTAGAGTTGAAGCCGAAGGGGTTTCCGACTGCGAGGACCCATTCACCGACTTTGAGGTTATCGCTGTCGCCGAATGAGATTGGGGAGAGGCCATTAGCATCGATTTTGATCAATGCGAGGTCGGTGGCTTCGTCTGTGCCGATGATTCGAGCTTCGAGGGTTGAGTTGTCGTTAAGGAGTACTTCGAGCTTGTCGGCACCATCGATGACGTGATTGTTGGTTACGATGTATCCGTCGTCAGTGATTATGACACCGGAGCCGAGGCCTGTCTGTACGGGTTCGTTCTTGCCGGGTTGCTGGCGTCGAGGTTGCTGCTGGCGAGGCATAGGACTTCCGAAGAAGAAGTCAAACATATCGAAAGGATCATAACCTTGCGAGGAGTAGCCGCGCTGAGGCTGGCTGGCAAAGCTCTTAATGCAGACAACAGCATTGACAGTTTTTTCTGCAGCTACAGTAAAGTCGTTGTCGAATGACTGTGAGTTAGATGTTCGGATGAATTTTGCCGATGTATCCTGAGCGGATACTGCGGGGGCGCAAAAAGCAGCCAATAGCATAGCTGCAAAAGTGCCTCTGATAAAAACTCTGTTCATATTGTCAGTTGTGTTATATTTTATTGTGGTGTTAGGAATGTTCCTACATTATATATAAAGGGGAAAATGGAGAAATGTTACATTGAAGGGGTGGATTTATGTTTTTTTAATTTATTTTGAGGATTATGGGCAGGGATGAAATTTTAGTCGGAAAATTTTAGGTGAAAGTTTGGGAAAGCAAATTTGGAATATCTTCGTTTTCTTATTAATTTTGTACCTTATTTGTGCAAAAAGAGGACAGCGATTCGGAAAAACGAGATAATTGTCGGATTTCTGAGGCTTTTCCGAGTGATTGATATTCTGACAGACAGAGAGTTATGCCGGCTAATATGAATCCTTTGCAGGCGCGTTGCCTGAGTGGGCACGACGGTATAGATAATTTGTTGGAATATTATTTTATTTATAGAAACATTTAATGATGAAAGAGATATTAACGATGAGAATTTTGAGGTTTGCCCCTATTTATATAATTCTAATTGCGATGTTTATGACGACGGGATGTGGAGGTAAAGTGGAGAGTGCAGACACTCTTCCTGACACGATGCCGGAAATGGTTGATACAGTGCCACTTGATACGGTGAAGCGCGATGATGGCACGCCGTATATCAGGATGCGGACTGCGGAAGATGCGTACAGATTTATAGAAAGGTCAGGGCATGCAGCGGAGTACAAGCGCGGTATTATATATCCGATGATAGCGGAGAATCTGGAATATGCAGAGAAATTGCTGAATAACAGTCATCCGCGTTTTATCGTTGTGGATAAAGGCTCGATGCGAGTGATCCTGTATAATAAATATGGCGTGGAGGAGGAGAATTTCGGAATGGCGTGTTCCCGTCGTTTCGGAACGAAGCATAAGAAGGCTGATAACCGCACGCCTGAGGGATTCTTTTCGGTAGAGGGAATCTATAACAGCACAGACTGGCTGTTTACCGACGATAACGGAGTTACGCATCCGGGTAAAGGGGTTTTCGGCCCGCGGTTTATTCGCTTGCGTATTCCCAATACGTCGCAGATCGGAATTCACGGCACGTCTTCGCCGGGAAGTATAGGTGGGCGTCGCAGCCACGGCTGTATTCGAATCACCAACGACAATATCCTTCATCTTGTGAAGCTTGTTGAGAAGGATATGCCGGTAATTGTCAGTCCGGGTCCTGCGGACCGTAAGGTGAATGAGGATGAGGGTTATTATGTATATTCCGTTAAGACGGGATATGAGGAGAAAGAATTCAAGGCTCCTGAGAAGAAGAAGAGCAATAATGTTGGCTCGCAGAAGAGTACAGTGGCTGCACAAGATTCAATCCAATCGAGTGGTGCTGCGGCGTCAGGACCCTCGGCAGGCAGTGTAGAGACGGAGCCTTCCGTGCCGGAGACTAAGCCGTCGGTAGAGTCGCCGAAGGAGACGGCATCGCCCGCAACAGGGAGTGAAGCGTCCGGGCAAACAGAATAAGAAACTATAATGTAAGCAAAATGAAACTTACATTTTCTGTGGAACTGAAATGAAAAAAAGATACGAAAATTTTTCGCCTGAGATAGAGGAGTCGGAAGAGATTCCCGCCCGTATGCCGGAGCGGGAAGAGCCGGCTTCAGATTGGCCGGATGAGAGCGCGGTTGCAGAGAAACGCGTGCGCAGGACTTCGACGCGTCAGGATGGTGCACAGTCGTCGGGGCGTCGCGCTTCGCGGAGTGTGGCGGCTACAGAGGAGAAACGTGTGCGTCGAGGCGCATCGTCATCGACAGGCACGGGTCGGCGAACGTCTACACGTCGTGCGTCGTCGGCAGCCAAACAGAAACCAGTAGAGAAAAACAAGCAGTCGGAGGTCAAGGAGAGCGTAAAGGAGTGGGCTAATCTGCGCACGCTGAAGCTCGTACTTGGGATCTTCATGGGGCTTTTCGGCGCTTATCTCTGTGTGGTGTTTATTTCGTATCTCAGCTCCTGCATCCACGATCAGAGCATCATCGCCGCCGGGACGATTGGCAATGTCACAGGCGTGAGCAACAGCGGTGGAGAGGCCGGGGCGCGTATGTCGAATTTCCTGATCAATGATACGTTCGGCCTCGGGTCGTTGGTTATTGTGGTCTGGCTTTTGGCAATGTCGATGCGTCTTTTGGCCGGTGTGCCGCGTTTTAAGCCTGTCAATTTTACGATAAAATGTTTCGTGGCGTTGATTGCGGTTTCGCTCATCGTGGGATTGACCACGATAGGGCTGGACACGACGGTGAACTGGGGCGGACTGCACGGCCGTATTGTCAATCAATTCATAGTGAATTTCTTCGGATGGACGGGCGCGGTACTGATAAGCATTTTTGTGGTTGCGGTGTTCGTTGTGCTTTGTCTTCGCGACATTGTCAAGTGGATTAAGAAACTTAACGATGCGCGTCTTGAGCAGAAGCGGCGACGCGAGGCGGAACGTGCCGCACAGGAGGCCCGTCGGCGTGCCATACTGCGTGATGCCGAACGGGAGGAGGAAGACGCACGCCGTGCCGGAGACGCTCCGGAGGTGGAGAATGAGAGTAGGGACGATGATACAGTTGTAGCTTTTGAGGGTGAGCGTGCCGAAGAATCTGAACAGACGGCACAGCCCGACAGTTCGTCGTACGTTTATGACGAGGCGCTCAATGAAGACGACATAGACACGTATGTGCTGACCGACGAGGAGGAAATCTCACGTCGCCGCAACGAGGAATCGCAGGCGATGGATAAGACTCAGTCGGCTACGTCGCAAGAGACGGAGGAAAAGAAGAACGAACCGACGCCGGAGAATACGGATGGAACGGCTAATGAAGCGGATGCGGATGTGGCTGTTATGGAGGTCAGAAGCAATACGATGAAGCAGGGCGACGGCGGCCGGTCGGAGGCCCATACGTTGCGAGGTCATCGTTATACGTTCCCTCCGAAAGATATTCTGCGTCCGGGGCCAGAGCGTATTCAGGTGGATAAACATGAGCAGATTGAGAATCAGGAGAAGATTCGGGAAACGCTGCTTGAATTCAAGATACCTATCGACAGTATAAACGCCACAGTGGGGCCGACGGTGACGCTTTATGAAATCGTTCCGGCGAAAGGTGTGAAGGTGTCGAGCATCAGTTCACTTGCCGACGATATAGCGTTGCGCCTCTCGGCCATCGGCGTGCGTATCATAGCGCCGATTCCGGGTAGAGGCACGGTGGGAATCGAGGTTGCCAACAAAGATCCGCAGATTGTTTCTATGCGCTCGGTGCTCAATTCAAAGGCGTTTACGGAATCTAAATATCATCTGCCGATAGCTCTCGGCGCCACGATCGAGAATGAGGTCTATATAGCGGATTTAGCCAAGATGCCTCATTTGCTTGTTGCGGGTGCGACGGGTCAGGGTAAGTCGGTCGGTCTGAATGCGATAATCACGTCGTTGCTTTATAGCAAGACCCCTGATGAGCTGAAACTTGTGATGGTGGACCCGAAGATGGTTGAGTTTGCACTTTATGCGAAAATCGAGAATCATTATCTCGCGAAGATTCCGGGAGAGAGTGAAGCGATAATTACGGATATGGACAAGGCCGTCGCGACGCTGAATTCTCTTTGTAAGGAGATGGACGACCGTTATCGTCTGTTGAAGGGATTTGCGCGTAACGTAGAAGAATACAACGAGAAATTCCGTAAGGGTCAGCTGAATACGATGGATGGTCACCGCTATCTTCCTTATGTAGTGGTGATAGTAGATGAGTTCGCTGATTTGATTATGACGGCCGGGCGTGAGGTTGAGATGCCGATAGCTCGACTGGCGCAGAAGGCGCGCGCTGTAGGTATGCACGTCATTATCGCGACGCAGCGACCTTCAACTAAGGTGATAACGGGAAATATCAAAGCGAACTTCCCGGCGCGAGTATCGTTTAAAGTTACGTCGGGAGTCGACAGCAAGACGATTCTTGACGAAACGGGAGCGCAGCAGCTTATAGGGCGAGGCGATATGCTTATTAAGAACGGATCTGAGACGGTGCGCGTGCAGTGTGCCTTCATAGATACGCCGGAGGTGGAAAGCCTTGTAGAGTATGTTGCCGAGCAGCCGCACGCTCCGGGAGCCTATATCCTGCCTGAGCCGGATATGGGCTTGGCTTCCGAGGATAAGGAGCAAGGTTATGGAGGTATATTCCAAGAACGCGATCCGTTGCTGATAGAGGCCGGCCGCACTGTTGTGATGGCGAGCACTGCGAGTACGTCGTCGCTGCAAAGGAGGTTTTCTATCGGGTATAATCGCGCAGGAAAGATTATGGACCAGCTTGAGGCTCTTGGCGTCGTAGGTGCATCGACGGGAGGGAAACCTCGTGCCGTGCTGATGGATTCCGGGGCATTTGAAGATCTTGTGCTGACATTATAAAGAAAAAATGAAAAAGAGAGTAATAATCGCGCTGACAGCTTTGTTGATGATGCCGTTGCTTGCGTTCGGAGCACCGACGGCAGCACAGCAGATGCAGGCGTGCGCAAAACGATATTTGAAGGGGAATCTGACTGTCAGCTTCGGCTACAGCGGTAAGATGGGCCGCGGAAGCGGTGTTTTGAAGAGCAGCGGCAATAAGTTTGCGCTTGAGACGTCGGCCGGTTCGACATGGTATGACGGCAAGACGATGTGGACTTATTCGCCAAAGATGAAGGAGACGACAGTCGTATCGCCGACGAAATCTGAGATAGCGGAGGCGAATCCGATAGGTCTGTTGCGGTCGGCGGCCGGTTTCAATGCGAGATACGCTGCCAAACAGACATCGGGGGCTTCTGCAATCGTGCTGACTCCGAAGACGTCGGGGACGGGCGTGAAACGGATAGTCGTTGTGCTTGACGCCAAGACGCTGATGCCTAAGAAGATAGACGTCACGCTCAGTGACGGCGGCACAGTGGCGCTGAGTGTCAAGAGTTTGCGGAACGCATCGCATACAGCCGGGACGTTTGTTTATCCCAAGAACCGGTATCCGAAGGTTAAGATTGTGGATTTGAGATAGCGTCAGGCCGAGGGGAGATGTGTTGGGATATGATGACGCACTACGAGAAAAGAATTAATAATTTACTACAATAATATAATATAGATATGTCAGAAGAGAAAACAAAAGTCCTTATCATAGGATCGGGTCCGGCCGGATTTACGGCAGGCATTTATGCATCGCGAGCCAACCTGAAGCCGCTGATCTATGAGGGTATACAGCCCGGCGGTCAGCTGATGCAGACCACGGAGATTGAGAATTTCCCGGGCTATCCGGAGGGTGTTCAGGGCCCGGAGATGATGGATCATTTCCGTGCTCAGGCAATGCGTTTTGGTGCGGAGATCCGCAGCAGCGTTATTGAGAAGGTAGATTTCAGCCAGCGTCCGTTCCGTTGCGTAGACGAGGATGGCAATGTGATTATTGCCGACACAGTTATCGTATGTACCGGAGCATCGGCCAAATATCTTGGACTTGCCGACGAAGAGAAATATCGCGGAATGGGTGTCAGCGCGTGCGCCACTTGCGACGGTTTCTTCTATCGCAAGAAGAATGTGGCCGTAGTCGGCGGTGGCGATACTGCATGTGAGGAAGCTCTTTATCTGGCTACGCTGGCAAAGAAGGTTTATTTGATTGTCCGTAAGGATTATCTTCGCGCGTCTGACGTAATGCGCAAGCGTGTTCAGGAAGCGGAGAATATCGAAATTCTTTTCAATTGCAACACTGCCGGTCTTTTTGGTGAAGACGGAGTTGAGGGTGCGCGTATCATCAGATACAAAGGCACTCCGCAAGAGGAGGAATTCAAAATTGATATTGACGGTTTCTTCCTCGCCATCGGTCATCGTCCCAATACCTCATTCCTCGACGGTCAGCTTGAACTTGACGGCGAAGGCTATATCAAGGTAAAGGGCGCGACGACTCACACCAGCGTTGAAGGAGTCTTTGCTGCCGGTGATGTGGCGGATCCCCGTTACCGTCAGGCTATCGCTGCTGCCGGCACAGGATGTCGCGCTGCACTCGACGCCGAGAAATTCCTGATGGAGCACGAAGCATAAATCGTCTCGTATGAATAAGCAAAATCTGCTCGACAGACGTTATCTTCGCATGGCGGCGATATGGTCGGAGAATTCCTACTGTCATCGTCGCCGTGTGGGGGCTCTGTTGGTGAAAGACAACGCAATAATCTCTGACGGATTCAACGGCACCCCTTCGGGATTCGCGAATATCTGCGAGGATAATAACGGAGTGACGCATCCGTATGTGCTTCATGCCGAGGCAAATGCGATTACTAAAGTGGCGCGGAGCAACAATTCGAGCGAGGGCTCGACGCTGTATGTTACGACGTCGCCATGTATGGAGTGTTCCAAGTTGATTATTCAGGCAGGTATCCGCAGGGTGGTTTTTTCGGAGCTTTACCGTATCACAGATGGTCTGGATTTGCTTCACGCAGCCGGTGTGGAAACCGTACATATTCAGCTTGATGCAGAGAAAGAATTGCCACTGGTGGTAGATGGTGAACTGCCGGTATAGCAGGCATATACATTCTGACAGAAGTGTGAGGAGGTGATTGGGAAAACGATTAAACGGAATAGGATTGAAGGGAATTTAGAAAAAGATATGAGGCAAAAGAGAAATGTAAGTTTGATTTTGCTGCCACTGGTGATTGCCGTAAGCATAATAGCCGGCGTCGTGATAGGTGGCGTGTTGTCGCATCAGCGTCTTAGCCCGGCGGAGCAGAAATTGCGCGACGTGCTGGGTCTGGTCAATGCTACGTATGTGGATGATGTGAATGTCGATTCACTGCTGGAATCGGTTTTGCCCGATTTGCTTGCGTCGCTCGACCCACATTCGGCCTATATCCCGGCATCGGAACTTACCGCGGCAAACGAAGATTTGGCGGGGAGTTTCAGCGGTGTCGGCGTGACGTTCCAGATTCTTAATGATACCGTGACGGTGATGGAAGTAGTGCCGGGCGGTCCGGCCGAGAAAGTCGGCTTGCAGAGCGGCGACCGCATCCTGAAAGCTAATGGCAAGAAGATGGCCGGGGTGGGAATCACCAATGACGATGTTTTCAAGAACCTTCGTGGCAAGAAGAATACAAAGGTTGCGCTTGAGATCAGGCGCGGCAACGGCAAAGTGCTGAAATTCGATGTAGTGCGCGGCGATGTCCCGGTAAATAGCGTGGATTGCGTATATATGATTGCCGACGGCGTTGGATTCATTAAGGTAAGCAAATTTGCCCGCACTACCTACGATGAGTTCATAAACGCTTTGGGCAAGTTGAAGTTGCAGGGGGCCAAGAAATTTATAATCGACCTACGCGACAATTCAGGAGGGTATATGGATCAGGCCATTTATATGGCCAACGAGTTCCTGCCTGCCGGCAAAATGATTGTCTATACGAAAGGACGTATGCCGGAGAATGAGACAATGGGAGTCAGCGACGGCACGGGATCATTCCAAGATTCCGAGCTTGTAGTGCTGACCAATGAGTTCTCCGCATCCGCCTCAGAGATTTTCGCCGGAGCTATTCAGGATAATGACCGCGGACTTGTGATAGGTCGCCGTACGTTTGGAAAGGGACTGGTGCAGAATCAGACCGATCTGCGAGATGGTTCCGCTGTGCGTCTAACCGTGGCGAGATATTTTACTCCGTCGGGGAGATCGATACAGAAGGAGTATAAGCGCGGCTTGGACGGCAAGTATCAACTCGACATCATCGACCGTTACAACCATGGAGAGTTTTACAGTCGCGACAGTATCCGACAGGATAAGTCGAAGCTATTCCATACGGGCAACGGCCGTGAGGTGTATGGCGGTGGCGGTATAATGCCGGATATATTCGTGCCGGAAGATACGACGGGATATTCGACGTATTATATCAATCTCGTCAATAGTGGTCTTGTGCAGAAATTCGCTTTTGAACTGACCGACCGTTACCGCTCACTCTTCAAAGTGGCCCGGACGTCGGAACAGCTTGAGGAGATAATGCCGTCGGACGATGTGCTTGTCAATACGTTTATGGCGTATGCTGTGAAGAATGGCGAGAAAGCCCGCTGGTATTATGTCAATCTGGCTTATAATCAGCTTGTCAGACAGATAAAGGGGATGATAATACGCGATGTGCTCGGCTATGAAGCTTGTTATCAATATCTTAATAAAGAGGATAAACTTGTTATTCAGGCCTTGGAAGAGTTGCGGAAAGGACATTCCCCCACAAATATAATGAAGTAATTTCACTCACAATAAACACATAAAGCAATGGAAAAGAAGGAGATAAGGAGAAAAATCAAAGGGATGCGAATGATGCTTTCGGAAGCCGAGAAACAATCGGCAGCTGCGGAAGTGTTTGAGAAACTGGAGAAGATGGCGGCATTTATGATGTCGGACAAGATATTGATGTATCATTCACTTCCGGATGAATTGCAGACGGTTGAGTTTTTGCATAAATGGGGAGACAAGAAGCATTTCTTTCTTCCTCGCGTCAATGGCGTCAATCTTGAAATCCTGCCATACGAGCAGACGCGTCTTGAACTCGGTGCGTTTCACATAGAGGAGCCTCAGGGCGACGACATTGTGGATCCGTCGGAGCTTGAACTGATAATTGTGCCAGCCGTGGCCTACGACCGGCGCGGCAACCGTCTCGGTCGTGGAAAGGGCTTTTATGACCGTCTGCTTGCCACCACGAAAGCTACGAAGATTGGTGTGGCATACGATTTCCAGCTTATGGATGAACTTCCGGCCGAGCCGCATGACGTACCTATGGATTTTGTGGTGACGCAGACAACGGTAATAAAATTCTGATGGGAAGGGTATACAAATCGAGCCGGCTGAGTGATTTGCTGTTTGCAGAACCGGATCTGATCACTGTCGCGAGCCGCGTGGGTCTTCATCTCGGAGCCGGCGACGCATCGATAGCAGAGGTATGCCGCGACAGAGGAGTGGATGCGGAATTTCTCACGTTCATCATCAACGGTTATCTCGGCGAGGAACGGGAGGAACTTCCCGAGGGAGTCAGACGTGCTGATGTGGTTGAATATCTGCGGCGCACGAATGATTATTACCGGGAATCGCAACTTCCCAATATAGAGCGTCATTTCCGGGCGTTGATGCACATATCACAGGGACAGGAAAGCAATCTCAGTTTGATGCTCTCACTATTTATGGAGGTGAAAGAAGAGCTTCTGCAGCGTATGTCAGACGATGATAATGCAGGTTATCTTTTTGAGCGTCTTAATGATTCGGAGCGTGATGCGCAGATAGAAGATCAGCTACACGACCTCGCCGGATTCTTCATCGTTCACCTCAAAGGGGAGTACGACAGTAACCTCTGCCGTGCCGTGGTGACAGCTATCAAGACCCTTACGAAAGATTTCCGTCACAACAGGCGGTTAAGAGACCTTATGTCGCGATGAAAAAACGTATTTTTATTGCGCACTGGTCGGATATTGTCCGGCGGGGATTGATGTCGCTGGCAGAAGAAACGGCTAATGTGCCGTGCGAGTTTATTGTTGAAACCCCGACGCAACCGGCTGTGCCTGATGCCGATGTCTATATCCTTGACAGTGGCGCCTTTATGCATCATCTCGATTTTTTTCTGAAGCGAAAAGAACGAGTGGCTGTGGTATGTAATTTGGAAGCGGGAAGCGACGTCTGCAGTGGAGTGGTCTGTTTTGGGCTTGCAGCTTCCTCACAGGAGATCAAGCGGACGCTGTCAGAACTTCTGGAGCGATCGGAAGAGAACAGCAATCCGCAGACTCGTGTTGATCTCTCGAATAGAGAGATTGAAGTGCTTCGTGAGATAGGGAGGGGCAAATCATTTAAGGAGATAGCCGACACGCTTTTCATTTCAGTCAATACAGTCACGACACACCGCAAAAACATTTCGGCCAAGCTCGGTATCCGCACCGTGAGCGGCCTCTCCGTCTACGCTCATCTCAACAACCTCGTCCCACCGGATTAAGCATAGATAAAGAAAAGATACTTACTTTGGTTTTTAGGCCTAACAGGTAAAAGTGTTCAGAATGTAATCAGGGAACAGAGTCAGCTTGAACGTTACATAAAGGACTTAGATAAGAACTTATCTGAAATTAGTATAGATATTTCTAAAAGGTATGGCAGTTTAAACTTGACAGCGACAAATGAAGGTATAGACTATCTTTTACAGTGGCCTGACCTACTAAGATGTATGTTAGCTTTAGGAGCACAAACACTTACAATTAGGGGTTCTGAAAAGTCTATGTATGGAAAACTTTTTGAAAAGTTTGTTTTAGGCTCTACCCTGACAATTTTAGGTTTTGATTATATTAATAGAGAAACTCCTAGGCATACTAATGTTTTTTGGCTATCGGAAAGACTTGATAAAAGGGAAAGCGATGCTACTGCCCTTCTTAGAGCAGGCTCAGGAATAAGGTTTGATATAGGCTTCATAGGAAGGGGTAACACTGAAGTTCGTTTAGATAAAGTTAGTAGATTTGAAAGGGAAATGGAAAGGAACGGCTTTAAAAGCAATACTATAACTATAATTCTGATAGACACTATTGGAGAAAAAAGCCGAATAGAAGATATGGCTAAGAATATCGATGGTCATATTATACAGATTAGTGGGACTTATTGGGTTCATAAGCTCGCTGAAACAATTAAAGCTGCTTTCCCTTTCTATAATAATCCCCTTCTTCATATCAGCAAAGAGCAATCTTTGCAGTATTTAAAGGATCGGATGTCTGATATAGATTTATCCAAGTTTCTTACTACTCCGATAAAATAGGGATTATATAAATTGCAGGGAAGACTTTAAGGGCTTATTCACACAGCGGTGGCTTCTATCTTCAGAAAAATACCACGATATTCGGAAGACTGTTCTATGTCTAATATGCTTATTTAGAAAAGAAAGAGTATGTCTCAGTAATATTGTCAAATAAATGAAGTTATTCAACCTACTTATTTTGGGCAAGCTTATATAAGAAAATTAGTCCAAATTTTAAATGTGGTTTAAATAATATGGGATAGCAATTCATATTTTTAAAATAATTTGGATTCTCGGATTTTTTTCTTAATTTTATGCGAACTTAAATATAAAGAGGTATGAGAAAGTTCTATTAATTTGCGGATTGCTTGGTTTGCTGACAGGATGTTCAAACGAACTTCCACCGACTCCTGTGCCGAATACACAAGAGATTATAGTCGATTTCGAAGATAAAGACAGTGCAGATCGAGAATGTCTTGTCGGAATCAATCCTGCTGAGGCAGATGCGTCAGATAATTTCAGAGTCTATACTCTCAATATCCCTTCTGTGGGAGGAACGTATGTGGTAAGTGTATCGTGGAAAGATTATCCCGATGTTATCAATCCCGTGGATAAGCTGACAATGACGAGCATTTATTCTCCGATGAGTCAGGAAAGAATTAATTTGAAAAAAGAATTTAGTTCTTCCGATCTGGAAAGAAGCGGTATTGAAGAGATAAACGTCGTTTCGGAGTCGGAATGTCGCCTGATGTTTTTTTGTGGTTAGATCGATTGTATTCCGGTGTAATGTTTGTTGTCCGCAAATTACTGAAATGTGATAATGAATTATTGAAAAACAATAAATGTTAATTCTTTTGTAATAAATTTGGATGTCGTGAGATTTTTTACTAATTTTGCACTGTGATATTGGATAGAAGGCGTTAAACCATTGTGTCGCACCTCTGTCAAATTTTCACAAGTAGCCGATTGAAGCCGGTTTTATCATAAAGATTTATCCGGGATATGGCGCAGAGAACCGAATATCGTGAAAATCAATAACTAAAAAACAATACAACAATGGTAAAGAGAATTTTAAGCTTGGCTTGCATGCTCGCAATGGTTGTAGGGATGTTTGCCCAGCAGCAGCCGCAAATGACGCCGCTGCCTCTGAATCCGGAAGTGAAGCATGGCGTATTGCCCAATGGCCTTACGTATTACATTCTTCACAATGAAGAACCGAAAAACCGTGCCAATTTCTACATTGCGCAGAAGGTTGGTTCGACGCTTGAGACTCCGGAGCAGCTCGGTCTGGCTCACTTCCTTGAGCACATGGCATTCAATGGTACGAGTCATTATCCCGGCAAGAAGATGCTGGAGTATCTTCAGTCGAAAGGTATCCGCTTCGGCGCTGACATCAATGCGTATACATCGTTTGACGAAACAGTGTATAACATCAACAATGTCCCGACGTCTGATAAGGCGTTGATGGACTCTGTTCTGCTGATTCTCAATGACTGGAGCGGCAGCATTCTTCTTGAAGAAGATGAGATAGATGCCGAGCGTGGCGTGATTCAGGAGGAATGGCGCCAGCGCAACGATGCCAACAATCGTATGCTGACTGCCGTTCTGCCTCAGGTGTACGACGAATATCAGTATCAGCAGATGCCTATCGGCAAGATGGAAGTCGTAATGAACTTCAAACCGGAAGTTCTCCGCGCTTACTATAAGAAATGGTATCGTCCGGATCAACAGGGCATCGTTATCGTCGGCGATTTTGACGCTGCCGAGATGGAGAAGAAGGTTATCGAACTTTTCTCAAAGATCGTTATGCCCGAAAACGCTGCTGAGCGCACTTATCCCACCGTTTCTGACAACGAGGCTCCTAAATACGCCTTCTATGAGGATCCGGAGCTGCGTCAGGCTCAGGCTCGCGTTTCGTTCAAATATGACAAGATTCCCTTCGAGATGCGCAACACCGTTGAGGCATATATGCAGGAGAATGTCATTGAACAGCTGACGTCGATCATGATTAATAACCGCCTCGAAGAGTACGGTATGACGCCCGAATGTAAATATGCCGTAGCAGGTATCGGTTTCAATCCGTTCCTCGTAGCCAAGACGAAAGGCTCATTTGACGTAGTCGCTATCGGAAAGGGTAACAACGTCACCGAGGCTATGAACGATGCACTGGCAGTAGTGGCGCGTGCATGCAAGACCGGTTTCACCGACAGTGAGCTGGAGCGTGCAAAGAGTGAGGTAATGGCCAATTATGAGAAATCATACAACGAGCGCAACAAGACCAACAGCGAGGCTCACGCAAGAGAACTGATCCGCGCGTTTATCGACAATGAGGCCGCTCCCGGCATCGAGACTGAATATCAGATTATCAAGCAGGTTCTGCCGATGATCCCCATTCAGGCCTTCAATGAATTTGCCAAGACGCTGATGACTCCCACCAATCAGGTGATCATTATCTCGCAGCCCAAGACTGCAGACTCTACAGTTCCCGTAAAGGAGACTGTAATTGCCAACGTGGAGAATGCGCTTAACGCAGAATATGAAGCTATGGCCGAAGAGAAGCTGACAGAGCCTCTGATCGACCCTGCAAAGATGTCCGCTCCCGGTAAGATTAAATCGACGAAGCAGAACGCCAAGCTCGGAACGACTGAGATGGTTCTCTCCAACGGTGCCAAGGTGATTGTAAAACCGACCGATTTCGCTTCTGACGAAATCCTCTTCACGGCGTTCAAGAACGGCGGAAAGCGTTCATACGATAAGAGTCAGGCCGCTAACGTCGCTCTTGTAGGTGATGTTTACAATTATGCAGTGCTCGGCAACTACGACATAATCAAGATGCGTCGTTTCCTCTCAGGCAAGAAAGTAAGCCTCGGCTATGAAATCGGAAATGCCACCAACATCCTTAACGGCTCTTCTACGAAGACCGACCTTGAGACGTTGATGAGTCTTGTCTACGTAACGTTCAATGGCCTTACTCCCGACCGCAAGGCTTATCAGACGCAGGTAGACGCTTATCGTCCTATGCTCGAACAGGCTATGAGCAACCCGAATTTCATTTTCCAGCAGCGTCTTCGCAAGACGGAATATGGCAACAACCCGATGATGAACGCCCTTACAGTCGAGACACTCGATGCTGCCAATTACGATGAGATGTTCAAGATGCTTACGGAATCAATGAGCAATGCCGCCGATTATACGTTTATCTTCACCGGAAACGTTGATGTGGCTACGCTCAAACCTCTCCTTGAGAAGTATGTGGCATCGCTGCCCGGCACGAAGGCTACTAAGAGCAAGATCGTCACTTCTCTCAATATGGTACAGGGTCAGGTGAATGATACGTGGCAGCAGCCGATGGAAACTCCTTCGACTACGGTCTACAACATCTACTCCGGCAAGAATCTGAAATATACCATCGAGAACAGCTTGCAGCTGAATATTCTCGCCGACATCCTCGCCAATATCTACACGGCTACGCTCCGTGAGGAAGAGGGTGGTACGTATGGCGCTGACGTTGTAGGCCAGATGAATCCGAATACCGGCGAATGGATGATTCTCTACGCATTCCAGACCAACAAGTTGCAGCAGGACACACTGATGACGCGCGCATACGCTGAATTGGTGAAACTGCTTAATGAGGGTGCGAAGGCCGAAGACTTCAACAAGGTGAAGGAAGCAGCCCTGAAGCAGTACGAGAATAATTCCCGTACCAACGCTTATTGGAACAATAACCTGCTTTCGTATGCTCGCGGCTGGGATATGATCAGCAATCACCGCGCTGCTATCGAGAATCTGACGCTTGCCGACTTCAATAAATTTATGAAGGGACTCTATGACGGCAAGAATCGTATTCAGGTTGTTATGGAGGGCGTAGAGGCAAAGTAAAAATGACCCGGACCGTATCGGTCTGATGATACAGAAGATAGTCCCCGGGGATGTGTGCAAACATTTTTCGCCGGGGACTGTTTCTATAAAAATCCAATCACTTGATTAGATAAAAATTCAAATGAAAAAAATCGTAACAGGCTCATTGGCAGCTTTGACAATTATGACATGCGCAGCAATCCCGGCTTCAGGTCGCACAAATCCGCTTCTGGAGCCATCCACGGCGCCATTCGGGGCCGTACCGTTTGACAAGATTCAGCCGGCCGACTATGAGGAGGCTGTCCTCGAAGGTATCAAGCGTCACAACGCTGAAATAGAGGATATTGTCAATAATAAGGAGAAACCCAATTTTGAGAATACGATTGTGGCTCTCGACCGTTCGGGACAGCTGCTTAACAATTCGTTTCTCGCTCTGAGCAACGTGGAGCATGCAACGGGCGATACCGTGCTGATGAATATGATGCAGAAGCTGACTCCGATTCTGTCGGAGCAGGAGACGGCCATCATTCTCAACGATAAGCTTTTCCAGCGCATCAAGAAGGTGTATGACGACCGTAATAAGTACAAGAATCTGACGCCGGAACAGATGCGCCTGATCGATGAGACTTACCGTCATTTTGCCGAAAACGGCGCCAACCTGAAGGGTAAAGACCGCGAGAAATTTGCCGAACTGAGCCGCAAGCTCAGCGACCTGAATCTGCTCTTCTCGCAGAACGTGACCAACGACACGAAGCGTCCGGAGAATACGCTGTGGGTGACGCGCGAGCAGGTGGAGGGGATGCCTGAATCCATCATTGCAGCTGCGCGTGCCGACGCTAAGGATGCTCTTGCAGCGCAGGGCAAGCCCGATGAAGAATCGCTCTATATGTTCTCTCTTTTCATGCCGAGCTATTCACCTTTCATCAAGTATATGCCCGACAGCAAACTGCGTAAGGAGCTCTATATTAAATACAATCAGCGTGGCAAAGGTGGCGAATTTGACAATACGCAGCTTGTGAAGGATATAGCCAACACTCGTCTGGAGATCGCCAAACTTTTCGGCAAGAAGAATTATGCTGAGCTGGCTCTTCAAGGCACGATGGCAGGTACTCCGGAGAATGTCTACGCTCTTCTGAACGATCTGCGCGACAATTATATGCCGGCTATGAAGAAGGAGGTGAAGACTGTAGAGGATTACGCCCGTGAGCAGCTGAAAGATCCTAATTATAAGCTGGAAGCATGGGACTATAGCTATTGGTCGGACAAGCTTAAAAACGCCAAATATGCCTTCAACGACGAGGACATGAAGCCCTATTTCGAGCTTAACAATACAATCGACGGTGTTTTCGGTCTTGCCACTAAGCTTTATGGCTATACCTTCAAGGAGAATAAGGATATTCCCGGTTATCATCCCGACGTGCGTGCTTACGAGGTTTATGACCGAGATGGGAAAATCCTCGGTATTTTCTATGCTGATTTCTTTTATCGTCCCGGCAAGTCCGGCGGCGCTTGGATGACTGAATATCGCACTGAGACGAAGGATGACAAGGGTAACCGCTCTATTCCGTTCATCTCTATCGTGTGCAATTTTGCCAAGCCGGTCGGTGATCAGCCCGTTCTTCTCACCCCTTACGAGGTAGAGACGTTCCTTCACGAGTTCGGACATTCCTTGCATGGTTTGTCGTCGCAGGCCACCTACGCATCACTCTCCGGCACGAATGTTTACCACGACTTCGTGGAGCTTTTCTCACAGTTTAACGAGAACTTCCTGACTCAGAAAGAATTCCTCGACAGTTTTGCCAAGCATTATCAGACGGGCGAGAATATGCCGAAGGAATTGCTCGATAAATTCATCACGGCCTCGCAGTATGCCGCCGCTTACGCTTGTGTTCGTCAGCTCGGATTCGGTATCGTAGATATGGCCTATCATACGATCGCAGAGCCGATTAAGGACAGCGACAGCATCGAGGTGTTTGAGGCAGAGGCCATTGAACCTGTCAAGGTGTTTGACGCACTTCCCGGAACGGGCTTCTCTACGTCGTTCTCTCACGTCTTCTCAGGCGGTTATGCTGCTGGCTATTATGGCTACAAATGGAGCGAAGAGCTTGAGGCTGATGCTTTCGAGGCCTTCCTTGAGAACGGAATTTTCGACCGTAAGACAGCTGATAAATTCCTGAAGATGCTTCAGTCAGGCGGCACCGTCGATCCGATGACGCTTTACGTGGAATTCCGTGGCAAGAAGCCGACCGCCGACGCTATGATGCGGCGCGACGGCATCAAGAAATAATCACCGCAATCAGATTGCAAAACTAATAGCGCGAGATAATCACAAAAACAAAAAACGGGCACAACCTTTTCGGCTGTGCCCGATTTTCTATCTTGGCGATTGATTACCATTTAACGGGGTCGGGGAGGATGACGCCATCGGTGGCATCGTCGGCAGTGAATGTGTTGCCGCGATATTGCACGCAGAGCATAATGAGGGGCTCGGTGCCGTTGTTGCAGACGCTGCGACGACCGTTGGGAGCGACGCGCACTACAGATCCTTCCTCAATGGGGAAAACCTGGCCGTCTACCTGAAATTCACCTTTGCCGGAGAGGAAGAAATACAGCTCTTCGTGATTTTTATGGGTGTGGAGGAAGCCGGTTTCCTGTCCGGGAGCGAAGACTTGGAATGAGAAGTCTCCACCTGTTGCGCCGACGGCCTGTCCGCCGAATACTTTGCCGGGGATCTTTACTCCCGGGCCGAGCTGGAGCACATAGTCTTTGATGTCGGCAAGTTTGCCGAAGTTGGCTGCACTGAATTCAGTGCCTTTTGCGATAGTCTGAATCTTTTCCATATCTTTGGATTATTTTAATTTCGTACAGCAAAATTACTGCTTAAAACCGTGTTTGTCAAGAGGTTACTTTTGACGCTCATAGTAACCTTTTAGTCAGTATTGGTGATTTTCAGCGGGTTAGAACTGCATTTTTTTTGAAAATTTTTCGCGGCATTTGTGTGTATGCGAAATTGTTAGTAACTTTACATTATAAAGTGGAAAATTATGATTAGAAAGGAAAGCACAAATTCGATTGTCGAGATTTGTCCGATAAGAAATGTGGTGTCGCGATTTGGCGATAAGTGGTCGTTGCTGGTATTGCTGACAATAGACGGGGAGAAAATTGTGCGGTTTAACGAGTTGGGGCGGATGATTCCGGATATTTCGACGCGTGTCCTTTCGCGGACGCTTAAGTCGTTGGAGGCTGACGGACTGATCGATCGCCGGGTTTATGCGGAGGTGCCACCGAAAGTGGAATATAGCCTGACTGAAACCGGGAAATCTCTTATTCCGATAATCATGGAGCTGACGGAATGGGCGCAGAAGAATATGAATCGTGTTTTGACGCATCGGAGTGAATACGAATCTGCGCAAGCAGCCTTATAATAAAAAATGACAATACGATTTCTTTACCGTATTGCCATTTTCAAATATTTAGGTTATCCGTCAGAATGAGGGAGAGGGGTTATTGTCGGATTGCGGTATGCTGTTCAGCGATGCGGTTGGCGACGACTACTGCTTTGGAGATATGGTCGCAGATGTTTTCCGCCGGGATGAGGTCGATGATGTGTGATTTGTCGAGGCTTGCGCGGACGTTTTCCTGCACTCCTGAGAGCACGATTTTAATGTGTTCGCGGTGAGATGCTTCGATGAGAAGTTGGAGATTGTGCAGCCCTGTAGAGTCGATGAACGGCACTTTTCTCATACGGATAATGCGGACAATAGGCTTCGAGTGTGGAGCAAGACGCACGATTTCGTCAAATTTGGTAGCAGCACCGAAGAAGAATGGGCCGTCAATTTCGTAAACAGATACGCCGTGGTTTAAAGTCAATACTTCGTGGGTGGCCATGTCGGTGCCTTCGGCGGCGTCGAGTTTATGTCCGTATTCACGGACGGTGGTATTTTCTGTTACACGGCGGAGGAATACGACGACTGCGAGCAGCATACCGATTTCTATTGCTATTGTAAGGTCGAAGATGACGGTCAGGAGGAATGTGGCGAGCAGCACCCAGACGTCGCCTTTCGGATTGTCAGTCATGCCGACTACTGTGCGCCAGCCGGACATGTTATAGCTGACCATAACGAGGACTGCGGCGAGGCAGCACATCGGGACAAGATTGATGAGCGGCATCGCGAATAGGAAAATCAGCAGAAGAACAATGGCGTGTATGATCCCGGCTACGGGCGTTTTGCCGCCGTTGGTGATATTGGTCATCGTGCGGGCAATAGCTCCGGTCACGGGGATTCCGCCGAATAATGGCACGACAATGTTGGCTATGCCTTGACCGATAAGCTCAGTATTATTGTTGGTGCGTGCTCCTGTGACGCCGTCGGCGACGGTTGCGGAGAGGAGTGATTCAATGGCACCGAGCATCGCTATTGTGAAGGCGGAGGGGAGGAGGAGGCGTATGGAGTTCATATCTATTCCGATGGAGTGAGGATGAGGGATGTCGGTAGCCATATCCCCGAAACGATCGCCGATGGTCTGAATGCCTGTCACACCGAGATATTCCTTGAGGATATATACGAGAACTGTCACGATAACGATGGCTGTGAGTGCTCCGGGCAGTTTCTTTGAAATTTTCGGAGTGAAAATAATTATGAGGAGCGAGAGGATGGAAATTGCGGTAGTAGGAAGACTGGTAGAGGCAAAATTGCGTAAATAGACGCCCCATTTGCCGATGAAATCACCGGGAACGTTTTCTGTGATTTTAAGTCCGAGGAAGTCGGGAATCTGTGTTGAGAAAATAGTCAGTGCGATACCTGCTGTGAATCCGACGACGATAGGGTAGGGAATGAATTTTATGACGGTTCCGAGCTTGAAAAGCCCGAGGAGTACAAGAATACATCCTGCCATAAATGTGGCGAGGGCGAGTCCCGTAAGGCCGTACATCTGTATGATGTTGTAAACAATGATGATGAAGGCACCTGTGGGGCCTCCGATCTGGACGGTATTTCCACCGAGAGCGGAAACGATAAATCCTCCGATAATCGCCGTTATCATACCGATTGTGGGCGAGACTCCCGATGCTATGCCGAACGCGACGGCGAGTGGGAGGGCGACAATACCGACAACAATGCCGGCGATGAGGTCGCGTTTGAAGGTGTCGAGGTTATAGTGTGATAATGAAGATATTGCGGCGGGGATGAAATCCGGTTTCGGAAATATGTTCATATACAGGGATTATTTTGATATACGTCAGATAGTGGAAATAAATACAAAGGGCGCATCAAAAACTCGCATTTTGATACGCCCTCTGAATATGTTAAACGGGGAGTATTAGTCCTGATTGAGGTTTACGCGCTTGAACTCAACGCAAACGAGGCCTTTTGCCTGATTTTCGAGATACTGTCCTACGGTGAGAGTAGCGTCGCGGTGATATTCCTGCTCCATAAGGACGTTCTCTTTGTAATATTTGTTGATACGTCCGTTTACGATGTTGTCGATCATCTGCTGGGGAAGGTTAGCAGCCTTCTTTTCAGCGGCTTCAGCCATAATCTGGCGAGCTTTGGCGGCGTCTTCTTCAGTGATCCAACCTTTGGTGATGTTGGAAGCGATGTGATCGTCGCTGTCGAAGTGGTTGGGGTTGAAACCTGCTTTCTTAAGAGCAGCCTCAACTGCCTTGTGCACTTGCTCAGTTTTGGTTTTTTCGACTGCGACTGCTCTCTCCTCATCGATGATAGCGGCGGGAACGGCTTCGCGGTTTACTGCTACGGGGTTCATAGCGGCTACCTGCATAGCGACTTCCTTGCCGATTTCAGTGGAGATGCCTTCCTGATTGAAACCTACGATAGTAGCGAGCTTATTGCCGAGGTGGTCGTAGGAAGCAACGGAGGGAGCTTCAACGTATTCAAATGCGCCGAGTTCCATCTTTTCACCCGTTTTGCCGATTTCGTCGGTGATGAGTTCAGCAACGGTGCGGCCTTCGATGGCGATATTCTTAACCTCGTCGAGCGTTTTTGCGCCGGCTTCGACTGCAGCTGCGAGGATTTTCTTTGTGAGAGCGCGGAAAGACTCGTTCTTTGCAACGAAGTCTGTTTCGCAGTTAAGAGCTACGATAGCTGCATATCCGGGTTTAACGGCTGAGAGTACGCAGCCTTCTGCGGCGTTGCGGTCTTCACGCTTAGCAGCGACGGCCTGACCTTTTTTACGGATAATCTCGATAGCAGCCTGAATGTCGCCGTTGGTCTCGGCGAGGGCGTTTTTGCAGTCCATCATACCGGCTCCGGTCATTGTGCGAAGCTTTTTGATGTCTTCGATAGATACTGCCATAATTAATATATAAAGTTATGTGTAAGTCTTAAAAATACTTACGTGTGATAAATTAAAATTGAATCTGTCTGATCGTCCTTAAGAGGGACGGTCAGACAATTTAAACATTACTCAGCGGCGTTAGCTTCCTCTTTCGGAGCCTCAGCCTTCACTTCCTCTTTGGGAGCGGCTGCGCGACGCACGCGACGACGTTTGCCGGGAACGTGAGCCTCTTCGGAAGCCTCTTTCTCTTCGGGAGCGTCTACTTTCTCTACTTTGTGCTCTTCAATGCCTTCAGCCATAGCGGAAACGAGTGCATCGAGAACAACTTCGATACTCTTGGATGCATCATCGTTAGCGGGGATTACGAAGTCGATGTCTTCGGGATCCGAGTTGGTGTCGACCATTGCGAATACGGGTATACCGAGACGCTTGGCTTCTGCCACAGCGATGTGCTCTTTCATTACGTCTACTACGAAGAGTGCTGCCGGAAGACGGCTAAGATCGGCGATAGAACCGAGGTTCTTCTCAAGTTTTGCTCTCTGACGAGTGATCTGGAGTTTCTCGCGCTTGGAGAGGTTGTCAAATGTACCATCTTTTTCCATTTTGTCGATAGCAGTCATCTTCTTGACAGCCTTGCGGATGGTGGGGAAGTTGGTGAGCATACCGCCCGGCCAACGTTCTGTCACGTAAGGCATGCCGATAGATTGTGCTTTCTCGGCGAGGACTTCTTTAGCCTGCTTTTTGGTTGCTACGAAGAGAACGCGTTTGCCTGACTTAGCGATTTGCTTCAGAGCTGCGGCAGCCTCTTCGATTTTAGCTGCAGTTTTGTAGAGGTCGATGATGTGGATTCCGTTGCGCTCCATAAAGATGTAGGGAGCCATAGCGGGATTCCATTTTCTTTTGAGGTGGCCGAAATGACAGCCGGCTTCGAGGAGTTGTTCAAAAGTGGGTGTAGCCATTTTTGGATTAAATAGTTTGTTTACGTTCTTAAAAAATCAATTCAGGAGTAGGGAACGTGTCCATCTCAAGAATTTAGATACTAAACACATGGGCCGAAACCCTTAAACGGAGTAAAATTTCCGACAAGCGGAGAAATTTCTCCGAAAAAATTTTCGGGCTTGCGGTGATGTACAAGTCATACCGCGAGCCTGTATAAGGATAAATTCCGGTTGTAAAGAGTTTTGAAACTCTTCCGGAAGTGATTAACGCTTGGAGAACTGGAAGCGCTTGCGAGCTTTGGGCTGACCGGGCTTTTTACGCTCTACGGTACGCGGGTCGCGAGTCATGAAGCCTTCTGCGCGAAGTGCGGGCTTGTCCTCGGGGTTGATCTTAACGAGGGCGCGGGCGATAGCGAGGCGGAGAGCCTCGGCCTGACCCTTGTAGCCACCTCCGTCGAGGTGAACGAGGATGTCGTATTTGTCAGCTACATTGAGCGTCTGAAGGGGCTGCTTAACAACGTACTGGAGGATGGAAGAGGGGAAGTAAACGTCGAGGGGACGTTTGTTCACGATAATGTTTCCGGTACCTTCAGTGAGATATACACGAGCTACTGCGGCTTTGCGGCGGCCGATTGCATTAATCTTTTCCATCTCTGTTACTTGATTTTGTTAATGTCGATTTTTGTAGGGTTCTGAGCCTCGAAGGGGTGTTCCGGGCCGTTGAAAACATAAAGATTGTTGAGTTGTGCGGCTCCGAGACGAGTCTTGGGAAGCATACCTTTCACCACCTTGATAAAGAGGGGGTGCTTGCCGGCCTTGAGAGTCTTCTTGTAGGATTTCTTCATAAGGTCTGCAGGGGTGAATGTACGCTGGCCACCGGGATAGCCCGTATAGCGGAGATATTCGTGATTCTCGAATTTGTCACCTGTCATGATGACTTTGTCGGCGTTGATCACAATAACGTTGTCGCCACAATCCAAGTTGGGCGTGAAGGAGGGTTTGTTCTTGCCGCGCAGTACCATTGCGATAGCTGAGCAGAGACGTCCGAGCACTATGCCGGTAGCGTCGATAACCACCCATTCTTTCTTAATATTCTCACGAGTGGCCGAGAGGGTTTTGTAGCTTAAAGTATCCACCTTAAATACAGTGTTTTAAATGTTAGTTGTAAATGCGCGGTTCTCCTCTTTCCCAAGGCCAATAGGGTCGGATTCGTGCCGCAATTGTCTCAACTGGATATAATCGGCGTGCAAAGGTAATACTTTTTTTTTATATGGCAAAATATATTCGGTTTTTTTGCTATTTTTCACTTTCGGAGTCCTCCCGAAATCCAAAAGTTAATCTCAGGAAGAGGCGGATTATCATGCGTCCGCGACCGGAACGAGACCTCTGCCGACGCCGAGACGAAGCATAAGAGCGTAGGCATCTTCGTGGGTGTTCTCGATTTCACAGTTCATGATGGCGTCTTTAATTTCCTGAAGAATTTCGCCTACGGTCTTGCATGGCGGAAGACCGAAAGTCGCCATAATTTCATCCCCTTTTATGGGATTCTTCCATGTGCGGTAGTCGTCTTTGGCTATTACCTCTGCAACGCGTTTGCGCAATAGTGCGAAATTGTCAAGGAAATTGCGCACTTTCTGGGGATTCTTTGATGTGATGTCTGCCTCGGCAAGAAGCATGAGATCATCGAGATTTTCACCGGCGTCTGTTATCATACGTCTCACGCCGGAGTCTGTGACGCCCTGTTCGCCAACCGATTGCGGACGCATGTGCATCCCGACGAGATTGGCTACATATTTCATCTTGTCGTTCTGGGGCATCGTATACTTTCTGAACAGGCGCGGAATGAATTTCTGCCCGAGAAAATCATGGTTGCGGAAGGTCCATCCGGCTTCCTTATCGTATCGTTTGGCGACAGGTTTGGCTATGTCGTGCAGCAAAGCGGCCCATCGCAGCCATACATTGTCGGAGACGCGTGCGATATTGTCGACTACCTGAAGCGTGTGGTAGAAATTGTCTTTATGACCGTGGCCGTCAACGGTTTCTATCCCCTTGAGAGCGGTCAGCTCCGGGAAGATAAGGGGAAGCAGCCCTGACATATCGAGCAGCCTGAACCCGATGGAAGGACGGCTGCTTTTCAGTATCTTGGTAAGTTCTTCGTTGATGCGCTCGCGCGTGATGATCTCTATGCGTCCGGCATTACGTTTGATGGCTTCGAATGTCTCCGGGAGAATTTTAAACTGCAGCTGCGTGGCGAAACGGATGGCGCGCATCATACGCAGCGGGTCGTCGCTGAAGGTCACGTCGGGATCAAGAGGCGTGCGAAGTATTTTTGCATTGAGGTCGTCGATGCCTCCGAAGGGGTCTTCGAGGGTGCCGAAATTCTCGGCGTTTACGCTGACGGCCAAGGCATTGACAGTAAAATCGCGTCGTTTCTGGTCGTCATCGAGAGTGCCGTCCTCCACGATGGGATTACGGCTGTCTCGCGAATACGATTCCCGTCTGGCCCCCACAAATTCCAGCTCCAGCCCGTGATATTTCACCTGCGCGGTGCCATACGATTGAAATACCGACAGATGGGCGCCGCGGCCAAGACGTTTCGCCACAGCCTTTGCCAACTCGATTCCCGAGCCAACTGTCACGAAATCAATGTCTGACGACGGACGGTTCAGGAAGATGTCTCTTACATATCCACCTACCACAAATGCGCGCCGGCCAAGATGGTCGGCCGTTTCTCCAACGATTTTGAATATGTCGTCCTTGAGCTGTGACGCGATGTTCATTGTTATTCTAAATTGGCGAGCTCCTCGGGGAAATTCGTAATATTTTCGAGTCTGTCCTCGCGTACTACGTAGGTGTTTTCTACGCCCGTCGCCCCGACGCCCGGAATGACGAATTTTGGTTCTATGGCGATAGTCATACCTGCTTCAAGCTTCTCTTTTCCACGCGGGGTGAGAACAGGCGACTCGTTGAGGTCGATGCCGACGCCGTGGCCTATGAAGGCTACCTGCTGGCAATGACCCATAAAGTAATCTGCAAGCCCTTCTTCTCCGGCTATCTCCATAGCGCGGTTATAGAGGTCGCAGGTCATAACCCCGGGACGGGCCATAGCTTCCATCTCGCGCAGGATACGACGTGAACATTCGTGCGATTTCATTGCGATTTCAGGCACATCGCCAACACGCCATGTACGCGTCAAGTCTGACTGATAGCCGTTGAAAGCCCCCGACATATCCACCATCACGGTCATCCCCGTGCGGATAATTTCTCCGGATGCCCCTACCGGGAGAGCGGGCGACATCCCTTCGCCACCCATCGAGAAATCGTAGGGCGAAGGCACGTCGGCGTTGTCGCCGACTAAAAGACTGCCGCAATTGATTTCCATCTGTGCGCCAAAGGTGCGAGTATATCCCAAGGCTCCTTCCAACCTGAGGTCATGTTCGATGGCTATCTGAAGCTCCACGTCCGACATACCCTCTACCCAGAGCTTTGGAATTCTCTCGTAGACCGCCATCTGATGACGCGCGTCTTCTTTCATCTGTTCGATCTCGTATTCAGTCTTCACCATGCGTGCGTTGCGAAGTACACCGGAACCGTTTCGGATTTCCGAGGCCGCAAACACTTTCTTAAGACGTTCAATCTCCGTATACGTCATCGCGTCATACTCCAGTCCGATGGCGGCCGGTATCGGGATGCCGAGTTTCGCCATTTCGTCGGGTATTTGCTCCGGTTTGCGTATATAGACGGTATTGGCTCCTTCGAGCTGAGACGGTTTGACAACAAAATAGATAGGAGCGGACTCGCGGGTCACGAGAATATATCCCCTGAAATAACGCGCCGAAGCATAGAATATATTGGCGTTGGAGGTAATCAGCACTGCATCAAGCTCATGGCGCTCCAATTGAGAGTGGATTTCCTCTGTCCGCAGTGCAATTTCGTTTTCAAGATGATCGGGAATTATAGGGTACATATTTTTATCTGTTTTCGTGGTTGTTGAATCGTTTCATACGGATGCCGACATTGATTATTCCCGGTATCCGTTCTTGTTTCATCGCGTGGCCAAGTGTAATCTCATAGCCGGAAGGGAGACGCTTGTATGTGCGTAAACTCTTTGACACCTCATAAACTCCATGCGTGCCGCGTCCGAGCCATTCCCCTTCGGCATTGGAAAGTGCCACAGGGATTGTGTCGCGATGAATTGTTGTGCCGAAGGATGTCTCCTCCACCGCGACCCATAATGAATCGTAAGGTATGGCGTCGTTATGCCGCAAAATAATTTCAATTTCGTGGGAACCGATGTCGGTTGCGGAATCAAAGGGACACGGGTCGAACGAGAGTACTGTCATACGCCTCCAACCGTCCGAAGGGAGGTCGTGAAATTCCGAATATACCACGTCATCTCCCCCGCATCCGCAAAGCAAGAGAATGCAGGCAAAAATGATTAAGAGAGAGCGTTTTGGAGTCATCGTTTATTCAGAATCCGGTCCTTTGGTCGGTCTTGGATTATTTTTTTGTTTTTGATTCTTGTTCCGGCGTTGTTGTGGCGCTCTGTCGTTGCCTTGATTTTTGCGAGGACGCTGGTTCTTCCCTTTGTCAGTTTCGGCAGGGGAGCCGGAAGCGTCCTGAATGTCGTTGCCCTCGCCGGGCTTGCTGCTTTTGCGACGTTTTTTCTTTTTCTTCGACTTGTCGAAACGGTTGATGGAATCCTCTCCGACCGAGTCGACAAACTCGCGCCGCGGCTTCTCTTCAGAAGCGTCTTGGTCAAGCTGCTCCACATTTATGCCCTGCTTGTTGAGGGCGATAATCTCGAAGGCACGCGCCGCGCTGATGGTCACCAGATTGGCAGCGATAGCCTTGTCGGTGGAGTATGTGACTTCGCGTTTGAGCGTATCGGCTTTGAAATGGAAATATGTAGCGTCTTTCGTGACGAGCGCAACATCCTTCGGCGGCATCTTCTTCGATGATTCCATATACACGTCCACCTCGAAATTAAGGCAGCACTTCAGCTTGGCGCATTGTCCGGCCAGTTTCTGCGGATTCATCGAGAGATCCTGTACGCGCGCTGCGCTTGTGCCTACGGAACTGAAATGCGTCATCCATGAGGAGCAGCACAACGGACGGCCACACGGTCCGATACCGCCGATGCGTCCTGCCTCCTGACGCGCCCCGATCTGTTTCATCTCGATGCGCACATGGAACGTGTCGGCAAGGATGCGGATAAGCTTGCGGAAATCCACGCGCTCGTCGGCTATATAATAGAATATCGCCTTTCCGCAGTCGCCCTGATATTCCACGTCGCCGATTTTCATGTCCAGTTCAAGCTCTTCGGCTATCTTTCTCGCTCGAATCATCGTGTCATGTTCGCGCGATTGGGCCTCTTTATATTTGTCGATGTCGGCGGGACGCGCTTTGCGGAACACTTTTTTGCAATCTGTAATAGCTTTCTGCGACGCATTGCGCATAAGACGTTTGACCAGCGGACCTACCATCGCCACCTCGCCGATGTCGTGGCCCGGAGACGCCTCTACTGCGACCATGTCGCCGATTTTTAGATCAAGGCGAGAGGGATTTGTGTAGAAGCCGTTGCGTGTGTTCTTGAATTGTACGAGCACATATTCGCAATCGTGTACGCACGTGATGTCCTGTAGCCAGTCATACCCCTGCCATTTGCCACGCGGGGCGCCCGCTTGCCGACGGAAGCCGTAGTCCTCAGGCAGCGTGCCTTCGGAATCGTACGTTATGTTTGTTTCGTTTATGTCGGTCATTGCAGAGTCTCCTCGTTATTTTGCGTAACTTACGGCACGCGTCTCGCGAATCACGGTAATCTTTACCTGACCCGGATATGTCATTTCGTCCTGTATCTTTTTCGCTATTTCGTTTGAAAGCTGCTCCGTTTCCTCGTCGGTTATCTTTTCTGCACCGACAATCACGCGCAGCTCGCGACCGGCCTGAATAGCGTAAGTCTTGAGAACACCCGGATAGGAGAGTGCAAGCTGTTCAAGATCGTTGAGGCGCTTGATATATGCTTCTACGATTTCGCGACGAGCACCGGGACGAGCGCCCGAGATAGCGTCGCACACCTGTACGATAGGCGCGAGGAGCGACGTCTGTTCCACTTCGTCATGGTGCGCGCCGATTGCATTGCAGATTTCCGGTTTCTCTTTATATTTTTCGGCCAGTTTCATACCTAACAGTGCGTGCGGCAGTTCCGGCTCGTCATCAGGCACTTTGCCTATGTCGTGGAGAAGACCGGCACGACGTGCTTTCTTCGGGTTAAGTCCGAGCTCAGAAGCCATCACAGCGCAGAGATTGGCTGTCTCGCGGGAGTGCTGAAGAAGATTCTGACCGTAAGAGCTGCGGTATTTCATTCGTCCCACCATACGGATAAGCTCCGGGTGAAGTCCGTGGATACCGAGATCGATGGCCGTGCGCTTACCGGTTTCGATAATCTCCTCTTCGACGCGTTTTTTAACCTTTGCAACCACCTCTTCAATGCGGGCAGGGTGGATACGGCCGTCTACGACGAGCTGATGCAGAGCCAGACGAGCGATTTCTCTTCTTACCGGGTCAAAGCCTGAAAGAACGATGGCTTCCGGTGTGTCGTCTACGATAATTTCGATGCCCGTGGCGGCTTCAAGCGCACGGATATTGCGGCCTTCTCGACCGATGATGCGTCCCTTGATTTCGTCGTTGTCGATGTGGAAAACTGTAACGGAATTTTCTACCGCAGTCTCCGTGGCTACGCGTTGAATCGACTGTATGACGATGCGTTTGGCTTCCTTGCTGGCCGTCATCTTGGCATCGTCCATAATGTCGTTGATATATCCGGCAGCGGCTGTTTTCGCCTCATCTTTCAGCGATTCTACCAGTTTCTCCTTGGCTTCCTCAGCTGAGAGACCGGATATGCGTTCCAATTCCTCCTGTGCGTGGCGAATGTCCTTTTCAAGCTGCTCGGCACGGGCCTCGACGGTTTTCTCACGGTTGTCGAGCGTTGTGGCACGCTGGTCCATTTCGCTTCGCTTTTTCCCGAGTTCGCTCTGTTGTTGGTTCAAATGATTCTCGCGTTGCTTCAGGCGTTGCTCGTTCTGCTGTACTTTTTGCATCTTTTGTTGAGCCGAACGTTCCGCCTCGTTAGTGATTTTCATCTGCTCCTCGCGTGCTTCGAGCAGTTTTTTCTCTTTTATCACATCCGCCTCGCGACGTGCGTCCTCAAGAATCGCGTTAGCTTGTGATGTAGCTTTTGATTTGCTGACATAAATAGCTGCGACATACCCGATTACGAGTGCTGCCACGGCTATTAGTATCCATATTGTTGCTGACATTTCGGTTTATTTTTAATTGTCTATATAATTTTATTACTTAAATTTCAATTCATTTCGGCCACAGGCGGAAGCATTTCCCCATTCGTGCATTTCGGGACGTATGTGCCGTTAAGCCGGCGTATATATATGCGCCGAAAGCGCCCGTACCTGCGGTGCGTGCGACATCAGTGAATGTTCCGAAAATATAACGGATGAAAAAACTCTGCCCGGCCTATACATACCCATACGACGGATAACGGCTATTTAAGCCTTCTCGCCGGAGTCAGGCGGTAGAGTAGGTGCCTGAGAAAGAAAGACGCCTCAAATGGCCTCATTTCTTCAATGCCTCGTCCACGACATCAATAATTTCGTGGAGATCCTTCGATATGCGCTGATTATTCTTTATCAGCGTATTGTAAAAGGAGGCATATTGGTAAGCGATCATCGCCAGCAATGCGTCGTCGCTTTTATTGGGAAATCTTCCCTTCCAATTATTGTAAAGGTCTTCAATGCTTTTTTCCGTCTCTCGCACGTCGTCCTGTGTGTCGAAGGGTACGGAAAGGGTAATGTGCTTACCCGCAATTCTGACCTGCATCTGCACTTTGTCTGAATTTTTCATCGCGTCATTCTTTAAGTTGCGCTATACACTTGTCGATGTCGCGTATCAAAGCGGCAACTACTTTCCGCGTGTCCACAAGGGCATCGGGCGACTGCGCCAGCTTATGTGAGACAGTAAGGAACTGAATGTCGAGACGGGCCTTGTCCAACTCCTTGCGCATTCGCTCTATGTCTGTTTTCAACATATCTACCTGCGCTCGCAGTGATTCCCGCTCGGCAACTCCTTCGGCGTATTTCGACGCCAACCGCTCGATTTTGCGCTTTAATTCCTCTGTCAAAACGCTGAGGGGAACAGCCATAGTTGCCAAATTTTTTTCAAAATTACGAATAATTTTTGGAAATGCCAAACTTATTTTTGTAATTTTTATCGCTATTTCACCCCTTTGATTTTCGCCGGATTTCAAATATCCACATTCTCAGAACTTTACGTCGCGTAAATCCAATCTGCATTTTATCATTCCCGAACGTGGCCCGCTCAGTCCGCTTCCGGAAGGGATAAGATTAATACCAGCGGATGCCGTTGCGCGTCGAGGAGCGTTTGTCGTATTTAAGGTCGCTGAGAAGCGATGATTTCACCGCAATGTGGAAATTGTAGCTCTTGTAAGGACCTACCGGCACAAACGACGCACTCATCGTGAAGCAGTGCAGATCTCGCGAGATGCTGCAGTTCATATAGGCGATCTTCTTGAGCTGGAAATTATAAGATGCCGAGAAACTGAAATTCCAGTTCTTCGTCGGGCGTATCGAGCCGTTGAGCGATAGATTCTGGGTCCATTTCCCCTTATAATCCATTTTCTCATAGTCAAACTCGCCGTAACCGTAATTGACCGAATAGTTCAGTGTCAGATTCCACGGAATCTCCCACTTGGCATAGCCGTCGGCGTCTTCTGAAATTTCCTGACTCTTGTCGCGCTCCTCCCGCCGTCGGTTCACTTGATCAAGGAATGACTCCTCGGTGTCTTCGTCATCCCCCTTATCCTCCTCTGTAGGAGTTTTGGCGCTCTCCGTTTTCTTTTTGCGACGGAAAGTGTCATTATTGAATGTATAGGAGAACGACGTGCCCGTACTCGAAAGCTTGCCCCATCCTTTGCCATGCGATATGCGCAGCTTGTCGATACGCACCGGCGTCCCCGACGAGGACAGTCCGTACATATATGGGTCGAAGGTAGCACTCAGATTGAGATTGAAATTCTTCACAAGGCGCAGCATGATAGATGCGTTGATATTGCTCCATCGGAGTGAGTCGGCCGCAAAGTTATATGATTGAGATATGCTCAGATTCTCAATAAGTGAAATCTTCTTCACGCCGGTACTGTCCTGATCGCTTTTCACCTTCATCTCAAGATTGTTGGCAAGATTGACAGAAATCATACCCGTCTTTCCCTTCGACGGCGAACCGAAATATCCGTGCGAGAAATAGTTATAGTTGTTCACCTGCGGATTGCCGTTCTGGTCTATATATGAATATGAACCGTAGACGCCCCAGAAAGGTGAGCTGAAATCGGGTGAGCCGCTGAAGGAGACGGTAGGCGTCAATACGTGGCGTATCATCTGCACCTTGTCGCCGAAGATTTTAAGCGGTTTCCAGAATCCGTACAGCTTAGTGTCCATCGAGATGGAAGCGTTGAAGTCGAAGATGTTGTAAAATCCGTAAGTCGTATCTTGCACCTCCCGCGATGCCTGTGTGTCCCATTGGCGCTTTATCTTCGACGTGTACATACGGTCGTTTATCTGAATCGACGGCGATATGTTGATGTATTTGAACAGCTGGAATGTGGCCGAAATAGGCAATGAGTGACGCATGCCGTTGCGCCAGTCTTTCAGCAGGTTCTTATGGAAAAATTCGTTCTGCGACGCCGTCAGCGAGTTCTGGAATTGACCGGTGTAAGAAAGTTTGATTTTCTCATACCATTTTTCGCCGCCTACGGATCGTTTGCGCTTGAACGGAGCCACCTGCGAGAGAGTGACGGTCAGGTTAGGGAATGAAACGGCAAGTGTGGAGTCCTGACTGCGCTGTGTGATATTGGCCGTGGTGGATAGGCTCCATTTGGTGCCCGGGAACCGGTAGGTCATATTCACCGTCGAACTTTTCGTGTTTTCGGTGAATGAATTGTTGTAATAGCTGTTCAGGTCATTGCGTGTATAGCCTGACGTGGCGAAATTCACAGACGCCGAAAAACTCATATTGGGGTTGGCCTTCGGATCCTGCGTATGTGTCCACGCTACGCGGAAGTTCTTCTGCTTGGAATAATCAGGCGAGCCCTTGTCGCCCGTTATCGTCGTCAGATAGCTGATGTCGAAATTGCCGTGATAGCGGTAACGTTTTGCGTACGTGGAACGTGCGCTGACGCCCCACGATCCCTTCGTATAGAGCTCGCCGCGCAGGGCAAGGTCGATATTGTCATTGATTGCGAAATAATAGCCTCCGTCACGGATATAAAAACCACGGTTATAGTCTTCGCCGAAGCTCGGGAAGATGATGCCGCTCGAATAGCTCTTCGAAAACGGGAAGAAACCGAAGGGAAGAGCCAAGGGTAGGGGCACGTCGGCCAATACCATATAGACCGGGCCGGTTACGATATTCTTCTTCGGAGTCACCTTCGCTTTCGTGAGATGAAAATAAAAGTGTGGATGATCGTGATTGTCGCACGTCGTGTACCGGCCGTTGGCTATATTGAATGTGCCGTCCTCCAATTTCTTTGTCGACCCACCCGTAAGGTAGCCTTCACCCTGCTGCGTGACCACATCGGTGATAAATCCGCGTTCCGTCTTGAAATTGTAGGCCATCGTCTTCGACTCATATTCGCCGTCCTTATCCTTAAAGACCGGCGTGGCAGTCAGATTGCCAAGCGAGTCGGCGATGCCCGAGGCGTAGACCATCGAACTGTCCATACTCATACGTATTTCGCCCGATGTGAGTTGCAGATCGGTGTATTCTACCGTGCCGTCGCCATAGAGATAAGCGTTATTCTCCCCGATAAGCACGAGGGAATCCTTGGCAGAGAATTTCACCTCGTCCTGAATGTCCGTGTTCTGGTAATTGATGCGGGTAAGAAGCGTTTTCCCGGCCGTGTCCACACTCTCTACAATGCGAGTAGAATCCCCCGAGAAGCTCTCCGAGATTTGAAGGATTGTATCGCCGGCACCTATCGACGAGCTGTCATTGGATAAAGACGCATCAGGCGTCTCCATACCGTCTTCCCGAACCGTATGGCTACGCTTGTTCGGCCCTCCGATGTTTGTAGCATACGCAATCGCAAGGACCATTATAGCTGCAATATAGAATAGCGCTCGTCTCAAATATTGACGTTATGTTATAGCCCGAACCCTTATGAACGGGGAACGCGCTTCAATTTCAACTTGCAAAATTACGAATTATTATCGAGAGCGCAAATACATACGCTCCATTCATAGTCGAAATTAAACAATTTTTCACAGCCTGAAAACCTTTCAGACCCCAAACTCTGAATGTAGTTGCATAAAGCGTTCCAATGTGCCGGCGCCGTGTCGCTCCATTGACCGGATTACTTCGTCAAGCGGTTTCTCACGCCGTGCATCCCCCGATTTGGAGAAAAACTTGTCGGCGTAACATATCACGCGCTCCTCTACGCTGAGCGGCAGCATATCGCGATGCGGCAACGGCAGATTCTGGCTGATTATATCCTCTTTGCTGAGTCCCGCCCCGGTATGACGTTCGCACACCAAGGCATGGCGAGGCAGGTTTTCAGCGTCGAGAATCGCACGCCCCTCGATGCCATGACATATATAAGGCCTGTCGCCGACGCAAAGTATCGACGGAGCATGCGTTCGGATGATGCCGATGTCGTGCAATAGAGCTGCCTCACGTACAAACTCGCGGTCGCACACTATGCCGCGCCGCTCCAGACAGTCCATCGCCTTACGCATCACCGATTCGCTGTGCAGGGTCAGCAGGTCACGCAATGCGCTTTGCTCCGCATAATATTTCTCAATCAGTCTGTAAGCGTCCATAATGATATGATGGCTTTATTGGTGGGAGAGGGCGCATCAGGTTGAAATGTCTGATGCGCCCTCCCTATATAGGCCGGAAGTTTGGACTCCCGTATCTGACGTGGTTATCAGTCGATAACTTCTACCCAGCCGTGGATGTCTTCTTCGTCACCGTTCTGAACGCCACGTAGCTTGTTGTAAAGTTTAGTAGTCATCGGGCCTGCCTCGTTGTTGGTAGAGAAGATATATTTCTTACCGGTGTCGAGGTCGTCGATTTCAGAGATAGGGGAGCAGACAGCAGCGGTACCGCAAGCGGATGCTTCGTCAAACGTCTCAAGCTCTGCAAGTTCGATAGGACGACGTTCTACTTCCATACCGAGGTCCTCAGCAAGCTGAACGAGGCTCTTATTGGTGATGGAGGGAAGGATAGATTCACTCTTCGGCGTGATGTACTTGTTGCCTTTGACAGCGAAGAAGTTGGCAGCGCCACATTCGTCGAGATATTTCTTCTCCTTAGGATCGAGATAAAGCATTACGCTGTAACCGAGTTCGTGAGCCTTTTCGCCTGCAACAAGTGAAGCAGCGTAGTTGCCACCTACCTTGATGCTACCGGTGCCCTTCGGAGCCACACGGTCGTATTCGCGGGAAAGACATACCTTAGTCGGCTTGAAGCCTTCCTTGAAGTACGGACCAACGGGAGTGACGAGCATCACTACCATATATTCTGATGCGGGCTTAACGCCTACGCGCGGAGTGATACCAATCTCCAAAGGACGGATATACAGGGATGCGCCTGTGCCGTATGGAGGCACGAAACGCTCGTTGAGCTTAACAACTTTACGCACCATCTCGCAGAAGAGTTCTACGGGCATCGGCTCCATCTTGATGCCTTCGGCGCTGCGGATGAAGCGCTTGGCATTTTCTTCCATACGGAATACACGGATTTTACCGTCTTTCCCACGGAAAGCCTTCAGACCCTCGAAGGATTCCTGACCATAGTGAAGGCATGATGCGGCAATGTGCATAGGAATAAGCTCGGAGTCGCTTACCTGAATCTCGCCCCATTTGCCATCCTTAAATGTGCAACGCACATTGTAATCTGTCGGCATATAGCTGAAGGTCAAATTGCCCCAGTCAATATCTGTCTCTTTCATTATTATTAGATTAAAAGTTAGTCTTCATTAATTTTTTAAGTACATTTCCCAGCCGTTATCACTCCGGAAAATTGTCAGGAAACAGCTTCTGTTTTGCGTTCTGTTTCCGACTGCAAAGATACAAAAAATATCCGTATAATTGCCAATTATTTCGAGAAATATTTTTCTATCTGTTTCCCGATACAAAAAAGGCCTGAATGGTTGTGACATTCGGGCTTGAATTAAATCGCTAAATTCGTATTAAACCGCTTTCAGACGGCCACTTTGCAGGTCAGGTCGTTGGCTTTGACGATGTAGACGCCATGAGCCGGCATATTGAGCTGCCATACCCCGGGCGTCAGAGTCTCGCTGCTGACGAGCTGGCCGAGAATCGTGAATACTTTGATTTGCACGCGTTGCGACGCCGTGACGATAATCGCACCACGCACGGTCTTTACCTCCACTTCACTCCATTTTACAGCAGAACGTGCGTCGCTGCGTTCCGTGCGCTGCTGCTCCCATCCGCGTGTTGCAGCTACAGAACTGACCGTGCCGGCCGTAATTGCCAGCGCTGCCATTAAACATATTATGCGTCGCATTATTCTCATCGTGCTGCGGTGTCTGCCACCCTCCTTATCTTTATTTAGACAATCGATATCCCCGAAAGTTTAATGCTGCGTTGCGCTATCGGATACGGTTGAGCTGATTGCGCTGTCGTTTTGCGCGCTTGAATCAACGGAAATCACGATTGTGGTGGAATCTATATTGATTTGAGCCACGCTGTCGTTTGTGTCGGCATCTCCATCTTTATTGCCTCCACATGAACTTGTAAGCATCGCCAGAGCGCCGATGGCTAAAAGTGTTGTCTTCTTCATATTCTATTATTAACTATAATCCCTCCATTATGGAGAGAAATTGTCTTGTCGCGAAGAAAAGGAATCTTTTCTTCGGAGAGAAACAGATAATGCCGGATTGGAATAGTTCCGCTCCGGCATTATCGGTATTGCTGATGATGGGCCGGCCGCCGGATAGAGGGCCGGCCAATCATATTTTATCGGATAGGCTGATTATTTGTTGCCCTTTTCGTCCTTCTGAAGCTGAGCTTTCAGAGCCTGAAGAGCGTCAAGGTCGCCGAGCGTCGTCTTTTCAATCTGCGGAGCGACGATTGCCTCTTCCTCGTTACGACGGTTGCTGCGACGTGCAGGCTTGTTGCTGCGCGGTGCTTCACCATTTGCGTCCTCGTGGATGCGGCTGTGGCTCAGGAAGATACGCTTGCTGTCCTTGTTGAACTCGATTACCTTGAAGTCGAGCGTTTCGCCGAGCTTAGCCTGCGTGCCGTCCTCTTTGACGAGGTGACGCGGTGTTGCGAAGCCCTCTACGCCGTGATCCAGAACGATGACTGCGCCACGTTCAACGAATTCCTGAATTTTGCCCTGATGGATAGAACCCTCAGTGTATTCAGCTTCGTAAGCGTCCCAAGGATTCTCCTCAGTCTGCTTGTGGCCGAGGCTCAGACGACGGTTGTCCTTGTCGATTTCGAGCACCTGAACCTTGATGTCGTTGCCAATCTGCGTAAACTCGCTGGGGTGTTTGATCTTGCGAGTCCAGCTGAGATCGCTGATGTGGATAAGACCGTCAACGCCTTCTTCGATCTCAACGAAGACACCGAAGTTAGTGAAGTTGCGTACTTTTGCAGTGTGAACGCTGCCGATAGCATATTTCTCCTCGATGTCCTCCCAAGGATCTTTCTTAAGCTGCTTGATACCAAGGCTCATCTTGCGGTCCTCGCGGTCGAGCGTCAGGATGACTGCCTCTACCTCGTCGCCAACCTTCATGAAGTCCTGTGCGCTGCGGAGGTGCTGGCTCCAGCTCATCTCGCTGACGTGGATGAGACCCTCGACGCCGGGCTGAACCTCAACGAACGCGCCGTAGTCGGTCATTACGACTACGCGGCCCTTGACATGGTCGCCGACCTTGAGTTCGGGATCCAGGCTGTCCCAGGGATGGGGCATGAGCTGCTTGAGACCGAG
>JAGAUF010000057.1 GCA_017620885.1 Muribaculaceae bacterium
CCCATACGCATATCTGTCGGATGTTGAGCCATTACGATACGGTTGCTTTCATTCAAATTAAACATAGCGTTTTTTGATTACAAAGTTCGCAATCAAAAACGCTACGTTCAAGTCGGCATATTTCGGACGGATACTAAAAAAGAGTACAAGCAAAAAATGAAAGAATACAAGAAGGAGAAATGGAAACTCTTCGGAAGCTCGCGAAGCCTCGACGTAGCACTCCTTCGCCACTACGACCGTCTCAACGAGCTCGGTGAGGACGGCCGTGAGATTGTCGGCGTTTCCTCACGCACCAAATCCAAGAACATCGGAAAGCAGATGGCTTACAATAACGCCTGCCTTACATACGCTCAGCAGGCCGGCAGCTCTGTCAAAGGACGCGTAATCTCCGACCTCTCCGGCGACGGCGTTGATGCTGTAGCCGAAATGGACCACTTCTATTCCGCTTACGAACGCCTCGTGGAGAAAAACATCAAGGGCGAAATGGAAGAAAGCTATTCAATCATTCACGATAACGGCGACGGAACTTTCGAAATCCAGACTTTCTTCATCGTCAGCGAAAGCGCCGCCAGCAAAGCCAGAATCCGCGCCATGGAAGATGCTATGAAAGAAAGTGAGGCCGCACAGAAACACGCAGCCAAAATTTCCTCTTTCGTACGCGAAGGCTTCGAACAATAATCCATCTATATGAACGTCAGGATATTGACTTCACTCATCATACTCGCCGGCACGACTCTCTACGTGTCGGCGCAGTCTGTTTCTCCACAAGACGATTTTCGCAATTTCCAACAGCGAATCCACTCCGACTTCAATTCTTTCAGAAACAATATCCTCGACGACTATTCCCATTTCCTCAACGACTCTTGGGCAAGCTATAACGCCTTCAAAGGGCAGAAACGCGACAATAAACCCAAACCGACCATACAGCCCGTTTTTACCCCTCCGGCCACTCCCGAACAGACTCCCATTCCTTCTGTTCCGACTCCCCTCTCCCCCACGAATCCCGTCCCTGTCGTATCGCCCCAACCTCAGCAACCGCATCCCGTCACCCTCCCTCAACCCTCATCTCCTGAGCTGTCAGACACCTCTCGTTTCCCCTTTTATGCCTCAACTCTCTTCATATCCGCTCCTCAGATTAATATCGCCCGACACCTATCTTCCCCCGAAGATTACGCCAACCAATGGTCCTCTCTGCGCAATAATCCCGCCGCCACGAGCCTCATCAATGCTGCCCGCGATATGCAGACGCGATACGGACTCAACGGTTATCTCACCTATCGCGCATTGGTCAGTTGGGCAAAAACCATCTTCCCCGACGCCTCTTCAGCATCCCGTGCCTCCCTTGTACACTATATCCTCTCCAAACTCGGATATGATGTCCGCATAGCAACACTCTCTGACGGAAAGCCTGCAATCCTAATCCCCTCAAAGCAGCAACTTTTCGACATCTCTTACGTCAATCTCAACTCCCGACGTTACTATTTCTTCACCCCCGACGACGATTGCCCGCGCAATCTCGGTGCAGTATCATTCAAAACCTGCAACCTTCCCTCCGAAGCCAAACTCGGCGATATGATGGATTTCCGGCTCAATGGCCTATCCCTTCCGGAAGACAACCGCCATTTCCATCTCTCATACGGCGACCTCACTCTCGACGGACAAGTCAATAAAAATGCTCTTGATGCCGTCTACAGATACCCACACATGCAAATCGCCGATTACGCCGATTCATTCATCGACGGCAAGCTCCGCAAAAGCCTTGTCACTCAACTCAAATCCCAACTGCAGGGCAAATCCTTATACGATGCTTTGAGCACCCTCCTGAGCTTCACTCAGCACATCTTCACATACGCTACCGACTCTGACGCGCACGGATTTGAAAAACCATATTTCCTCGAAGAAATACTCTCTTTACCCACTTCTGATTGTGAAGACCGCGCCATTTTCTTCTCTTACATCGTCACTAACGTCCTCGGTCTCGAATCACAGCTCATCAACTGGCCCGGTCACGAAGCAACCGCTGTAGCCTCATTTCCCGGTCTCGACGGCGACGGCTACATCTACAACGACCGCAAATACATAATCTGCGATCCTACCTTCACCGACGCCGCTCCCGGCACATGTATGCCTGCATACTCCGCCCTCTCCCCGACAATCCACCTTACACTGCGCCCGTGATTCCTCTCCCCCGGCTCATCCCCTCAATCACATACTTGAATTTTTGAGCCGAAAAAACGCCTCAGATATAACCGAAGTCTCACCAAAATTTGCTAATTTTGCATTTTAATGATTTATTGGGATTATAGGGACTTGGACAAAAAGCAAGGTAAAAGTAAAAAAGAAAATGCAAAACATTAGAAACGTTGCAATAATCGCGCACGTAGACCACGGTAAAACCACTTTGGTCGACAAAATGTTACTTGCCGGACATTTATTTCGTGAGAATCAAAATGCCGGCGAACTCATACTTGACAACAATGATCTGGAAAGAGAACGTGGCATAACGATTCTCTCAAAAAATGTATCCATCAATTATAAGGGCACTAAAATCAACATCATCGACACCCCGGGACACGCCGACTTCGGTGGTGAAGTGGAGCGAGTGCTGAATATGGCCGACGGCTGTCTCCTCCTCGTCGACGCTTTCGAAGGCCCTATGCCTCAGACTCGTTTCGTGCTTCAGAAAGCTATCAGCATGGGGCTCAAACCCGTCGTCGTTATCAATAAAGTCGACAAGCCGAACTGCCGCCCCGACGAAGTCAATGAAATGGTGTTCGACCTTATGTTCAATCTCGACGCCACCGAAGACCAGCTTGACTTCCCCACTGTCTACGGCTCCGCAAAACAAGGATGGATGTCGCGCGACTGGAGAGAACCCAAAGAAGACATTACAGCGGTGCTCGACGCTATCATTGAATATATCCCGGCTCCTCAGCAGCTCGATGGTGACCCGCAGATGCTCATCACGAGCCTCGACTTCAGCAGCTATGTAGGTCGTATTGCCATCGGACGTGTTCATCGCGGAACAATTCGCGACGGAATGGAAATAGCTCTGTGCAAACGCGACGGCTCAGTCAAGAAACAGCGCATCAAAGAGCTCCACACCTTCGAAGGTATGGGACGAAAAAAAGTCTCTGAAGTAAGCAGCGGCGACATCTGCGCTATCGTTGGCCTTGAAGATTTTGAAATCGGAGACACTATTTCAATCCCCGAGAATCCGGAAGCTCTTCCCCGCATCGCTATCGACGAGCCGACGATGTCGATGACTTTCACCATCAACGACTCCCCATTCTTCGGTAAAGATGGTAAATATGTCACCTCACGCCACATCAATGACCGACTCGTACGTGAGCTCGACAGAAACCTTGCCCTACGCGTCGTAAAAGGCGACTCCGAAGACAAATGGACCGTATACGGACGCGGTGTCCTTCACTTGAGCATCCTCATCGAGACAATGCGTCGTGAAGGATACGAGCTACAGGTAGGTCAGCCGCAGGTTATCGTAAAAGAAATCGACGGTAAAAAATGCGAACCCGTCGAGGCGCTCACCATCAATGTCCCCGAAGAATATTCATCGAAGGTTATTGATATGGTGACTCGACGCAAAGGCGAAATCGTCAGCATGCAGACCCAAAACGACCGAATCAACATCGAATTCGTCATCCCGTCACGCGGAATCATCGGACTGCGCAACAATATTCTGACCGGTACGGCCGGTGAAGCTATCATGGCTCATCGTTTCCTCGAATACCAGCCATGGAAAGGTGAAATTGAACGACGCACCAACGGCTCGCTCATAGCTCACGAATCCGGTACCGCCTACGCTTACGCTATCGACAAACTGCAAGACCGCGGACGTTTCTTCATCTTCCCGCAGGAGGAAGTCTACGCCGGCCAAGTAGTTGGCGAAAACGCTAAAGACAATGACATCGTCGTCAATGTCACAAAATCGAAAAAACTCACGAATATGCGTGCAAGCGGTGCCGACGAGAAAGCTAAAATCGTCCCGCCGGTAATCTTCTCTCTCGAAGAGGCACTCGAATACATCAAAGAGGATGAATACGTTGAAGTGACGCCTAATCATATCCGCCTCAGAAAAATCATCCTCGACGAAATAGAACGCAAACGAATGAACCGCTGATTAGATACGGTTCCACACAGGTTCTTCGGGGGAGGAGCCGGGACAACAACATAAACGATGAGCAAAACTAAGCACATACTCTCGAAACTCCCGTCTTGGATCTTCTCGATTCTTGCGCTCGCCATTATGTGCTGGCTCACCTTATCGCCCAATCCCCTCCCCGATGAAACGCCTGCGTTCGACGGAGCTGACCTCCTCGCTCACGGACTCATGTTCGGCGGCATCACATTCTGTTTCCTCCTCGACGCTCAACGCAGACGCTGGTGGCTCCCTATTGCCGGTTCACGACTCCTGTGGTGTTTCCTCTGTGCGAGCTTCATCGGCGTCGCAATCGAATATATTCAGAAATGGATGGAACTCGGCCGCTGCTTTGAAGTCGCAGATATGGAAGCCGACGCCGCCGGGTCGCTATTCGTGGTGCTTTGCTGGTATTTCCTTCAAAAATTCTGGAGCTCAAAGCCCGAGGACGTATTTCCGCAATCCGGCCTGACTTCTCACAACAGCGACAGCAACGATCTTACCGAAGACTTAAGCGCTGATACAGAAGCAGATACACGCTTTAATGAAACAGACCAGAGTCCCGAGTCAAATCCTCAACCTTCAAAACGCCGACGTCCAAGATTCAATCACCAGATTAAAAGTGCGTGGATACGAGTGCCGCTTAAACTCATATTCGGCCTCCTTCTCTTCCTTATTCTCCTCCCCATCATTATCTATATCCCTCCCGTCCAGACCTTTATGAAAGATGTCGCAACTTCTGTTATGCGCAGCAGCACAGGTATGGACGTTAAAATCGACAAATTCCGTATCCGTTTCCCGCTCGACGTCGAGCTCAAAGGCGTTTCTGTAGTAGAAGCTACCGGCGACACCATGGTGCGCGCTAACTCTCTCATTGCCAACGTCAAGCTCCTCCCTCTCCTCAAAAACGATGTAGACGTAAAAAAACTGCGTCTCGAAAAGGCGTATTATCGTATGGTATCCCCGGATACCTCGATGATTATGAAAATCCGCGCCCAACTTCTCGACATCGCTCCCGGAACGAATTTCAATCTCAAGGCAATGGCGCTTAACCTTGACAAAGGTTTGCTCAAAGATGGCGACATTGCCCTCTATATGGATGTCTGGAAGAAAGAACCATCCCCCGACTCCACGCAAACCCAGATGCTCATCAAGGCCCGGCAACTCGACCTCGACAACGTACGCTTCGGTATGAGTATGCTTCCGACGATCGACACGCTGAATCTCGCCGTGCGTAAATTGCAACTCGAAAACGGAATTATAGACCTTACAAACAGCAACATATCCGCCTCAAGCGTTACCGGCGACGAGGGCGATGTAACATATCTCGTGCCTACACCTCAATACGTCAAGGCTCACCCCGCACCCATCGACACCATCTCACCCCCCTCTCCTCCGATGACCATAGCAATCGATTCCATTGCTCTGACGAAATTCGACGTGCTTTACGCAACTAAAGGTGTCAAGCCCGCAAAAGGATTCGACCCCGGATATATTCAGCTTAAAGACGTCAATGTAGGCCTGCGCGATTTCTACAATCAAGCCTCACAAATATCTCTTCCCATCATATTCCTCTCCGGTCGTGAACGCTCTGGACTCGCTATTCAAAGCGGCTCCGGAACTGTCTCAATCGATTCTATCGGCCTGAATATCAACAATCTGCGGCTACGAACAAGCAATTCCGTAATCCACGCCGATGCTGACGTACCATTCGCCCTTATGGAAATGAATCCGAAAGCGCGTATGTCTATCAACGCCGATGCCGCTCTCGGATTCGCCGACATCCGGGCCTTCCTACCTATGGCCGGAAATTATCTCTCTATGATTCCGGGAAACGGACCTATTAAAATGGAAATCGACGCTCTTGGCTCTCTCAGCGACCTCACGGTCAAAACGTTACGACTCGACGTCCCGCAGACCCTATCCCTTTTCGCAAAGGGATGGGTGAAAAATCCTCTTGATTTTAAAAAGATGCAGGCAAATGTCCAGCTCGATGGACGCCTCACTAATCCCGGTGTTGCCGACCGTCTCCTCGCAATCAAGGGTATGAATATACCCGCTCTCGAAATCAAAGGCACTGCCGGCATCGACCGTGAAACCTACACTGCCGACATTGATCTTCGGACTACAGCCGGCGACCTCGCCGGAAAAGGTCGCGTAGCCCTAAACGCTGAAACTTATATCGCTGAATTTGAGGCTACAGGAATAAATGTCGGACAATTTATGCCCGACCTCGGTATAGGTCGCGTTTCCGCTACCGTATCTGCCGACGGTGCCGGTTTCAATCCGCTCAATGCACGGGCTCATACCGACACCAATATCCACATCTCTTCTATTGAATACAAAGGAACGGAATATCGCGACATCAATGCTAAAGCGACTCTCGGCAACGGGGCCTTCGATGTTCTTCTCTCATCCCCCAACCCTGCAGCTGACCTCAATGTAGCCGCCCGTGGAACGATTGGCGACGATCTTTATGTCTTTAACGTCGATGGCGATATCCGACACCTCGACCTTCTGTCGCTCGGCCTCTCCGAAACAATGAACAATGGCGACGCCACCTTCCATATCGAAGGCTCTGCAAGCCCCGCAAGATGGCTTTACGACGTAACTTTCAACGCATCCAACATCAATTGGAATCTCCCTGATATGTATATTCATCTCCCTAACGGCGTCAATGGACGTTTCCTCGCCGAAAACGAATATACAAGCTGTTTTATCGATTCCGATCAAACCTCTCTCGATTTCAACTCCCCCACCGGGATGCAACAACTCATCGATTCATTCTCTCAAGCCGCCGACGCCGCTATGAAGCAGGTGGACAATAAGCACCTGCTCGTCGACGAGCTGCACAATATGCTCCCGACGTTTGACCTCTCACTCTCCGCCTCCGGCCGGGGACTCCTCAACCAGTTCCTTCAGCCCAACGGTATGGCGATGGACACTCTCTTTGCTACAATTGAGAATCAAGACATCCTTAAAGGTGACATCGGGCTCCGCGGACTCAACACCGGAAGCGTCAAACTCGATACTATCTCGCTGAATCTGAAACAACGCGAATCTCTCCTCGACTATCGCGCACACATCGGCAACCGACCCGGTACTCTTGACGAATTTGCCAATGTTGATCTGATGGGATACGCTGGTGGCAACCGTGCTTCGCTTTCTGTCAAACAACGCAACATTCAAAACGAAACAGGTTATCGTGTCGGTCTGACCGCGGCCGTCACAGATTCCCTCGTGACTGTACACTTCACACCCCTCAAAGCAACAATCGCATACATGCCGTGGACCATCAATCCCGACAACCATATCGACGTCGATCTCAACTCACGGCCCATTCACATCGCCGCTAATCTCGAAGCTCAAAGCAATCAAAGCGCCATAACCCTCCGCACACAGCCAGCCGACAACGGCAACGAAGAGCTTTTCGTCAGGCTCAAGGACATTCATATAGAAGACTTCCTCCGTATGAGCGTATTCGCGCCTCCTGTCACAGCTTGCGTAAGTTCGGAAATGCACGTCGGATATCTCGACGGCGCTTTCTCCGGAAAAGGGAATCTGAATGTTACCGATTTCACTTACGAAAAACAAAGAATCGGTGATTTCGATCTGCTCCTCGACGCCGGCCTCGACCTCAAAGGCATCAGCCGCGCCGAACTCGCGCTCCTGATTGATCAGAAAAAAGCATTGGCCGCTCACTGTATACTCAAAACCGACTCCGTGTCCGGAGGTATTCTCCCCGAAGACCTCGGTATTTCTCTGTCAAAATTCCCGCTCCAAATAATCAACCCTTTCATCGGAGCTGATGTCGCTCAGCTATCCGGAGGACTCAGCGGAGAAATGGATATGACCGGTTCCTTCACAAAACCCTTGCTCAATGGAGAAATCCATTGCGACTCCGTTTCTGTCAGAGTCCCGATGATGGCTTCTTCTCTAAGATTTGAGAACAACCCGATTACGGTTACTGACAACGTCATCGATTTCAACAATTTCAAGATCTGGGGACAAAATAACAATCCTCTGACTATCGGCGGAAAAGTCGACGCCTCGGATTTTTCCAATGTCCTGATTGACATCGCTCTGAACGCCAACAACTTCCAACTCGTCAATAACGACCGACGTGCCAGAAGCGACATCTACGGCAAATTGTTCCTCAATCTCGGTGCGACAGCCCGAGGCAGCACAAGCCGACTGAACGTAAACGGCAACTTGACTGTACTGAATACGTCCGACATAACTTACGCTCTCTCTCTCGACAACGCATCCACAATAACTCAATCAAGTTCCGACGAAGTAGTGCGTTTCGTACAATTCTCCGACACTACGGCCAACGCCAAAAAGGACTCCGTCGCTCCCTCTATGGCTATTCGTATAGCTGCCGACGTAAACATCAATCCCGGTACTCAGGTAAATGTCCTTATTTCAAGCACTGCCATGGGTAACGGACGTGTGCAACTTCACCCCTCCGGCTCGCTCTCTTATTTCCAGAATTATATGGGAGATATGCGCCTTAACGGACAGCTGAATCTCGGCACCGGCTTCGCTCGATATAGCGTCCCCGTCGTTGGTGAAAAGAGATTCGACTTCACCGAAGGTTCATACGTTATGTGGAACGGTGAAGTGATGAATCCCGTTCTAAATATTAAGGCCACCGACGTGATGAAAACCAATGTAACTCAGTCGGGTGGAAATTCCAAACTTATAAATTTCAAAGTCGGGCTCGACGTCAGCAACACGCTATCGTCTCCTAAAGTCATTTTCGATCTCTCTACCGACGACGACATATCTATCCAGAACGAGCTCTCCTCGATGACCGCTGATCAACGCTCGCAGCAGGCCATAAATCTCCTCCTATATGGTCAATATTCCGGCCCCGGCACTAAGACCGCTTCATCCAATATCGGCAACAACGCCCTTTACGGTATCCTGACTTCTCAACTCAACTCTTGGGCGGCTAAGACTATACGAGGCGTCGACCTCTCCTTCGGTATTGACCAGTATGACCAAAGCAAAGATGGACAAAACTCCACTACTACAAGCTACAGCTATCAGGTGTCTAAGTCTCTGTTCAATAATAAGTTCAAAATCGTCGTCGGGGGTAATTACAGCACGGACGCCTCGGCAGATGAGAATTTCTCCGAAAATCTGATCAGCGACATATCCTTCGAGTATATGCTGAAACAGACAACAAACCTCAGCATGTATCTCCGGGCCTTCCGACATACCGGTTACGAATCAATTCTCGAAGGCGAAATTACTGAGATGGGTGGTGGTTTCGTTTTGAAACGTCGACTCTCTAACCTCAAAGACCTGTTCAGAATACGATTCGGCCGCCGTAAGAATAAATCGACTCCTGACTCTACGGCTATTAAATCCATCGTCTTGCCGGTCGATTCACAAATCAATAATAAACCGGAAAAGCAATGAAAAAGAGAAATCTAAATATTGATTTGCACATTTTGCCGCTTTTGGCCGGTTTGATTGCCATCGTGCTCGCCGCCTGCTCTACTACTAAGCGGCTCGAATCCGGTGAAGTGCTATATACCGGAATTAAACAAACAAAAATTGAATCAACCGTCAAGGAGAAACTCCCCGACGAAATGGTGTCCAATATAAAGGCCGCGGTAAATGTCAAGCCGAATATGCCTGTCCCGGTTCTCTCTCCTTACGTGAAAAACCCCTTCCAATTGACTCTCTGGGCTTGGAACAGTTTGACAGATTCCACTAAGGGATTCAAAAAATGGTTCCTCAATCTCTTCGCCCGAGAACCGGTTCTGATCTCTGACGTCCGGCCCGAAGTCAGATCGGCTATGATCAAGGAAATTCTCGACAACAACGGGTATTTCGACGCCTCAAGCTCCTACACCATAAACTACGACAAGAAAAACAAAAAAAAGGCCGACCTTAGCTATGACGTTAAAATCGGTCCCCCTTACCTTATCGACTCTATCATCCTTCTCGAACCGCAGATTAATCTTGAGGATTCCACCGTCGTGGTGCGAAAGGAGATTCAGCAACTTTATCATTTCATCGACTCACTCGCTTTGAAACAACCATATCTCAAAGTTGGTGAACGATTCTGCACAGACTCTCTCGAAGCCGTCCGTGTAAATATTGCTAACCGTCTCAGAAATAGAGGATATTACTATTTCCGACCCGAATACATCGAATTCCTTGCCGACTCTACCATCTCCCCTCAACGTATCGCGCTGAAACTCGCCATCGCATCAAATACTCCGAATATGGCGCGTCTCCAGTATAAGACCAACCGTATCATTACTACCGTAAATCGGCAAAGCACTCGTCGACCCGGAACGCCCGACACTATTGAGACTAACCGCGGTGAGCTTATCGTTATGCGCCCGGCAAAACTCAGAAACAATCTTATCCCTTCCTGCATCACTTTCAGAAAAGGGAAACTCTTCTCAGTCCGCGATATGGACCGCACTCAGACGCGCCTGTCCAGAATGGGGATGTTCCAGACTATACAGATTCAGCCCGTCCCGGCTGATACATCCGCTGAAAATCCACTCCTCGACGTCTATATCGACTGCCGTTTCGACCGTCCTATGGAAGCCTCCGTCGAAGTAAACGTCACTTCAAAAAGCAACTCTTATCTCGGGCCTGGACTCGTGTTCGGACTTTCTAACCATAACCTGTTCGGTGGTGGTGAAAAACTTACTCTCCAACTCAACGGAAACTATGAATGGCAGACCGGTCGCGACCGTTCATCCGTATTCAATAGCTATGAATTCGGTCTGTCAGGTACCCTCGCTTTCCCTCGCCTCCTCGCCCCGAATTTCATCAAACGGTCAAGTCGGGAACTAAACTGGACTACTTTTACTCTCGGTGGATCATTCCTCAATCGTCCACACTATTTCCGCATGGCTCAATTCGACATCGGAATGAGCTATGACTGGCAGATGTCGCGACGTGTTTCCAATTCCTTCGTACCATTCAAGCTCACATATACTAAGCTGATGAAAACTACGCAGGAATTCGATTCGATAATGAACGAAAACCCCGCGATTGCACTTTCTTTCAAGAATCAGTTCATCCCTGAGATGAGCTACGTATGGACTTACGACAGATTTTTCGAACGAGAGAGAATCAACGGTATCAACATACAGGCAAGCGTCAAGGAAGCCGGTAATATTTTCTCGGGTATATGGGGCTTATGCGGTGCTAAAGGTGAGAAACGTATGTTCGGAACGCCTTTCTCGCAATTCGTCAAAGGACAATTTCAAGTCGTATACTCACGCCGACTTATACCCAAAACTGAGCATTGGCTCGTTTCGCGTGCCCTCGTCGGAATTGCACACGCCTACGGAAACTCTTACGAAGTACCATACTCTGAACAATTCTATATCGGTGGCGCCAACTCTATTCGAGCATTCTCCGTCCGCTCTATCGGACCCGGATCTTATCGCGCACCCAAAGATCAGGTTAATGGATATTTCGACCAGACCGGTACATTCAAAATTGAACTCAATTCTGAATATCGATTCCCCATCGTCAGCGTCCTCCATGGCGCCGTTTTCCTCGACGCAGGTAATATATGGCTGCTCAAAAAAGACCCTTACCGCCCCGGTGGGGAAATCACCGCTAAACACTTCCTCAAAGATTTGGCTCTCGGAACAGGTGTCGGACTTAGAGTCGACATCGGTATGCTCGTAATCCGCGGTGACCTCGGATACGGAATCCATGCGCCTTACTATACCGGCAGCGGAGGATATTTCAATATCAAGCCGAAAAACGCATTCGCATTCCACCTCGCTATCGGATACCCCTTCTAACTCCTCACTCTCAATGTCAGAAACATTTTCAATCGTTATTCCCGTCCTCAATAGGGCCTCCCTCATCCCTCGGACTCTCGACAGCATCCGAAGGCAATCCTATCGACCCATTCGCGTCATAATCGTCGACAACGGATCCTCCGACGATTCTATTGACGTAGCTGAAAAATGGCGCGACACATACGCCGATAAAGACCTCACAATCGATATTGTATCGGAAAAACGCCGCGGAGCATGTGCGGCTCGTAACGCAGGCCTGAAGCTCGTAGAATCGCGTTATATGGCCTTCTTCGATAGCGATGATACAATGACTCCAAACCTCGTTGAAGAGGCCGTCAGCGCCCTTAAAAACGCCAATACAGGCAATCCTCTCGTAGCTTGGAAAGCCCGCCTTCACATCGACGGAAAAACTCGCATCCTCGCCGCGCCGCATCGCAACCCTCTCCGCAATCACCTCTTCCACTCTATCCTCTCAACGCAGCGTATGGCCGCCACAACCGACCTCTTCCGCCGCGCCGGAGCATGGAACGAAAACCTCTCATGCTGGAACGACTGGGAATTCTCCACAAGAATCCTTCTCCTTAACCCGAAACTGATTTTTATAAATAAAGTTCTCGTTGATATTCATCATCAGAACACATCTATCACCGGATCGTCTTTCTCCGCACGCGCCGGACAATGGGAAAAAGCCCTTAAACACGTATCTTCAGAAATCGCCGCATCCGAGAATCGTGCCATGATTCCGCTCATAGCTTATCGCGCGGCTATTCTCGCCGCCATTTACACCCGTGAAACATCCGACAAGCAAATCATTTCACAGGCAAAAAAAATCCTGTCAGAAATAAAAACGACAACGCAACTTACCGCGGTCCGGAAATTCCTCATCCGCTGCTCTTATATCCATACTCGCATCGGACTCCCGGGCGCCTCGCGTATTTACGGTCGGTTCCTTTGAGCCAATGAACCCCTCCTAATCATCGGCAGCTCAACGAATCTATATATTATCAAGGAAGATATAAAACATAACGTCAGAGATAATACAAGCGTCAGCCACGGATAATTCTCCCAAAAACCTATCGTCTTGCTTACAATCTTTCTCGACGCATCTATGCAGAAAAATCCACTCAGGAAAAAGCTATAACTCAAATCGCCCGATTTCACCAACAATTTCATCGACAACAATCTGGAAATCAATCCCGGGCCGAAAGGCATCTCCACAAAACAATAAACCAGCAGACCCACAGGCACCCACCACCACGACGCCCACTGATAAATCTCCGGAACAGCCGTGCGTGTCAGATATGTCACCGCAAGAAATCCCACAACGACAATTTCTAATACTGTCGCCTTTATCACATCTCTGTCCCGAAAATCCTTCTCTGTCTGGCTGACAATTACGTAACCTATCAATATCCCGATCGAGAAATCTATTACTCGTGTGTATGGCGCCACATAGACTATCCCTTCCGAGTATGCCGCTGGCAGATGAGGCAAAACTATAAAATAGATTGCAAGCACGATACACATTCCCAAAAGACAGATTCTGAAATGTTTGCGCGTTAAGGCAAGCAATAGAGGGAATAGAAGATAAAAATAGAGATAGTCAGCTACAAACCACGACGGATTATTGCCGGAAAAAAACCACGACTTCACGGGAATCCACGTCTGAACCATAAAGACATCTGCCCAGAACTTCGGCGACAGACCCGCCCATCGGTTTACTGTCACCACAACCGTCGCCAACAGAAGGGTAACAAAATAAACCGGATAAATACGAAGCATGCGGCGACGCATAAAATCGCGATAACGCAACCTATGCTCGTCAGAACGTCCATAACCCAACATAAGCACTACGCCCGTGAGAACTATGAAAAAAACAACGCACATATTGCCCGTATCATTCAGCGGCACCTTGTTAATCGTGAAATGGTGCAGGAAAATCAGCATCGCGAATATTCCGCGAAGCGACTGTATCGGCTTAATTATATGCGCTTTACTCCCATCCATAGTATCATTTAGTCCCAATCATGGCGGCGCAGACGAATCCACGAGTCTTGCGCGGGGAAATGAATCTTCAGAAGCGCGTCGCCCGAATAGCTTGCTTTTATCCCGCGAGCCATTGGCCGAAATTCCGCGTCCAGCCATTCCGTATCGTATGTATCGGCAAAAGACGTTTTATGCAACGTTCCCTTCCGCATCCCGGGCTCCCACTCCGAATGTTCATTATATCCTGACAGATAGTAAATTCCCAATGTATCAGGCCCGTCAGGAACAATTATCAGACGCAGCGGTTCAAGTTTCAGAAGATCTGTGTCTATGTTGAAATCATAAACCTCCCACTCTCCTGCAAGGGGAGAAAACGCTTCTGCGCATTGTGTTTTAAGCAAATCGACATCGACCGTTTCCACACTTGACGGAAGATTCTCTACCGCAGAAAGCGCGGCAAGCCGCACACTTCCTCCCGGCGCGACCACGACGCCGACTTCCCTTACAGACTCCCGCACATCCTCTCCGGACTCCCGCACATTCTCGCCTGACTCCCGCACATCCTCGCCTGACTCCCGCACATCCTCTTCAGGAATCCGAAAACTTATTCTTCTCCCCTTCCCGTTTTCCTTCCCCTCGACAAAGTCATTTTCGTCACCTTCCGCAGGGTCATCGCCTACTATCGAAAACGTCCATTGCGACCCTTTTCGCGTCAAGATATGCAGGACGGTGGCATACCACTCTTTTTCGCTCATATCAAGCTGACCCTCAGCGATTTGAGTACCATTATACCAAATGTTAATTTGGACAGACCTGTTCACCCCTCCGAGGGCGTCTTCCTCACTCCGCTTTGACATCATCAATCGCAGAGAATCCCCGATTGCCAACCCCCATTCCGGACAGGAGACCCTCTTTGCCTTCCCCTCCGCATCCCGAAAAATATATTTTTTGCCCGGCAAGCCATGAAGATTTTCCGCCCAGACCTTCATCTCGAAATTGACATTCTTCGCTTTCTCCTCCAATACGCCCATACGCAGCGTATCCGTCAGAGCGAAACGCTTAGAGGCTGTCGTATCTGTCTTATTCTCAACAATTTCTCCTTGAGGAAACGAAATATGGACACCCACAGTGTCGGCCATCATACCGGCAAAACAGCCGAACAGCACCACGGCAACAGCCCCCATCCTGACTCCTCGCGTCGCACGCCTTTTCCGGCTTCCGCCTATGAGCCTACCCTTATCCATACATATTAATAATGCTCGTGACAGTGCCGACGATAGCAAAAACAAGAATCACGCAGGCTATCACCCTGTTTACCAACCTCATAGACCGGATATTGAAATGCGAACGCACTTTGTCAATAAAGAATGTCACAAGCCACCACCATCCGACCGCGCCGGCAAATATGAATAGATAGCCCACCATCCAATACCATATATTCATTTCCGGTTTAAGGAAGTTAAAACGGGCGAAAAGTGCGATTATAAGGAAGAGAATCATTGGATTGGAGAAGGTGAACAAGAATCCTCCAAGCACGTTTTTACTGTCCTTGCCAGCCTTTTCTTCCGGTTTTTTCAGAGTTTTTGAGGGATTGCTCTTGAAAAGATAAATGACGAAGGCGAGAAGCACGACGGAGCCGAAGAGCTGAATCCAGTTCTCATTATCGTAAAGAAAATCCTCAATGAATGAAATGCCGAAACCCGTCAGAATACAATAAAACATATCGGAGAGAGCCGCGCCGATACCGGTGAAATATCCGCAGCGGCGACCGCGGTTGAGGGTTCTCTGAATACACAATATGCCGACAGGCCCCATCGGTGCAGAAATCATTACTCCGATGGCGATCCCACGCCATATCATATAAAACAGATTTTCAAGCATTTAAATAATATATTTTGCGATAAGCTACTCTTTTGCAGAAGCAAAAATTACTGCTTATCTAATAATTACATATCCACCGTAGGTCGTTCCGAGCACCTGATAATTCTGGAGCCGGTAACGGGCTGAGGGAGCGGCAGCCGGACCTGACACGGGAGCGCCTCCGGCCATTGTGACATCGTAGACGCTTCCGCATTTGGGGCAAACGGCGTTGAAATTTTCATTATCGATGCGCACGCGCACATTGGGGTCGACCTCCACGGGGCAAGCCAAATCGTAAGCCAACGTCACACTTGTATTTCCCATATAGGGATCCATACCCCCGATCAGAAGGACGCCTCCAAAACCGGTATAAGTGGCTTCAGTATAAGGGAATCCGGCGGGCTGCTGATTTTTGATGAAATAGCGGTAAACGCCAAAACCGCTCACGCCGTAGCTGTTCCACATCCCCATATCGGCCAGATTGATATTGACGGGATATGCCGGAATGCGATCTTCTACAACATCGTCGCACGAGATAAGTGACGCCGAAACAGCAGCAAGCGAAATCGCAGCAATTATATATCTGATACTCAGACGCATCAATTCGTTCTTAATCGTTCTCGCCGCCGAATCAATGACGGAAATCGAGCTGAGGCAGGAATGAGGAAATCTGCGAAATAAGCTTATTCATCGGCCCGGCGATCATCGGTTTTAGCATAGCGGGCACTCCGACATCGACAGTCACGACACCTTCACAGCTTTCGGCATCCACGGGGTTCAGCGCAAGAGATAAGAATAGGGGCACGGGCATCCCCTCACCTGCGAGTCGAACGAGCGAAGGGCGTTCGCATCCTTCGCGGCTGAGCGTCAATTCCGGAATAGGACCCTGACCTGTAGGAATCGTGATTGAGTCCTCAGTCACGACAATAGAGGAGAACATTTCACGCTTATCCTCGGGAATATTATCCGTCGGAAGCGTATCAAGGAGCGTTTTCAACGCTCCTAAATCAGACAGCTTGTCATACACTTGTTCTGCATTTCCCTGAAGAACAACTGCGTTACTTTTATATTCAGCCATTATATATAATAATTTACTACAAGCCACGCCGTCAGCGTCATACGTTACGTATGGACGCTATATGGCAGGCTATATTCCTGACGTGAGTCAGGTTTTTTATCTGAAATCGGCGGGAGTCCACGTAGCGGGATCCTTGCGCCATTCCTTCAGTGTTTCAACGTCTTCGGGGCGGATATAGTTCGTCGCGAGGGCGGCTTCCAGCATTGCGCCGTAATTGGAGAGTGAGATGAGCTCAACGTTATTTTCAGAGAAGCGTTTGCTTGAAATCGGGAACTCATAATTGAAAATAGAGAGCATTCCGATGACCTCGCAACCAGCGCCGCGTATTGCCTCGACAGCCTTGAGCGAACTTCCTCCCGTCGATACGAGGTCTTCGATGACGACGACTTTGCTGCCGGGTTTGAGATTGCCTTCTATAAGATTTTCCAATCCGTGGTCTTTCGGGGTGCTTCTGACATAGATATATGGCAGACCGAGCGTATCTGCCACCAGCGCACCGACTGCGATAGCACCGGTGGCGACTCCTGCAATGTACTGAACATCAGAAAAACGTTCGAGAATGACGCGCGACATCTCCACCTTGATGAAGTTGCGTATGTCGGGATAAGACAGCGTCTTGCGGTTGTCTGTGTAAATAGGAGAATTCCAACCCGAGGCCCAGACGAACGGGTTTTCCGGCTGCAGCTTGATTGCGCTGATTTGCAGTAATTTTTCTGCCAATAGTTGTGCTACTTGTTTCATTTCTAAACCGTTTTTCATGCGAATTTGATATGGAGTCTTATGGAGCGATGCTCTTTCGGCACGTCTTTTCTCTGACGGCATCTGCAAAATTACTATTTTTTATCCAAATACGCAAATTACCAATTGACCCGACCACCAATAAAATAAGCGAGGCTACCCGACAAAGTGATAGCCTCGACTTTACCTTTTTTTAGAGTGCTAAGGGAGCGACTAAAGTCTCCAGAAGCACTTTTGTGCTGCAAAGGTAATACTTTTATTTAAACACTCAAAATTTTACAGCGATTTAAAGTATTAATTTTTAAATCTCAGAAAAATCCGGGATGAGCGACTTCAAAATAGGCGCATTCATACACAAGTCCGTATAGATGCACTTAATTTGATTAATCATCTCATTAGCTCGGCTTGAGGATATTTGACGCATTACATAATTGATAACGCGTAGAGAGCCAATAATGTTGTTGCGTTCTGCCGGAACAACTCCAGCCGGGCCACGGCGAATTGCTCGTGGCAGTCTGAGGTCGTACAATAACAGACCATGAGCACAGGCATTCCGAACCTGACGGATGGTGTGCATATAGTTATTAAAGGTCACGACTTGTCGGACACCCATTTCATGAGCGATAAAGATTTTGTCATCTTCTACTTTCAAATCGTCATACAATTTGATGACGGAGCCGAATGTCATAAACTCCAAACTTTTCCATGCCGGAGCAAAACGGTCATTGGGGTTCTTCAAATGGTGGCGATGAATAATAGGATTGCGTCTGAAATCGGAATTATAGACAACATTTTCAAAATTCTGCGCATAGTTGCGATTTACAACCGCCGGACTTACAAACCATATCGGATTGGATTGATACTTGTTTGAAAGATGGTAAATCATAGCTGTGCGGAAAGCAATCTCAATTCGATTAAGATAGCGCATGAGAATCAAGCGCAAATCAAAGTCAAAATAATAGAGCCGAACAGCGTCCTCAAATGTGGCACCTGCAATATATTGATGATTGCGATTTTCAAGGGCAGGATATGTTTGCTCCAGTGGAAACAAATAGAATCCAAGTCTATAATAACCGATATCAAGAAGAATTTCTTTAGCCTTATCGCGGTTATTTATCGTCAAACCTCTTGATTCGAGAAGTTCAAGTTGCTGTTGTATGGTGGTGGCTGTTTTTGTCATATCTTCGTTTTGTATTGACAAAATTAGTGAAAATAATCCAAAATCCACACTGCATAGAGTAATATATATCGCACAAATTACAAGACGCCGGAGGTGGATAACGAGAAGGAATTGTGGAACAGGAATTTTTGCGGTGGATCTGGCCGGTGATAATACTGTGAATTTATATTGCGCTGCAGTGTGCGTACGCTCCAACCTTGCTTTCAAAATTACTATTTTTTATCCAAATACGCTAATACCAATTGACCCGAGAATAGTCAATTCCCAACCAAGCCCCAACCGAACTGCAAAACGCTTCTATATAATATACCTCTCACTTACTTCGTATCCGTCCGAAATATGCCGACTTGAACGTAGCGTTTTTGATTGCGAACTTTGTAATCAAAAAACGCTATGTTTAATTTGAATGAAAGCAACCGTATCGTAATGGCTCAACATCCGACAGATATGCGTATGGGAGTA
>JAGAUF010000058.1 GCA_017620885.1 Muribaculaceae bacterium
ACCCCATCCGCAGAAGCCTTTTCTTCACGCGCCCCATCCACAGAAGCCTTTTCTTCACGCACCCCATCCACCCGGCTTCCTTCACGCTCATCCACCGAGTTGCGCGCCCCATCCACGGAAGCGTTTTCTTCACGCACCGCATCCACCCGGCTTCCTTCACGCTCATCCACCGACTTCCCCTCGCGTGACTCATCCGAGGGAGATTCCTGTATAAAATCCGCCTCCTCAAACATTCCCATATTATCGTCCATTCTCATAAAGCTGCAATTCTTCACCCTACAAAATTACAAAAAATCCACCACCCCCGCAAATTTTCCCCACCCCGACATTTCTTCCCATTTCTCGCGAACGCCCATAACATTCCGATAAAAAAAGCGGACAGCAACCGCTCCACAGCGACTACTGCCCTTGATGAATTCATCAATCAATCTAAAATCTAATTCATTATGAAATATTCGTATTGCTATTTCCTAATTCACGGAATGTGCAGATACCGGTGCAGCTGAACCGATAATGTCCAACGCGGATCTGACAACACTCGATTCACCGTCCGCATCCTGTTTCGCTGAAATTCCTCCGGATCTTCCACATAACACGGCTGCAGATACATCAGCGTCTGTTCGCCACAGCACGGCAGATCGAAATACGGATCCAACGGCTGACCGACGTCCACGACCTTTATCTCGTCGGCGCGCGCAGCCTTTATTTCCGGCTCGCCGGCTATTCCCTGCGCATCCATACCGATCTTCGGCGAAACACAAACCCAGTCGACCGACTCCGGCACCGGGCGCGTCCCGTTAGTCTCAATCGCGACCTTCTTCCCCGTGGCGCGTTTCAACATTCTCACAAACGCATCGTCTACGACGAGCGTCGGCTCGCCGCCCGTCAGAACGACCCACCCCGCTGTATACAGATTCACAGCACGGATGATGTCGTTGTCCGACATCAGAAGGCCCTCTTCATGCTTCGTATCGCAAAACGGACACGATAGATTGCACCCGCTGAAACGAACAAAAACCGACGGGTATCCCGTGTGATGCCCTTCTCCCTGAAGTGAGTAAAAAATCTCGTTTACTTTTCTCATCATAAAAAAACCGGCAAGGTCCTGTTAAGATTTCTTAACACAGTCCATAATCACCTGTTACTCAATCTCATAAGCAGCAGTATTACCCTCACTTTCGCGGACCTCACAACGATAGCAGGTCGGGATGCTATCCACAACCCACCGGGCTATATTTTCCGCCGTCGGATTAAACGGCAGAACATCGTTGAGTATCTTATGGTCCAGCAAGCCGAGCACATCGCGCTTTATATGCGTGAAATCCACCACCATTCCGTTGGCATTCAGCTCATTGGAACGGCAAAAAACCGTTATGACCCAATTATGTCCGTGCAGCGACGTGCATTTGCTTTCATAATCGAGTTCCAGCCGATGGGCTGCGCTTATCTCCATTACCTTTTTAACGTAATACATTGTATATCTTTACCTTACGTTGAAACAATGTCCTCTCAATCCACCCCCGGGTTCATTCTTCGTAGCTCGTGGGATCGGGCAGGCCGGCAAGTTGAAAAGCCTCCTTGCGCTCGCGGCACGTGCCACATTTTCCACAATGTTTCTCACCCCCTTTATAGCAGGAATAAGTCAGGGAATAATCCATTCCGAGGCGACCGCCTATGGCGGCTATGTCGCTCTTGGTCAGATTAGTATATGGCGCGATGATGTCGATCCCGTCATAAGTTCCTTCGCGCATCGCGGCACTCATGGCCGTCACAAATCCGGGACGGCAGTCAGGATAAATGGCGTGGTCGCCGCCGTGGTTTGCCAGCATAACGTGCTTCAAGCCACGCGATTCGGCCAAGCCGCACGCCACGGCCAGCATGATGCCGTTACGGAACGGAACGACGGTCGACTTCATATTCTCCTCGTCATAGTTGCCTTCCGGAATGTCGTCCGCGCCACTCAGCAGCGAACTCTTGAAATATTGCCCCATAAACTGCAATGGCACGACGATATGTTCTATGCCGAGCAATTCACAGTTCTTGGCTGCGCACGCCGCTTCCCGCTCATTATGGTTGGAGCCATAAAGAAACGTGACGGCCAGCGCTATACGCTCTTTGGCGTCATATAGGAGTGTAGTGGAGTCCATGCCTCCCGACAGCACCAATATCGAATCTTTCATAAAAACTAAAGAGATTAAGCGGGATTTAATCCTGAAGGTCCGCTTAATGTTTTGCAAAATTACAAAATCTTGGCGGAATATCCTATATCCGCGCCATCTATTTCCGTGCGGATCTTATCGCAAGAGTGGTTTTCCCCCGTTTTTGAAAAGGCTTCTGAACAAAATTAGTGCCAATCTCTTGATGCGCGATTCTTTCTTTCTCTTTGTGGGCAACATCAAATTTCTATCCACACCGAAGTCTTCGTATCGCGCATATTTCTCGTCAAGAATGTGACGGCGCGGGATAGCGCGCTTAGCCGCTGCATACATAGAACCTAATGTCGGTTCCATCGGATTGACTGATATTACTCTTGCTTTGTTCATTTCAAAATCCCCTTTTCTTGCGCTACAAGAGGCCTCTTGCGCGCGAACCTTTTAATTATAACGCAGTTAGTGTTTTAAATGTTTACGAAGCGTCTCTGAATTGCATTATTTATTTAATCTTTTAGTCGTCTTTACTTGCCCACGTCCGATTTTCTTACTACTTTCGCAGTTGATTTACACAACTCCAACCACAAGGATGAATAGAATCGGCAAACTGTATTTTCGTTACGGCACGATGGGGTCGGCCAAGACCGCCCTTCTGCTCACCACGGCCTATAATTTTGAGGAACGGGGAATGGCTTATCTCTGTTTCAAGCCCGTGATAGACACACGCGATACTAAAAACGTGATTCGTTCGCGCATCGGCATAGAGCGCGAATGTAGATGGATATATCGCGATACCGATCTCTATCTCTACGTCAAGCATATCTTTGAGGAGACATTGGAGATTCCGGAATGGCTGCTGATAGACGAGGCACAGTTTCTGAGCGCGGAACAGGTTGATCAATTGGCCGCCGTCGTTGACGATTATGGCTGCAATGTGATCTGCTACGGTCTGCGCACGGATTTCAAGACGCATCTTTTCGAGGGATCGCGCAGATTGTTTGAGATAGCCGACACAATCGACGAGATCAAATCTACGTGCACGTGCGGGCGCAAGACAATCGTCAATGCACGCATCGATGGCAACGGACAGATCATCACTGAGGGAGAACAGGTGGAAATCGGAGGCAACGAGCGCTATATGGCCACGTGCCGCAAGTGCTGGCGCAATAAGAAGATAGAGAAGCGCAACCGCGATCGTCTCCCGTTTGATAATGAAATCTAATACTTTAAAATAATCGCACTAACCTATATGAATAAAGAAATCAGAGACGAGATAATTCGTCTCGTAAAACGTGAAGTGGTTCCGGCCATCGGATGTACGGAGCCGGTGGCAGTGGCTCTTTGCGTGGCAAAGGCCACGGAATTGCTTGGAGAGAAGCCTGATGCCATAAAGGTGCTTCTGAGCGCCAATGTACTCAAAAATGCAATGGGTGTCGGCATCCCGGGAACAGGGATGATAGGTCTGCCTATCGCTATCGCATTGGGTTCGCTTGTCGGCAAATCTGAATATCAGCTCGAAGTGCTGAAGGATGTTACGCCGGAGAAGGTGGAAGAGGGTAAGAAATTCATCGACGAAGGACGCATCGACATCAAGCTCGACCCCTTTGCCCAGAGCAATCTCCATATCGACGTCACCGTTAAGAAGGGCTCGAAAACGGCTCACGCTATTATCTCACGCGCCCACACCAATTTCACCCTGTTTGAGCAAAACGGCGAAACGATCTTCAAGGAGGAGCCCGCTGCGCAGACTGATAAGAAACAGGAGAACAATGACATAAAGCTGAATCTGAAGACTGTATATGAGTTTGCCACAACAGCGCCGATTGAAGAGATCTCGTTCATTCTCGAAGCGAAGAAGCTCAATAAGGCTGCCGCTGAAAAGGCTCTCGCAGGAGAATAC
>JAGAUF010000059.1 GCA_017620885.1 Muribaculaceae bacterium
AATAATCACGGATCTTGACGGGATGAATTTCGCCGATAAATCTTACGACAATGCCATTACAGTCATAGCCGGAACACATGGCAACGACAATTCGGATTCGCTCAAGTTTGATTTCTCAAACGGTTCAGACAGTGATAAAGACGTTTTCGGATACGTCTCTGACGTTACAATCGGAGCGGAGGGCACAGTGCAGACCTACAGTTTCCCTGAGAATAGAAGCGGTAAACCCAGAGTTATTGTCGTATCGGTAAATCACGAAGACACAGCTCTTATGCAGGGTGAGAAAGAGATGCGGATTTATAAATTCACATTCCTCCAGTATTGAAGACGGGCCTGAAAGGTCTGCTATATAGCGACAATACCTTCGGCATTAACGAACATTAACCGGGTCATAGCGCGTCGGCGTCTTGACCCGGTTATTTTTGCAGTCCGGGGCAACGGGTAATTATTTCGTCAAGAGCTTTGCGCGCTTTCTTCCGTTCTTTTTCATACGGGATGTCGGCGACAAGGGGACGGTGTTCCATACGTTTTTTGAGCGAAGATATTTTGCGGAGTATGCTTCTGTCATCTTCGTTGAGATAGCAGCTGCAGAATCTGTTCCATATATAGTCGACAGCCTGCTCCGATGGATGGCAAAGATCAGAAGCATAAAAACGGTAGTCGCGCAAATCGTCGAGCAGAATTTCGTATGATGCAAAATAATCCACCCCCGGACAGCGGCGACACACCTCATCCACAGCCAGAAGCAATGTGCTTTTCGACAGATTGTTGCCATGCAGAGTATCGCCGATGTGTCGCACTGGCGAGACGGTCAGGATAATCTTTATCTCCGGATTCGCATACCTTAATCGCCGTATGGTTTCTTCCAAGATTCTGATTGTTTCCTCTACGCTCAACCGTTCGCGCAAAAACCGGTTTTGCGGGATTTTGTGGCAATTGCCTACGGTCAAATCATCCATACGATAAACCCACGCCGTTCCGAACGTCAGAATCGCGAAATCGGCTTCCTCGCATCGCTGCCTGAGTTTCTCGATGCTCTCGCGGCTCATCGCTTCGCATCGCTCATAGCTGACAGAAGAAAACGCCGACGACATCTCCATACAGTGCCAAGCCCCGTTGTGCTCGCGATAGCGAAGCTCCTCTTTACCCTGCGCTATCCTCAGCAAGCGGAGGATAGAGTCGGGATTGAAAATAGTGCCGGAGGGATTTACCGTCACGTCCAAATATAAATCGCGCATACGTTCACCAATCTCTGCCGTGAAGCAGCTGCCTATGAGCAGTCCGCGATCCTTCAGAGATATTTTGAACGGCGGTTCGTGCAGCTCCGTCTCGGTCCTGAATTTAATCGGCGAAAACATCAGAATTCATAATTTGTGGAGACAACCTGAAATTCCGTGCGGCGGTTGATCTGGTCGGCCGCTTCCTGATCTTCCTCGCTCAGCGTGGCGATGAAATCTTCTGTCAGCACGGTGCCCTCTGGAAACTGCGGATATTGCGAGTTGATGCGCTTCGTGACTACTTTCGGGCGTGTCTTGCCGTAGCCCTGTGGCTTCATACGGTCTTTCGCGATGCCGGCGGCTATAAGATAGTCTACCACGCTCTGTGCGCGCCGGTCAGACAAGCCCATATTATATTCCTCGCTCCCTTTGCGGTCAGTATGCGACGACATCTCGATTGTCACGTGCGGATTGTCGTTGAGAAGCTGCACCATCTCGTCGAGTGCTTCTTTCGATTCGGGACGAAGTGTGGCTTTGTCGAAATCGTAGAAAATGTTCTCAACCACCTGCGGCTTATTGATCGACGCAAGGATGAAATCGACGCCGTATTCCGCATCCTCCTCGGCCGAGTCGGAAACGAATTCCTGTTTCTGGTTGAGATAGCCGGGAGCGCCGGCGAGCATCACGTAATGCACGCCTCGCTGAAGATTGAAACTGAATGTGCCGTCGTCGCGCGCCACCTCTTTCTGATTGGATCCGTCGTTGCCGACGATGCGGATGATGGCATTGGGCACCGGCTCATCGTCCTTGTCCAGCACCCATCCCGAAATGGTAACCTTCAGCTCAGGCAGCTCAAAAGAATAGATATGGTCGTACCCCCGGCCGTCGCCACGATTGCTGCTGAAGAAGCCACTCTCGCCCTGACCGAACGTGATGCCGAAATCGTCGCCCGGGCTGTTCATCGGCTGTCCCATATTCTCGACACTCCAGCGGTCGCCCGTGCTGTTGAGCCACGCGCGATGCAGGTCGAGACCGCCGAAACCCTGATGCCCGTCGGACGCAAAATAGAGCAGGGAGTCCGTGCGCACGTACGGAAACATCTCGTCGCCGGCCGTATTGATGTCGTTGCCGAGATTTTCCAATGTCCCTAAGCGATCATCGCCAAGGCGGATGCGCCATATATCCTTTCCTCCGTAGCCGCCCGGCATATCCGACGCAAAATAGAGCCATTTGCCGTCGGGCGAAACGGCCGGATGGCCGACAGCCGACAGTGTGTCGGGGGTAATCTCAAATTTCTGTGGCGTGCTCCATGTGGCGTCGCTGCGTCGCGACGTGTAGATTTCTACCGAGGTGTCAGACGTCGGTGACCGTCTTGCCTTCGTGAAATACATCGTCTGGCCGTCGGGCGTGAAACTCATAATACCCTCGTCGTCGGCCGTGTTCAGGTCGCCTCCGGCCGGTTCCGGACGTTCCCACTCGCCACGCTCATTCTTCTTCGTGTACCAGATGTCGCCCTTCTTCATCCCCGTTATCTCCGAATGGTTTTCGCCCGTCACCTTCTCATTCGACGTCGTGAAATAGATCTGATCTAAGCTCTTGTCGAGATACATAGGCGCATAATCCGCACGACGCGAATTGAAGAGCTTCGCCTCTTTCACGACGTAGCGTGTGCGCTTCTTACTCCTGCGGGCCTCCAAAGCCATCTGACACCCTAAGATGCCCTTTCGGGCCTGCACGTTGCCCGGCTTCCAGTCGAGATACTGATTGTATGCCTGAATTGCCGGCCCATACTTCCCTTCGGCCTGCAGCGAGCGTCCGAGCCAGAAGAATGCCGTCGAGTCCGGATAATTGTATCGTATCGCGTTCTGATAGGCCGCTGAAGCGCGCGCCGCCTGATTCATGCGCCGATAGCACGTCGCCATCTTGTAGGCGATTTCGCCGCGTAGAGGACGCTCCTCCTTTTTCGTCAGCTTGGAATACAGTTTGCGGTAAGTCTTCGATGCCTCGAAAAACTCTCCGCGGGCAAGCTGCTCGTTTGCCACACTCAGCTTCGGCCCCTTGCACGCCCCGAGAATTATGACAGCCGTCGCCGCCAGTAAAATTGGTTTTATTATGTCGCGCCATTTTGTCAGGCGTCGGGTGTTTGCATTCTTCATCTCTTTTATAACGCTCCGAAGAGGATGAATATTATAAAAGACGCGCAGAAACGAATCGACGCGTCGCTGTCCTGTCCGGTTTTGTTAATCTCAGAGCACCACTTTTGCCGATTTGCCGTTTACGCTGATGATGCGTATTCCTTTCCCCTTGTGGGTGATGTTTGCCGGTGCTGTCGCCGTCTGGCGCTGCAGGCAGATTCCGTCGGTATCGTAGATTTCCAAACGGTCTCCCGCCTCGCACGCCACAGTGATCTCGTCGCCCTCGATGACATAATTTATACCCTTGTTCTTTTCCGCACTGACAGCGGACACATCATTAGGCAAATCCTCTTCTATGGAACGTATTCCGTCAAAAAAGAAGTGAATTCCTTCCACGGTGCGATCAACGTAGAAATTTTTCCATCCCGGAGCGTTCTTATATGCTTCCAATGATTCTTTCGGCACATAAATAATGCATTTCCCAATTTCAGGACCGTATTGGGTCTCCATACCGCTTATGACGTGTTCGATGTATCCGAAATCGGAATCGTCGATTGTAGGCGGAGTCGTCGCCCGGCAGATAATCTTGGTGAGCATCCCGCAATATCTGAACGTTTGTCCGTCCATCGATTCAAGGGTGGAAGGGAGATCGATTTCACGTATATCAGAGTTATAGAAACAGCCCATACCCAAGCGTCTGACTGATTCCGGCAGCTTGATGGATTTCAGATGAGAACAATACGCGAATGCATAGTCGCCGATATATTCGAGTCCCTCGTTCAATTCGACGTCGGAAACTTTGGACAGCATAAAAGCTTCTCTTCCTATGCTTTTGACGGTGGAAGGGAAACTGATGTTTTCGAGTTTGTCAGTTTCGATGTCCCCTTTGAACGCTCGTTCTCCTATACGCGTGATGACGGCGGGATGAGTCTGTCCCACCGGACATTTGGTCCCGCTGAACATATCACCCATACATTCCACAGTCAGTTCTTCCGGAAGCCGGACATCTTTCTTGGAAATGTTCGATTTATTTTCAACGACTTCAAGCTCGAATGGGAGAAACTCAATTCTTACCGAATGATATTCTATGTTGTCGATCGTATAAGATACCATATTGACGTGATCTTTTACCAAAGTCGGTTTCTGAGCGAGAACGTCTTGTCCATCAAACAATGCCGCGGCTGAGATGATTATAGCGATTCCGGCTGCATTGATATATTTTGTACTCTCTTTCATGATTTTGTGGTTTTTGATGTTAAAGAATTATTTTTTTTGTGTCTACGACAGTCCCGTCGCGTTTGAGGCATATAACGTAAACGCCACGTGCGGACGGAAACTCGATGTCAATGTCTTGGATAGAGATTCCCTTGTCTACAATGACATTGCTGTATTGCAGTCCGTTTAGATCGCATACGGATACTTCAACATTGCCGGATATTTCGCCTGTGAATATTTTGATGCTTGCCATACCGATGCCTCCGGACGAATAGTTGAGGATTGACGGTAACAGTGACGAGCCATCTTCCGCGGGAGCATATATGCCGTCAATATAGGGAATTTTGTTGTGGCCGTAGATGCAGACAATCGTGTTCTCCGGCGTTGTTGTCGAGAACGATGCGTGATTTCCTTCCGTTCTGCTGAATCTTCCGTTTGTTTGATCATAAAACGAGATTGTCGCGCTGTCATCGTCGACAGAAACTGTCACTCCTCCGGAAGTGCGTTCGATGTTAACATTAGAGAAACCTACGGGCGTCTGTGTAAAGAAATACATACTTGGATCACCGAACAGATGATAAATCTCATATTGATATCTGATCCAGCTCGTGGAAGACACGCATTGTTCTTTCATCCTGAACAGCCCCTGATGCATAATTTGGCCTAATCTGTATGTCGGAGCGGGAGTGGCGGATGCGTTGCCGGCAAAATTTTCGTCAATGACGTTGGATAATCCCGGTGCGGGCCATATCGCGTCAAACATACCTTCGGCGAAGGCGTCGTTATAATTGGAGACACTTGACTGGCTTGCCGCGATTACTGCCGAGGCACCGGCATCGGGCAGTTTCAGGAGTCGTTCGGCAAAACAGTCTTCATCAAACATACCAGTCTGGCATGTTATGCTGAAAACGATCGGCAATCGGTCAGAATTATTCAGATCCGACAGACAGTCATTCGTGAAGCCGACATTTGACCATCCCTCTTTGCTTCCATGTCCTCTGTACAGTGCATACAGGCTGCCGGAATTGATTCTGTCGGCTATCTGAGAACCTGAGCAAATCCAATTGAACGTCGGGTATTTCAGATCATTCGGAATATGCGTGCCGTCTGTGTAAAAGGTCGGGATACTGCTAAACTCAGTCTTATAGAATCTATGCGCATCTATACCGAACTGTCTCACGTAGTCGCGAATCTCTTCCGAGGTCCTGACAAAACGCCGCAGTTCTTTCTCGTAATTGCTTCCGCTGCCGGGTTCTGATGTTTGGAAGAATGCGCAGTGAACAGCGTTCTCATAGCATTGGGACTCGACGGAAGGACACATCTCCGCACGGATTATCTTGTCGAATGTTTCTCGCGCTTCGTCGAGGGTGTTTGCTGAAACTCTGCCGGTGTATATATCGGGAATAAAGGTGCCGTTGGTTTTGTTTGCGTAATATAAATCTGAGTAATGTGATTCCCCTATAGGTTCAGAACAGAGGATAGCGGGCACATCTTCATGGTCGCCGACAATAAGAAGGTATTTTACTTTTCTATTGGTAATTCTGTAATTTCTGAGAGCTGACATAACGTCATATCCGTCTCTCCAGCTTTCTTTGGAGATGACGTCGGTGGCGTATCCGAGCATATTTTTCCATTGCAGGAATCCTTTGATTGATTCAAGGTATTTGTCTACGGTGACCACGACATATTCCACCTCGTCATAACTGTCGATTGCACTCACTTCTGACTCCCCTACATCGTTAATGTTGGTCACGAGAGAGTTAGAAAGGAAATCTGAAAGCGCGCTGTCATTGTCAGACGTCGTTGTATTGGCATTTTCGTCAAAGTGCAATGGAGCGAGAGGTGTGAATGACAGTCGGTATTCGATTCTCTCACATAGTGTGGCAGTCTTGTTGTCATAGTCGTATCTTATCGGGCTCACTGCTATCTCCGCGATGTTTTCTCCTCGCAGTTCATAGTTGTCGAATACTGATGCGAGGGAAACGGGGTATAATCCGGAATACGGTGTGACGGGATTAAAAGATTCAGAAGAGGAAGAACTGTCCATAACGGGTTCTCCGACTCCCGCATATTCACAAATGACCGTGGTGTCATTAACGGATACTGAGGATATGGATAACTTGTATCCCGCCGGCAACCGGAAGGTGTCAATTCTCATCGGAACTTTTGGTTTCCCTTCGTCGTAGCAGAAACCGAATCCGGGCAACGCATAATACACAGTGTCTGTTGATGCGCCGGAGTTGGTGCATATTTCGAGTATTTCGGGGAATTCATACCTGACCACGATAGCATTGCCTTCAATTGAGATATCACGTGTCGGCGTGGCACATACTCCTGAAGTCTTTACGGTTATCCCGGCATAGGATAATCCAAATGTTGAGAGAAGCAACACAGCAAGTGTCGTAATTCTTACAAAAGAAGCGACATCCGGCCGTTTAAAGAAGAGTTGTTTCATACTATTTAAATATTTAAGTCAATGATTCATTTATAGAAGCTTCATCGTGGCTGTAGAGGCACAAAGCTTGTTCAACTTTTCAGGCAAATATAAAATAGATGCATATCTATGGCGCAAAGATAATAATAATAATTTATATATGCAAATCATTTTGAACTTTTGTATAGTAACATTATTTATTCCCTATACGGCATGTAATTTCGTGTGTTTTCTAATCATAGATTGGTGTTGCGGCAACATTTATTATTAAGCAAGCTCTTAATGGCATATGAATGAAATTGCGTACTCACAGGAGTCTTAAGTCGCATATAAGCGTCTGGATAACAGATGTTTTGTTCTCTTGATGAAAAATAAAGCAAGGTAAATGCAACAAATTGCGGATATTTTTCGTTAATTATAAAGACTGTTAGGATTATTTTTATTAATTTTGCAGTCCGAAAGCACCGGAAAATTGTTTTACAGGTAAATATAATCAGGTGCGGAAAATCGCCTTGCCCCTTAGCGGGGCAGAAGCGGATGTGTGCTGACCCACGCGCGCCACTTCCCACGGGGCTCATTTCCGCCGTTTAAACTTTAAATTTAATTTCACTATGGCAGAATTGGATTTATCCCGCTATGGAATCAAGGATGTGAAGAAAATCATTCACAATCCTTCTTATGAAGATCTTTTCAAGGATGAAATGAATCCCGAACTCAAGGGATACGAAAAGGGTATTCTTACCGACCTCGGAGCTGTCGACGTATTCACCGGCGTCTACACCGGCCGTTCGCCCAAAGACAAATATATCGTCAAGGATGACGTGACGGAGAATACCGTATGGTGGACCACCGACGAATATAAGAACGACAACAAGCCCATCGACACGAAGGTATGGGATGAGTTGCGCGAGAAAGCCGTCAAGGAACTCTCCGACAAGACAATCTATGTAGTCGATGTGTTCTGCGGTGCAAACCCCGCTACTCGTCTTGCTGTCCGCTTCATCATGGAGGTGGCTTGGCAGGCTCACTTCGTAACAAATATGTTTATCCGTCCGACCGAGGAAGAGCTCAAGGACTTCACGCCTGACTTCGTGGTATTCAACGCTTCGAAGGCTAAATGCGAGAATTACAAGGAACTCGGCCTCCACTCCGAGACCGTTGTGGCTTTCAATATCAAGCAGCGTGAGCAGGTTATCCTCAACACTTGGTACGGTGGTGAGATGAAGAAGGGTATGTTCTCGATGATGAACTATTTCAACCCCCTGCGTGGCATCGCTTCGATGCACTGCTCGGCCAACACCAATATGGAGGAAACATCGACGGCTATCTTCTTCGGCCTCTCCGGAACGGGTAAGACAACCCTCTCCACTGACCCGAAGCGTAAACTGATCGGTGATGACGAGCACGGATGGGACGACAACGGCGTCTTCAACTATGAGGGTGGCTGCTATGCTAAGGTTATCAACCTCGACAAGGAATCGGAGCCCGATATCTATAAC
>JAGAUF010000060.1 GCA_017620885.1 Muribaculaceae bacterium
CGGGGATTCCACAGCGCAAAATCATTACGCGATTCGGAGAGGGGAATAATACGGGGATTCCACGGCGCAAAATCATTACGCGATTCGGCGAGGAGATGATACGGGGATTCCACGGCGCAAAATCATTACGCGATTCGCCAGAATAATAATGCGCGATTCGACGGGGGAGGAATACGGGATTCGGTAAGGGTCTTAAGTTCTTTAATTTAAGGACTTTAGGGACTTTAAGGTCGTTAAGGTCTTTAGCGGAGAGGTTGTCGGAGAACTCTGAGAACTCAGAGAAGTCGGAGGGCGCGGAGAAATCTGAGGAATCTGGGGGACTCGGAGGAATCGGAGAACTCGGAGGAATCGGAGAACTCGGAGGAATCGGAGAACTCGGAGGGCGGAGCGCATCCGCGAACAGGGGGATTGGAAATCGTCAGAAGGAACAGACCATCACCTACAATGTCGGGGGCGGGGATTCATGGTAAAGAGATTTTAATGGGAGGGCGGTGGGATAGGAAAGGGAGCGGAGGAAGGTTAAAAAGAATTAAATATGCGTGCGGGATGAAATTCGCGCCCAAAAGTGCTATGATTTTCCGATTTTTGTGCTAAATTTGCAGGTTGAAATGAACTGTAAAGCCGGAGACGTCTGTCGCGGGTACAGCTAATATGCTGTATTCTCGGGCAGAAAAGCGTCTGAGGCTGATAAAAATACGTATTTTGTGAAGAAAACGAATATAATGCGCCGTGCATGGCGCGCGAGTGTGTGGGGATTGCTGCTGTGCATCACGGCAACAGTCGTCGCAGGGTGTAACGAGAAAAAGGAAGATGAGCCGGGGTATACTCCGTCGTCGTCGGTGGCGGTTATGTCGTTCAAGCTGAAGGCCAACCGCGACGTAATGATGAATCTCGACTCGGTATTTTTCTCGATAGACTTGAATCATGGCGTCATCTTCAACGCCGACTCGCTCCCAATGGGCACGAACATAACGAAGCTCACCCCGGTCATCTCGTACGCGTCGGGGTGCTCCGCAGCCACAATCCGTATGACGGGGGGCGCGGTGCGTCAGGGTGAGGTGGATTATCTTAACAATCCGAACGATTCAATCGACTTCACGGGCAATGTCACTCTTACTCTGACGGCACAGGACGGCGTCTCGCAAGCCACTTACCGTCTGAAGGTGAACGTTCATAAGATAAAGCCCGACAGCCTCTCTTTCGATAAGGAGGCGGCCTCGGAACTGCCGTCGCGCCTTGAGGCTCCGAAGAGCCAGAAGAGCGTGGCGCATGGCGACGGCGTACTCTCTATGATAGAAGAGAACAACGGGACATGGACCGTGGCGACGGTCTACAACGGCGGCGTCTGGAGGAAGCGTGAGCAGACGATGCCTTTCACGCCCGATGTGCGCTCGCTTGTTTCCGACGGTGCGAAGCTCTATATCCTTGACGCTGACGGCGACCTTTACAGCTCGGCAGACAATGCCGCGACATGGATGTCGACGGGCAAGAGATGGACGCGCATCCTCGGCACGTATGGCACCGATGTACTCGGCCTGCGCGACAACGGCGGCCGGATTTGCCATACGTCGCTTTCCGGCAACTATCCGGAAGAAGCTGTGGCTGAAGATTTCCCCGTCAGCGGGATGTCGAATATGCTGACGACGGCCAACAACTGGGCTATCGATCCGGTTGGCTACATTTCCGGCGGCGTCACGCAAAAGGGTAAATTGGTCAGCACGACGTGGGGCTTCGACGGCCATACATGGGCACCGCTGACCGAAACGGGTCTGCCGGAGATACAGGGTGCTGCCGTGGCGCCGTATTTCGTCTACAAGCAGACGAGCGCAATGTGGCTGCAGACGGAATTCAAAGTGATGTTTATGTTCGGCGGTCGCCTCAACGACGGCAGCCTGAACCGCAAGACATACGTGACTATCGACAATGGAGTGCATTGGACGGAGGCTAACGCCAATCTCTCGCTGCCGAGCTATGTGCCAGCGACGACCGATGCCGACGTCATCATCCTCTCGACGCCCATGGAGGGTAACTTGAAGGATAACTGGAAAACAATGCCCCGGCGGGTGCGCAAACGTCTGAATTATGAACTGAACGACTACGATATCAGCTGGGATTGCCCCTATCTGCATCTTTTCGGAGGCGTGCAGGACGACGGCACACTCAATGCGATCGTATGGCGTGGCATATTGGCGCGTCTGACGTTTATGCCTCTGATTTAAAACGATAATGAAATTGCTGCGATTAAGGAAACATATCATAGTCTTGGCGGCCATCGTGACGCTTTTCTTTACCGGGACGCGTCAGATGTTCGCACAGGAGGATTATCGCTTCGACATCGGCGGCGGCATCGGTATGACGGGATATTTGGGTGACGCCAACACCGCGAATCTATGGCGCAATCCGGGATTTGACGGAGAATTGCTTCTGCGCTATATCTTCAATCCGCGGTGGTCGCTGAAGACGAATTTCTATGCGGGCACGCTGAGCGGCAACACCGAGCAGATGACCAATGTGATGCCCAATGGAGAGAACTTCAAGTTTTCGACAACGTTTTTCGAGCTTGGAGAGATGGCCGAGTTCAACTTCTTCCCTTACGGCATCGGAGAGAGCTATCGCAAGCTGAAGCGCTTCACGCCGTATATCACTGCGGGCTTGGGCTTCAATTTCTGGATGGTGGAGGGGAAGAATCATTTTGCCTTCAATATTCCGTTGGGAGTGGGGGTGAAATTCAAGATAAACAAGCGGCTGAACCTCGGTATGGAATTCCTGATGAAGAAGGTATTTACCGACAAGCTTGACGGCGATAATCTGTCGGATCCGTATCAGATAAAGAGTTCATTCGCGAAAAATACGGACTGGTACAGCACGCTGACGTTCACGATATCCTACGAGTTCAGCAAGCGGTGCGAGACGTGCCATTACGTAGATTAGAGCAAGGAAAATGATAAGAGACAGGCGAAAAATAGAGGAGCTGTGTGAGGCACATCCGGAGCTGTCGGAACTTCTGACGGCTCAGATGCCCCGTCACGTGGCGATGATCATGGACGGCAACGGCCGATGGGCCAAGCAGAAAGGTATGCCACGCAGCGCCGGTCATTACGAAGGTGTCAAGAGCGTGCGCCGTGTGACGGAACTGAGTTCGGACGTCGGCGTGGATTATCTTACGCTCTATGCTTTTTCGACGGAGAACTGGAATCGTCCGCAGGAGGAAGTAGACACTCTGATGCATCTGATAGGAATCGCCATCGAGCAGGAGCTGCCTGACCTGATGAAAAACAATGTGCGTCTCTATCTCATCGGCGACCTTTCGCGCATTCCCAACGAGGCTCTCAACCGTCTTCGCGGCGCTGAGGAAGCCACAAGGGAGAACACCGGTCTCAAACTGCTGATGTGCATCAGCTATTCTGCAAGATGGGAACTCACAGAGGCCGCACGGCGTCTGAGCCGCCGGGTAGCCGCCGGGGAGATTTCGGCCGACGCCATCGATGAGGCTGTCTTCGCCGACCACCTTGCCACAGCGGAATTCCCTGACCCTGACCTGCTGATACGTACAGCCGGCGATTGCCGCGTGAGCAATTTCCTGCTATGGCAGATAGCATATAGCGAACTGAAATTCACCGATACTCTTTGGCCTGATTTCGACAAGCCGGAATACGGGCGCATCCTGCTGGAATACCAACATCGCGAGCGACGCTTCGGCAAGACAAGCGAACAGATAAGAACGAATTGACAATAGAAACATGATCCACTATAATAACGCTTTTGAAAAAACTATCCTACTGACTGTCCTATCGGTCGCCTTGTTCTGGCTATCGCCGGAGGCGCAAGCCGAACTGCCGGAAATTCTTCCGGAAGGATCACCGGCCGCGATGTCGATTTCACAGCCTAACGACAGCACGCCCTCGGCACCGAGCGTCGCCCCTATTTCCGTACAGGCGTCCTCACCCAACGACACCATCTACGCTCCCGAGGTGATATATTCACCTATGCCGAAGAAATATGAAATCGCAGGTATCAAAGTGACGGGCGTACCCGGAACAGACGATTATCTCATCATCGGATTTTCCGGGCTCAACATAGGCGATAAAGTAGAAATTCCGGGATCTGATATCACACAGGCAGTAAAGCGTTTCTGGCGTCAGGGACTTTATTCCAAAGTGCAGATCAACGCCGAGAAAACCGTAGGCGACAAAGTGTGGCTGGAGATTTCGCTCAAGGCACGTCCGCGTATGTCGGAGATGACCTTCACGGGCGTAAAGAGTGGCGAAAAGAAGGATCTTGTAGAACGCCTCGGCATGGTCAACGGTCAGCAGCTATCGCCCAACATTCTCGACCAAGCGAAGAAAATCATTGAAAAATACTATGCCGACAAAGGTTTTAAAAATGCCGTCGTGACGCTTACAGAGACGCCCGACCTGAGCAACCGCTATTATGTGAATCTCAATGTCAATGTCAATAAGAACAGCAAGGTCAAGGTGCATAAAATCTACATTGACGGCAACGAGGTGCTGAGCGACAACAAGCTTAAGCGCACGATGAAGAAGACCAATGAGAACGGCAACCTTCTCAATCTGTTCAAACAGAAGAAATTCGTAGAGTCGGATTACCGCGACGACAAATCGCGCATCATACAGAAATACAACGAGCTTGGCTATCGCGACGCGAAGATAGTCAGCGACAGCGTGGTGAAATACGACGACAAGACGGTCGACGTTCACCTGAAAGTGGACGAGGGTAAGAAATATTACATCAGCGACATCTCATGGGTGGGCAATACCATCTATCCTACCGACGTGCTTAACAACCTCTTGGGAATGTATCCCGGCGACGTCTACAATCAGAAGCTATTGAACAAGCGCACGCAAGAGGATGATGACGCTGTGGCCAACCTCTACCTCGACAACGGCTATCTCTTCTTCCAGCTCATTCCGATAGAGGAGAACATCAAAGGAGACAGCATCGCGCTTCAGATGCGCGTAATCGAGGGACCTCAGGCGCGTATCAACAATATCGTCATCAATGGTAATGACCAGCTTTATGAAAAAGTGATACGCCGCGAGCTGCGCGTACGTCCGGGCGAACTCTTCTCGAAGAGTGACCTTATGCGTTCGGCACGAGAGATTGCCACGACGGGACATTTCAACCCGGAGACTATGGACATCCGTCCGGAGCCTAATGAAAGCGACGGCACGGTCGACATTATCTTCAATCTCGAATCGAAGGCCAACGACAAGCTGCAATTCTCATTCGGCTGGGGACAGACGGGCATCACGGGTCAGCTGGCCGTTTCGTTCACCAATTTCTCGATCAAGAACCTGTTCAATCCGTCGGCCTATAAAGGAATAATCCCGCGAGGCGACGGCCAGACGCTCTCGATATCCGCCCAGACAAATGCGAAATATTATCAAAGTTACAATATCTCGTTCTTTGACCCGTGGCTGGGAGGTAAGCGTCCTAACTCGCTGAGTTTCTCGATTGATTACAGCCGCTCTACGGGCATCAACCGCAGCTATTTCGGCGACAACTGGAGCACAAGCTATATGAACGCCCTCTACTATCAGGGCTCATACGGCAGCGATTCCGCCAATTACAGCTATCAGAACGCATACGACCCTAACAAGGTGATACAGCTTGCCGGCGTCAGCCTCGGCTACGGCACGCGTCTCAGCTGGCCTGACGATTATTTCACATTCCAAGCATCGCTTGCCTACCGCTGGTATTATCTGAAGAACTGGGAATATCTGATTTATATGCAGAACGGCTCGTCCAACTCTCTGACGTTGTCGCTCAATCTGTCGCGCAATTCTACCGACAACCCATTCTACACTCGCCGTGGCTCACAGTTCTCACTGGAATTTTCCACGACACCTCCGGCAAGTCTGTTCGGCAAAAAAGACTGGCGCACGCTTTCCACATTGGCCAACTCCAATTCACCGAAAGCAGATAACGCCAAGAAGGAATTGTACAAATGGATTGAATATTGGAAATTCAAATTCAAGAGCAAGACATATACACCGCTCACCGATCCGGACGGACAGTGGACGCTCGTTCTTATGACGCGTGCTGACTTCGGATTGATCGGCTCGTATAACAAATATCTGAAAACGCCGTTCGAGACATTCTACTTCGGAGGTGACGGTATGACGGGAGGCTATACCTACGCGACAGAGACTATCGGTATGCGCGGATATGAGAACGGTCAGTTCACGCCGGCCTATTACGAGGGATATGCCTACGGGCGATTCGGAATGGAGCTTCATTTCCCGTTTATGCTTCAGCCGTCTACCACGATTTACGGTCTTGTATTCGCCGAAGCCGGTAATGCATGGACATCGGTCAAGGATTTCTCACCGTTCAATCTCAAGCGTAGTGCCGGAGTGGGCGCACGTATTTATCTGTCGGTTATCGGTTTCCTCGGCGTAGACTGGGGTTACGGTTTCGACAAGGTATGGGGCCACAAAGGTGGCAGTCAGTTCCACTTCATCCTCGGTCAGGAGTTCTGATATAGACGCATAAGGAGTGCAGAGGAAGGGAGAGCAAAAGAGCCATCAAAACAAAAGGATGGCGCACAACGTTTAAACCTTGAAGGCCCGGCGGGGTCATATATTCAGGACAAACGAAAAGAAAAAGAAGAAAAGTATGAAAAAAATAGTTTTAACACTGCTTTTGGCAATAGCCGGTCTGGGACTGGCCAACGCGCAGAAATTCGCATTGGTGGATATGGAGTATATCCTGCGCAATGTACCGGCCTACGAAATGGCCAACGAACAGCTCAATCAGCAGTCGCTTCGCTGGGAACGCGAGGTGAGCGAACTGACGAAAGAAGCCGAGACGATGTATAAATCGTATGAAGCCGACCGCGTGTTTCTGACCGACGAGCAGAAGAAGAAACGTGAGGAAGCTATTGTAGCGAAGGAGAAAGAGGCCACGGAGCTGAGATATAAATATTTCGGACCGGAGGGTGAGCTTTACAAGAAGCGCCAGTCGCTAATGAAGCCGATTCAGGAAGACGTCTATAACGCTGTCAAAACAGTGGCAGAGGAGAAAGGGTATCAGACCGTTTTCGACCGTGCATCGTCGCAGAGCATCGTCTTCGCCTCGCCGCGTATCGACATCAGCAATGATGTGCTGGCCAAGCTCGGATATTCAAAATAAAGTTGTAAAGAACATCCGGCGAATAATTTAAGCAGAAATATAAATAGAAAAAACTAAAACATAAATAACAACGATGTTAAAGAAAATTTTAATCGTAATCGCATTGGCTGTGCCTATGCTTGTATCCGCGCAGACAATTAAGGTAGCGCTCGTGGACGTAAATGAGATTATTGCAGCAATGCCCGAGACGGCAGCCGCTCAGAAGAAACTTGAAGAGGCTCAGACCCGCTATGAAAGCGAATATCAGAAGCTGGGCGAAGAGATGAAGCGCAAATACGACGAGTATCAGAATATGAAGGAAGATGAGCTTCCCGCCATCAAGGAGCGCAAGACAAGAGAGCTCACCGAATTCCAGCAGAAGCTCGCTCAGTTTGAGCAGCAGGTGCAGCAGTCACTTCAGAAGATGAACAATGACGAAATGACTCCTATCATCTCCAAAGTGCGCACGGCTATCGAAGCTGTAGGCAAAGAGGGTGGCTACTCCATGATTCAGATGTATGATCCTCAGCTGGTGCTTTTCTATCAGGATCCTGTGGAGAATGTTACAGCCAAAGTAAGAGCCAAACTCGGTCTTGGTGCTAAATAAGCCATAAACTGCACAAGGAATGGCCGATAGAGGCACAAACAACATTACAGACACTCCGGTTTATCCTGCTTCCCCGGGAAAAATCGGGGTGTTTGATTCGGGTTACGGAGGCCTTACTATCCTGAAAGGGATACGTAAGGTGCTTCCGCAATATGATTACCTCTACCTCGGCGACAATGCCCGCGCTCCTTACGGGACGCGCTCCTTTGAGCTGGTGTATCAATTCACGCTCGATGCCGTCCGCGAGTTGTTTTCGCGCGGATGTCATCTTGTGATTTTGGCTTGCAATACAGCGTCGGCAAAGGCGCTGCGGTCAATTCAGCAGAATGATTTGCCACATCTCGACCCGGACCGCCGGGTGCTCGGGGTAATTCGTCCCACAGTAGAGCATCTCGGCCAGACGGGAGCGAAACACGTCGGTATAGTTGCGACGCCGGGCACAGTAGTCAGCCATTCCTATACGCTTGAGATCACGAAACTGTTTCCGGAGATGCACGTCACGGAGCAGGGGTGTCCGATGTGGGTTCCGCTGATAGAAAATAATGAATCGTCGGGGCCGGGAGCCGATTATTTCGTGCATAAATATCTCAAGGAGCTGTTTATACGCGACAGCAAAATTGACAGCCTCGTCTTGGGGTGCACGCATTACCCCCTGATGATAGAAAAGATTCGCCAATATACTCCCGCCGGCGTCGCCATCATAGCTCAGGGAGAAATAGTGGGCGAAAGCCTGCGCAATTACCTTTTGCGTCATCCCGAGATGGAAGCCAAATGCAGCCGGGGCGGAAGCGTGGAATATCTCACAACGGAAAATCCGGAGAAATTCAATTCGCTCGCGGGGCTGTTTATGGGAGAAACGGTAAGTGCCGGACATCTGTGCATCTCACATTCCGGCTGAAACGCACCGTTATTTCATTTACGTTAATCCTATTTTCTAATTTAAACTTAAACACAATGAAATTACTAAGAAGTATCGCATTTATGGGGGCCGCCATCATAATGTTCGGCCTCACATCCTGTTCAGACGACGATCCCGTCGAAACGGACAAAACTCAAGTAATCGAAATCACCGGCATCACCTTCGACACCGACGACATCTGGGAAGGATGGAATCAAGCCGGCAACCTCAGCCTCGGAGAATTTTCCTTCTCTCACCAGTGGACGGAATGGAGCACTTCGCAGGGCTTCGTAGCCGCCAAAATCATCGACACGGACTATTATGAACCGATGTACGACCATCAGTTTGAAGTCATCACAGCCGGCGGTATGGCCGGAAAAGGGACTCCGTATATGGTGGCCAACTGGAACTCATCGGAGAGCGAAGATCTCGCTTTCGCTGATCGCAGCTGCTCTATCGCCAAGATCGACGGCACTGAATTCACTCCTGAGTGCATCTACATCACCAACGCCGCATACGCTTATTACAGCATGACCCGTGGCGATGCATACGCGAAGAAATTTGCCAAGGGCGACCGCTTCACTCTTATCGCTCACGGCGTGACAGCCACCGGCGAAACGACGGCACGCTTCAACCTTGCTGACTGCACGACGGATAATGCAGAAGAGGGTATCGTCAAGACGTGGGAGAAATTCGACCTCACGCCTCTCGGCACCGTTTCAGGCATCTATTTCACTATGGAATCCACCGACGTCGGACAATGGGGTATGAACACTCCGGCTTATTTTGCCGCCGACAATTTTACAGTGAAAAAATAGACTGTCTCAACCCAAAGGCGGTTTGAAACGTTTCAAATAAAAAAGGAAGCTATGACTTTAAAAGAGATACAGATAAAAATACAGTCGATGGACGCTCCGGAGGCCATACAGCTTCTGACCGATTATATCGCCGAGCATCCGAAAGACGACGAAGCTCTGACCCTACGCGGTCTCCGTTATTTTGGCAATGGTAACCGTGCGGCGGCAATCAACGATTATCTCGAAGCGTTGCGTATCAATCCCGATTCGCGCGCCAAGAACGCGCTCAAAGCCGCCAACGACATCCTTGACTATTACAACAAAGACCTTTACAATCCCTGAAATCGGGGGGAGTTGAGATTTCCCAATAGGGCGCATTCACGACGGATGCGCCTTATTTTGCATAGGAGTATAACCGGCCACTCCCGAAGTATAACCGGCTTCAGGATAGCCTAATGACAAGTCCACCGGAGGGTCTCACGACTCCCCGGTGGCTCTCCCTTTGTACCAACTCAAAGGGATCATTATTAACAATTTGATTAAGTGTTTTCCCTCATTGGTGAAATAGCGTCACGAAAGACAGAATGATACATCGGGATGGGAAGGGACCTGCCGGCAATTCATTTTGTCAGACAATAAAGTGACACTATGGAAAAATCCAAATAAAATCTATACATTTAAAAATATATAGATTTTACATCTTTCACAATTTATAAAATTGTTTACATTTATAAAACAAGTGCAGAGTAAAAATTGTTTTCCAATATTGTCAAAATATTCAAAATATTCTATTAATCTATATCCTCTTGACAATAAAGTCCTTAAAACTACACCAGCTTAACCTATACCGAATAAAAAGCTTTTTAAGTCGATTTAAACACTGTTGATTTGGAGGATAGGAATGTTTTTTGTAATTTTGCGAAAACAATAAAACATCGAAATATAAACGATACCATGAACGTAGTCGATAGATTTTTAGACTTTGTGAAATATGACACTCAGAGCGACGATATGACCAATATGACGCCCTCCACCCCGGGACAAATGGTATTTGTCAAGCATCTGAAAGAGATAGTCGAAGAGATGGGACTCGAAGAGATCACGCTCGACGACAACGGCTATCTGATGGCCACTCTTCCGGCTAACACCGACAAGAAGGTTCCGACAGTAGGGTTCATCGCCCACGTGGATACGGCTCCCGATATGAGCGGCAAGAATATCAAACCGCGCATCGTGAAGGATTATGACGGCAGCGTCATCACGCTCAACGAGGAGAAGAAAATCTACCTTGATCCGGCTGAATTTCCCGAAATGCTGAGATACAAGGGTCAGGATCTGATCGTGACCGACGGCACGACGCTTCTCGGCGCCGACGACAAGGCGGGCATAGCAGAGATTTTGACGGCTGTGGCATATATGCAGGCTCATCCGGAAATCAAACATGGCAAAGTGCGCATCGCTTTCAATCCCGACGAGGAAATCGGCAAGGGCGCGCATAAATTTGACGTGCCACGTTTCGGATGCGAATTTGCCTACACAATGGACGGAGGCGAGATTGGAGAGATGGAGTATGAAAACTTTAACGCTGCCGGAGTGAAAATCACCATCAAAGGACGTAACGTACACCCCGGAACTGCCAAAAACAAGATGATAAATTCTATCCGGGTGGCCAATCAGTTCATCGGTATGTTGCCGCGTTGGGAAACTCCCGAACACACTGAGGGCTATGAAGGGTTCTATCACCTTGTCGGAATTGAAGGAACCGTAGAACAGACTTCACTTCAATATATCATCCGCGACCACGACCGCGCCCGCTTCGAAAGCCGCAAGCGCGAAATTTCCCATCTGGTCAACAAGATCAACGCCGAATTCCCCGGCAGCACGACGCTTGAAATGGCTGACCAATATTACAATATGCGCGAGAAGATAGAACCCGTCATGTATGTGGTGGACTTTGCAAAAGAGGCTATGCGCGAGGCCGGAATCGAGCCGAAAGTACAGCCCATTCGCGGCGGTACGGATGGCGCGCAGCTCTCATTCAAGGGTCTCCCCTGTCCCAATATATTCGCCGGCGGTCTTAATTTCCACGGCCGCTACGAATTCGTGCCTGTCCCCTCTATGGAGAAGGCGTCAGAGGTCATCGTAAATATCTGCCGCCTCGTGGCTGAGAAATAATCGTGCCACGTGGCTGAGAAAACTCTTATAGTCATCACAGGGCCGACTGCCTCCGGGAAGTCGGCCCTTGCCATAGATATGGCCCGGCAGCTCGATACGGAAATCATTTCCGCCGACAGCCGGCAACTATATCGCGACATCCCGATAGTGACGGCACAGCCCTCCGAACCCGAGAGACAAGGCATCAAGCATCATCTTATGGGATGTCTCTCTCTTACAGACTACTATTCGGCTGCCAAATTTGAGGAAGACGCCCTACGCATCATTGATGAAATATTCAGGCAACGAGACACGGCTATCGTGTGCGGAGGGTCAATGCTATATATTGACGCCCTGTGTTATGGCATCGACGAACTCCCCACCGTACCCGAAGTATTGCGAAACGCGCTGGCAATCCTTCATCACGAAAAAGGAGACAGCTGGCTTCTGGAACGTCTTGAGAGACTTGATCCTACCACGGCCCGGACAATCGACCGAAACAACATCAAACGCATCTTTCACGCTGTAGAAATCTCTCTTGCAGCCGGAAAACCTTATTCATCCCTTCTTACCGGAAAGCGCAAAACGCGACCGTTCAACATTCGTAAAATTATATTGCAAGGGGAACGGGAAACCCTTTTCAGCCGAATCAACCGCCGAGTGGAAAAAATGATAGAGAACGGACTCATTGAAGAAGCGCGGCGCGTCTATCCCTTGCGCGGGCTCAACTCCCTCAACACAGTAGGTTTAAAAGAACTTTTCTCATATTTTGACGGGGAAATGACACTTGAAACAGCCATTGCACGCATCCAGAAAAACACACGCGTCTTCGCCAAGAAACAGCTGACATGGCTCGCCCGCGACATTCACACTGATTCCTACATCAAAACAGAAATTTTTCCCTTTACACTTTAGAGCCGGTTTATAATTAAACGATAACAAATACAAGCAACAGAGAATTAATCGATTCAAATAAAAAAACACACCCTAAGAAATTGATGCAAAATACGGCATAATCAAAAATAAAATCACCGATAAGTCCCGAAATATTTGGAATTTCCCAAAACTTTCATTACCTTTGCAGCCGAGTATTTTTAAAACTCTAACCTGTTATGACAACTGACCTGCCGACTCACAGGCTTTTTGATGACAATGAGAAGGCTAAGCATTGTGTTGTGACATCAGTGGGATACGATATCCGGCCGTGGTCTTGGATCGGGGAAGATGTGGATTTGGAAGTATTGTCTAACCAAGAAATCATCAAATATTGAAGAAATATGGGAAAGAGATTATTATTCGCAATAGTTATGTTGCTTAATTGCGTATATATGTGCGCAAAGATGTATGACAATCCATGGACTGAAATATCAAGGGAGATTGTCTCAGCGTATGATTCAGGAGCTTCCTCATCAAGTGTAGACATACGGATGAATAATGGCAGCCTTTTCATTGACATCAACAATGTTCCATGCAGTGACCCGGAATGGTATGTGATTCGTTCTGATGTTGGGAATAACGCATTGGACTGGTGGTTGGATTTTATGATTGCTTACTCATATCCTCCGATTGAAAACAATGTGCAATTCAAATACAGAATAGACGGTGTAACAGAAGGTGAAAAAAGGTTTGATTTTGATTGTTTTACTTATGGTCTTTCCGAGAAAATAAATATATATGATGGATGTAACTATCATTTTAAAATGAAGGAAAGAAATGCCGAAAGAAACATAAGAAGAGTGCCGTTCTATAATATGGAATGGATTGTCTATAATCCCTGCGACAATCAGGGGAAAGAGCGTTTTTTCCAGCTCAGATACGGCAAGAAAGCTGAAAGATACTCACATTCGTGGGATGATATGAAGTTGGAAGGCAAGTGCGCTGTGATGTATCCGGTGCTGATGAGCGATACGGAACGGTTTGACGAGGCGAAGGCCGACACTATCGCGATGATGTCGGCGGTCTACGACCTGAACGAGGTGACGGCGGTCCGCGCGTATGACGTCGACATCCCCTCGGAGTTCTGGGCGACGGGGCTTCCGGAGGCGAC
>JAGAUF010000061.1 GCA_017620885.1 Muribaculaceae bacterium
GGGGCGAGGAACCACGAGTATGGCGAACGCATATCGAGTCCGGTCTGCGTTGATTCAAAGTCGTCGATATAGCTTGAGCCTTTGTTTGATCCAGTGGGCTGTTTATGTGCTACAAGCTGAGCAAATTCGGCGTTTACACTGAGCGATGACGGGGCCGTCGCATTGATAGTAGGGACCTTGTTCAGAAGGTTGGTGAGCCACATAAATTCTTTATTGTAGCTGAGATTTACTCCCCACATAGTATTATTGATAATCTCGTCGCCGATATTGACTTTCTCTGTCAGGGCTTTTTCTGAAAAGTGCATGACAGTGGCTCCAAGAGTGAAATTCTTATTAAATTTATATTGGGCATCGAGACCGAGAAGAGTCTTGCGCTGCATCGAGAAGAGAGATTGATTTTCGAGGCGAACGCTGACGTTTGTTCCCGAATCTATAATCGACTGATTGGTAATAGTGACAATACCCATAGTATAATCCACAGTATAGTCGCTGTTCTCAGTAAGTTCGACACCTCCCGCTTCTACAATTACGGATCCGCGTGGCACATTCATTGCTCCAAGTCGAATCTGAGTTCCGTTTGACGCCTGATATTCTCCGACGAGAGAGAATTTATTTTTGTCAGCAAACTGGCGTGCCACGACGAGCGTAGAGTCGTAAAGTTCCTTATATACGTATGGCGCAGCGATTGCAGGATCGCCAATCTTATTTTCGAGATTTTGACCGAACGGCTCCGCCACGGGGAAGATAATTCTGCCTTGTTGCGATTGTACTGTATATCCCTCGATATAATCGAAGAAACCGTCTGCATTGGATTCCTGATTAGAGTCTATGCGGTCAAGATTCATCACTTGGAGGAGGGGCTGATTGGCAATAGGAGAAACAGGAAGATAGACTATTTCCGTACCTGTGGTGTCGCTCAGATCTTTGATATTGAGTTTGAAATTTTTCTGCGAAAGCTGGTATGCGTCGAGATCATAGACGTTTTTCATCATCAGCTTCCACATAGGAAGTTTAGGAGAAATCGTCGTGCCTCGAAGCATTTTTACGAAAAGTGATTGCGTAGTATTCGATACGTCGCTTGAAAATTCGCCGACCTGATATACTTTCCCTTGATAGGTATATTCAAAAGCCACGGCGAGTACTTCGTCGCTTGAGAGTGATGATTTGAGGGAGATATATCCGAGAGTAGAATTAAGGATATATTCATTGTCTTTAAGCAGCCGGGCTGATTCTACTTTTTCAAAGTCGCGACCGCCTGTGATGCCGTATGCAGCCAATGGTTCGAGTGTCTGTGTAACCTGATTGATGTTACGGGCATCCGGATAATCGTTTTTGATTATATTTAGGAGGTTGTTTGATTGGTTGCAAGGTACGGAAATTGAAGTGTTGGGACTCCAATAATTGTTGGCCATACGGGAGTTCTCCCCGATATCCTGAAATCCGACGAGATTTCGCGCTTCATTGTAATTGTTGGTCTTATTGGTAATCCATACCTCGATTCGTGTGATATTTATACCCGAGGATACATGGGGAAGCTTGGAAGCGAATTTGTCGTAATTGTCATAGAAATACTGGGCGAGGAAAAAATGGCGATTGGCGTCGTAATTATCCGCTTTGATGGAGAATTTCGTGGCCTGCACACCGTTTTGAGTCGTTATTGTTTTGGATTCGGAGTTCTGCTGCGAAACCAATCCGGTAAGTGTCAGCTTGCCGAACTGAAGTTTTGCTTTTACACCAAAGAGTGCGGAGCTTCCTCGTATTAGACTTGACCCCGTGGACATAGAAACATTTCCGGCCTCGATATTTTTAACTATCTCATCCTCTTTACCCTCATATTGTAATTTGAGTTTCTGCGAATCGAAATCGAACGTGGCATCCGTGTTGTAATTCATATTGAATTTCAACTTGTCGCCGACTGACGCATTGATAGTAGCCTGAATCTTATTGTCGAGATCGAAATATGTTTTGCGACGAGAGCGTAAAGAAAGAGCCGGGTTGTCGGTCTTGTTACTCTTTATGCCCATAGAAAGCTGTATATTACCCGACGTGGTAAGACGAACTCCGCCGGGGCCAAAGATTTTTTCCAGAGGCCCAAGAGAAAAATTCATATCGAAAATATTGAAAGGCTGTTTGTCTTTCTTCTCGTAACTTTCAGAATTGCGCTGACGGAAATAATCAAAAAGCTCACCTCGATTAGCCACTGAATTATATTCATCGCTCGACATCATATAGGGAGTTACGATGTCGTGGTCACCGAGCTTGGTATGTATCACATACATACCCGCGTCCGGATCATAGACTACTTCTGTCTTGATATTAGACGGATTACGAAGGTCGGCGGCATATTCTTTATCGCCTGCATAATCGTCATAATTTTCCGGCAGCGTCTTTCTGACTGGTGAAATAGTCTTAATGCTGTCGTTTGAAACAGGCCTGTTGAGAGGTTTCGGAGCAGGTGCGGGTGGGGGAGGATCAAGCTGAGACTTATAATATTGGGCATACGAAAACGAAAACACCGAAGCAAGCAATGCCGTTACCAGCACTGTCCAACTCAGTAGATTGTAGTGTCGTTTTTCAAGTTGTTTCATTATGCCGCAGCGTCAGCCACCTCTTTTCTCCTCGACATGAGGAGATGTCAAAGCATCTTTATTGACTGTCTGACAGCGCTTTCTGTGGTAGTGTCAGGATGTTCAGCGAAAATCTTATTAAGGATTTTCTTACATTGCGTGGCATTAAATCCGAGCATTACAAGCGCCGCGAGCGACTCGTCGAAGGTCTCCGAAGAGATAGGCTGACTTGATATTAACGAAGAGTCAGCCACTTTTATTTTATCTTTGAGGTCTACAATTATTCTTTGAGCCGTTTTTGCGCCAATTCCTTTCACACCTTTGAGGAGAGAATCGTTGCCGGAAGCTATGGCCGATTCGATTTGCGGAGTTGAAAGGGAGGATAGAATAAGTCGTGCTGTGGACGGCCCGACACCACTTACTCCTATAAGACATCTGAATATCTCGCGACTTCTCTTCGTGATGAAGCCGAAAAGAATATGTGCGTCTTCTCGTATTGACTCGTGGATATAGAGCTTTGCACGTTCTTTACCTTGAAGCTCACTATAATCTATTAGTGTAATATTTATCTCATATCCGACTCCGTAGCAGTCTATTACAGCTTCTGCCGGAGTAAGTCCGGCAAGCTTGCCGTCTATGTACTCTATCATTTGGATGAATGTTTCTCCAGTTCGGCAGCAAGTTCCGGACGTACCGTTTTCAATGTTCCTACGAAAGCGGAATCGTATGCCTCCGCTTGTCTCTTCTGATTTTTCATCTCAAATTCACTTTTCTTTGCGCGTGACTGAAGGAGCTGTCTTTGCAGTTCAAGAGTATCTTTCCATGGACGGTTGAGATATTTACGGGCTTCTTCACGTCCCATCATCTGAGCTGCTGTTATATCAGCGACGGTTTCTTCCGTCTTTTCTGTCCCTGAGCATGCTGACAAGGCAAGAAGAGCTATCCCTGCAAGGGTGTATATTTTTATTTTCATAGTTATGTGCTAAATCTGTTTATGACGCAAAATTAATCATTTTCTGTGAGGTACGCAAGGTGACGTAAGCGATATGAATCAATTGAAAAATAGAGAAAAACAAAATTTTTATTTAATCTAAAAATATTATACTAATTTTGTATAAATTAAAATTAACCGACATGAAATTCATTAAAATTCTCCTGGCAACGTGCATTTCTATTCCGTTGCTTACAAGTTGTGGAGGTGACAAACAGGTAAAGGAATTTGCCTTACAGTTTGGAAATCTCGCACAGGGAAACAAACTCGACAGTCTGAAGCTGATGTACCCCGGTATAGAAGCTGCCGACTCTGTGGCTCTCAAATTTAATCCTGACGACATCAAAATCACTGAGGGAGAGAAAGATGGCGTTTACACTATCAATTATGGAAACGATGTTTCTATTGAGGTCGTAACTGAAGGCGACGGTGATACGGCAAAACTTCAAGTAGCTGATTCAAAGGGACTTTTCGCGTGGCCGAAAGACAGAATGGAGTTCGCGAAAAAAACGGGAATGTATAAGGCCGGCCTCGCTGACGCGAATCTGGCTTCACGTATGAATGATACTACATTCATTAAGCAGCTTTCCTTCGATTTCGCAAATGAGCTGAAAAGTAATGTGACCGTATCATCATGGCGAGTGCTCAATGGCAACATATTTGGCGCCCCGCTTGGTCGTTACGTGATTGCAAGATTTGGTTGTACTGTAAAGAACAATACTACATACGAGATACCCGGATCATACTATAAGGTAAATTATCGGATAGTCAGACGCCACATGGGGATGGCTTATTGGGAGGATACATTTTCCACGAGTAGCGGTGTATTTAAGGGAAAAAATCTAAAGCCTAACGGAAGTGCCTCATATTCTCTTGAAGCTACCAATATTTCCGGGAATCCCGGACTTATGTGGAATGTAAGCGATGAAGAGCTGTTCAACAAGTTCTTTACCCCTAAGGGAAATGAATATGATGATTATCTAAAGAATAAGAAAAGCGTTGAGAAGACAAACGATGGAAAACTTTCCGGCAGCTACACTCTCACAGGCGCAGTCGGCAAATATCCCATCACGATGGAAATCACCATTAGCGGTACAGACGTCAAAGGTCGTTACTGCTACAACAAGAACAAAGGCAGCTACTTAAATCTTACGGGAGTTGTCTCTAAGGATAATATAAAACTCAACGAAAGAAACTAAAAAGGGGAGGTGTCAGGCATATTTGACTTGACGTATACAATCGACGGGAATAACCTTACGCTCGTCGGCCCGATGACAGTACAATTCAACGGCAAGACTTATCAGACCAAACTCTCCGGGAAAAAATAAGAACATTCTAAGTTACTTATAAAGTCTATTTATAAGCAAACTATAAAATCACAAATTGCAAAAAGAGTCGTAAGGAAAATACCTCACGACTCTTTTTTAGCTAAGTATGATTTTTCGATTATTTTACGGAATGTGTGGCGGCGAGCAAAACTTCACTTACTGACGGGTGAGAGAATATGATTTCTCGCATACGTGTAAGGGTCATGCCGGAATTCATCATATCCGCGCACTGTTGAGCGAGGTCGCATGCCTCTATTCCCATAATGTGGGCACCGATAAGACGCTCGTCATCTTTGCGGAAAATGAGTTTCACCAGGCCGTCGGGTTCGCCCATTGCCAGTGATTTGCCGTTAGCTCTGAAGAAGCTTTGACCAATAAGGATTTCAATACCCTGATCTTTACACTGCTTCTCCGTGAGTCCTACCATACCACATTCCGGTACGGTGAATACAGCTGAGGGAACGATGTCGAAACGGATTGAATCTGCTTTGCCTTGAATGTGATTGATGGCGCGCAGACCTTGGAATGTGGCCACGTGAGCGAGCATCATGCGGGCATTTACGTCGCCGATGGCATATATGCTCTCTACATTAGTGCGCATATTGTCATCTACCTTGATGCCACGATTTGTATACTCTACGCCGGCAGCCTCAAGATTGAGCCCTTCTAAACGAGGAGCACGTCCTACCGCCATAAGGATGTCTGAAGAAACCACCGTCTCTTCTTTCCCTTTGGCCTCGTAGGTCACAATAATTTCATAATCATCGTTCTGTTCTATCTTCTTAGCAGCGGCGTCGGTAATGATTTTTATACCTTTCTTTGAAAGTGCCTGTTTCAGACGCTTTGCGATGTCGGAATCGAAAGGAGGTAAAATCTGTTTCATAAACTCGATTACCGTCACTTTCGTGCCGAAACTATTGAAGATAGCAGCAAATTCCATACCTATGACTCCACCACCGATAATGGTAAGCGATTCAGGTATGTAATCTATATTCAACAGCTTGGTAGAATCCATCACACATTCAAGATCGTGACCCGGAATAGGGAGCGATTTGGATGTGCTTCCTGTGGCGATGATGATATTGTCTGCAGTCCATTCTGATTCTCCGTCAGTTACGGTATGCGCATCCTTGAAGGAAACGAATTTTTCTACGTAATTGATTTTCGCGCTTTTAAAAAGCATTGCGATACCGTCACGCAGCTTGCCGACAACTTCATTCTTACGTTCCATAACCTTACCGAAATCTACGGTGAAGGTAAAATCATCAATGCCAAATTCAGTACCGTTTTTAAATTGAGATACCATTTCTGCATTGCGACAGAGACATTTGGTAGGAATACATCCCTCATTGAGACATGTTCCGCCGAGATGCCCACCGTCGAATATGGTAACGCTCATACCACGGCCGGCGGCGGCCAGAGCGGTTTCATAACCACCCGGGCCGGCACCTATTATTATAAGGTCGCTATGCATTTTCTTTCAGCGCTTTATAGTTAAGAATGGGATTCTTGGCTGCATTCGTTTCGTCAAGCTTACGAACAGGAGTTGTAAGCGGAGCGTTGACTACATCTTCCGGAGTCTCGCGTGCCTCTTTTGCAACCTTGTGCATTACTTCGATAAATTCATCGAGCGTTTCAAGGCTCTCTGTCTCAGTAGGTTCGATCATCATCGACTCATGGAACAGAAGCGGGAAATAGATTGTCGGTGCATGGAAGCCGTAGTCAAGAAGACGTTTTGCCACATTGAGGGTAGTAACTCCGGTTGATTTGTCCTTCAGACCGTCGAATACGAACTCATGCTTGCAAACGCCGGGGATAGGAAGCAGATAATCGTCTTTCAGGCTCTCTTTGATATAGTTTGCGTTAAGAGTAGCCATCGGGCCGACGTTGCGGATGTTCTCTTTACCCAGCGAGAGGATGTAAGCGTAAGCACGCATCATAACGCCGAAGTTGCCGAAGAACGTAGAGATGCTTCCGAGGCTTTCCTTGCCGAAATCTACATAGAATTTGCCGTTTTCGGCTTTCTTTACATGAGGATTGGGGAGGAATTGTGTCAAATGGGCTGCTACACCTACCGGACCGCTACCGGGGCCACCGCCACCGTGAGGAGTCGAGAAGGTCTTATGCAGGTTGATATGCATAATATCAAAGCCCATATCGCCGGGACGAACTTTACCCAGCAGAGGATTGAAGTTTGCTCCATCGTAATAAAGCAAACCGCCTGCATCGTGCACGAGTTTGGCTATTTCTATGATTTCCGTCTCAAACATACCAAGCGTGTTCGGGTTGGTCATCATAATACCTGCAATCTCGTCGTTCAGAAGAGGCTTGAGATCTTCTACGTCGATTGAGCCGTTGGGCTTTGATTTAACCTCAACCACCTCAAGACCGGCAACCATTGCAGAAGCGGGATTCGTGCCGTGAGCAGAGTTGGGGACAATAACCTTCTTTCTCTTTTTGTCGCCACGAGCGTCGTGGTACGAGCGCATAATCATCAGACCAGTCAGCTCGCCATGTGCACCTGCATACGGATTGAGCGTAAACTCGGCAAGACCGGCCAGCGATGCGAGTGCGTGCTGGAGGTTGTAGTAAAGTTCAAGAGCACCCTGCGCCGTGTCCGGATTCTGAAGCGGGTGAAGAGAGGTAAATTCCGGCATTACACAGAGCTCCTCGTTGATTTTCGGGTTGTACTTCATCGTACAACTTCCGAGGGGATAAAAACCGGTGTCTACGCCGAAATTCTTGTTAGAAAGATTCGTATAGTGGCGCACAACGTCGAGTTCGCTTACTTCAGGTAATTCAGCTTTTTCTTCACGAAGAAGATTCTGTGGAATTGCAGCCAGACCGTCAGTATTGAACTTGTCGGCAGGAAGCTCATAGCCTTTTCTGCCGGGACGTGAAAGTTCAAATATCAGTTTATCGTAGTATTTCATTGTTTAATCCTCCAGCATCAAAGTTATGAGATTGTCTATTTCTTCTTTAGTGCGTTTCTCCGTTACGGCAAACTCTACCATACCGTTTCCAAGGCTGATACCGCCCATTATTCCCTTGTCAAGAAGACGCTGATTGATTTTATCAATGTCAAGGTCGGTCTTAACAACGAACTCTTTAAGGAACGGCTTATTGTAAACCGGCTGGAATTTACCGGATTCGATAAGACGGTTGTAGAGATAGTGAGCTCCGTCGGCTGAAAGAACATTTACTTCACGCATACCTTCCTTACCCATCAGAGCAAGATAGATAGTGGCGTAGAGTGCCATAAGCGACTGATTGGAGCAGATGTTGGAAGTAGCTTTCTCACGGCGGATATGCTGCTCACGTGCCTGAAGAGTCAGGACGAAGCATCTCTTGCCGTCAGCATCTTTAGTCGCACCTACCACACGTCCGGGCATCTTTCTGAGAAGTGCCTTGGTGCATGAGATATAACCGAGATACGGACCGCCAAAATTCATCGGCATACCGAGAGTCTGGCCGTCGCCACAAGCAACGTCAGCTCCCCATTCGGCCGGAGTCTTGATTACTGCCAACGCCGAAGGATCGGCATTTATGGCAAACAGAGCTTTCTTAGCGTGGATAGCATCAGCAAATCCGGTAAAGTCTTCTATAATACCGTATTTGTTGGGAGTCGGTACGATTACACCTGCAACGTCGCCGCTCTCAAGCTCTTTTACGATTGCATCTAAATCCGTAACGCCATCTTTCTCTGGGATAACGGTCAAATCTACACCGTGGAAATGGCAGTAAGTCTTAACGACGCGAAGCACATTTTCGGAGATGGTATCGGAAATCAAAACACGGTTTTTCTTACGAGCAGAAGCTACCATCATAAAAGCGACTTCAGCGGTTGCCGTAGCGCCGTCATACATAGATGCGTTAGTGGCTTCCATACCGTTCAGCTCGCTAATAAGGCTCTGATACTCAAAAATGTACTGAAGCGTACCTTGTGAGATTTCAGGCTGATAAGGAGTGTAGGCTGTATAGAATTCGCTTCTCTGAAGCAGATGATTTACTACAGAAGGGCAGTAGTGGTCATATACACCGCGTCCTGCAAATACTGTAAGAGATTTATTTTTGTCAGCGAGCTCTTGGAAATGTTTGCGGAGCTCGATTTCAGACATAGAAGAGGGAATGTCGTATTCTTTGGTAAAGATCACTTCCCGGGGGATATCACCGTAGAGGTCATCTATTGAATTTACACCGATTTTTTCAAGCATCAGCTTGATGTCTTCCTCGGTGTGAGGTATGAATTTATAGCTCATCGGTATGAGATGTCTAATTGAGTTAAATATTAAGTGTTAGAATAAAAGATGCGTATAAGGAGCATCGCCAAAACTCAAGTTTTGACAATACTCCCTGTACTTTCAGTCTCCTTTTGAATTTCTCAAGGATTCAATCGATTATTCCTCGCAAACCTTTGCGTATGCAGCTGCGTCGAGGAGATTTTCAACCTCGGCTACATCGCTGAGACGGACCTTGATGATCCAATTTGCGAAAGCGTCCTTATTGAGAAGTCCGGGTTCGTCTTCAAGCTCTTCGTTGATTTCAACTACTTCACCGCTTACGGGCGAGATAAGATCGCTTGCAGCTTTTACTGATTCTACTGCGCCAAAATCTTCTTCTGCCGTAACTTCGTCGCCAACCTCAGGCATATCTACATATACGATGTCGCCAAGGGCGTGCTGTGCATAGTCAGTGATTCCTACGGTTGCGATGTCACCGTCAACCTTTACCCATTCATGTGAATCCGAATAACGGAGTCCTTCAATGATTTTGCTCATTTTTGGTTTTGTGTATTAGATGTTGTTATTTTTTATAGTTTTTGTCGTAGAAACGTTTCTTTACCACTTTGCCGGGGAAAGTCTTTTTGCGGATACGGATTTCAACAGGCGTACCGAGTTTGTCGTAGGGCTTGTCTACCATTGCCATTGCGACGCTCTTGCCGGTGGAGATTGACTTGTAACCGGTGGTAACTTCACCTATCTGTTTGCCGTCTGCTTCAACGGGATAGCCGTGACGGGGAACAGCGGTTCCTTCCAGCTCGATACCTATGATGCGACGCTTAACGCCCTCAGCTTTCTGCTTTGCAAGAGCCTCTTTGCCAATAAATTCAGGCTTGTCGAGCTTAACAAACA
>JAGAUF010000062.1 GCA_017620885.1 Muribaculaceae bacterium
GTAAATACACTGATAGCGGTCTTCGTCCTCGGGCTCTGCCGGACGTTTGATATAGTCGGGCAGGGGAGTATGACCGAGCGAGAAGAGGTGCTCTTTGAATTCCTTATGAGGTCCGTCATAAAGGAAGCGGAGCGTACGTCCGCGGTTGGTAGTATTGTCGATCACTTCTGCCACAAGCGAGTCGTCGTCGCCGAAATAAAGCTTGTTGCCGATGCGGATTTTACGCGCCGGTTCCACGAGAACATCCCAGAATTTGTTCTCATGGTTGAGCTCGCGAAGCAGGAATACTTCGATCGACGCACCTGTCTTTTCCTTGTTGCCGTAGAGACGCGCCGGAAAGACGCGCGTATTATTGAAGAGCATGAGGTCGCCCTCATTGAAATACTCCAGAATATCCTTGAATACACGGTGTTCTATACGTTTGTCTTTGACGTGCACCACCATCAGGCGGCACTCGTCGCGGTTCTCCGAAGGATATTGTGCAATCAGCTCTTCCGGCAGCTTGAATTTGAATTGCGACAGTTTCATTTTTTCGTTTTATCTGTTTTTGTGTCCCTTCTTGAGGGATAATTCATTTCGTTATTAACCCTTTTAATCCTTGTCTATTCCTTCCCGGTTGGATTCGTTTCCATTTTGTCTCTCTTCTCGGATAGCCCGGCCGGTTTCTGCGGCGAATCGGGAAATTCCAGCGGGCAGGTGCCGATAAGCTGGAGAGCATCGTCGAGCGACAGGCAATTCTCAAGTTTTGTCTCGCCGACCCGTGTGCGCACGAGTTTGGTGAGATGCGCGCCGCTGTCTAAAGCTTGGCCGATGTCGCGTGCCAGAGCGCGGATATAGGTGCCCTTGCTGCATACGATGCGCAGCGTCAGCGACGGCGGCGTAAAGTCGAGCATTTCCAGCTCCGTAATCTCAAGAGGTTTGGCTTTCAGCTTCACCTCTTCACCCTTACGGGCGAGTTCGTATGCGCGGTTGCCGGCAATCTTGACGGCTGAAAAAACGGGAGGAATCTGCAGTATGCGCCCTGTGAATCGAGGCAGGATTTCGCGTACCATCTCCTCCGTTATGTGCTCGTAAGGATAGGTGGCGTCGATCTCTTTTTCAAGGTCGAAGCTCGGTGTCGTCGCTCCGAGACGCAGCGTGGCGACATATTCCTTAGAACCGTTCTGGAGCTCTTCTATGCGGTGTGTGGCACGTCCGGTGCATACTATCAGCACACCCGTGGCAAGGGGGTCGAGCGTTCCGGCGTGTCCTACTTTGAATTTCTTCACGTGAAGCCGGCGCTGAATTGCTCCCCGCAGCCTCTTGACAGCGTCAAAGGATGTCCATCCCAACGGCTTATCAACAGCCAGTATTTCTCCCGTTATAAAATCCATATAATCAAGCTATTGCAGTTTGATTCAAATTCATTAACCCCACAGCAGACATATCACGCCCATCAGCACGCAATAGATGGCGAACCAAAAGAGTTTGCCACGCTTGACGAGGTTGAGCATCCATTTGCAGGCAGCGCATCCCACGATGAACGAGGCCACGAAGCCGACGGCGAGAGCCGATATGGAGATTGTCTCCGGCTGAATCTCGCCGCTTGCTATCTTGCCGACGTCGAGAAGCGCTTCGCCCAAGATCGGCAGAATCACCATAAGGAAAGAGAAGGAGGCGATTTTTTCGCGGTTGTCGCCGATGATGATACCCGTTGCAATCGTTGTTCCGGAGCGACTTAGACCGGGCAAAACGGCTATCGCCTGACCGATACCTATAATAAAGGCGTCGAGCCAAGTGATGTCGCGGCCACGACGCGCAGGCAACAGGCGCTGCACGGCAGCCGTATTGGAGAAGTGAGCAAATGTAAGCAGCAACGCCGTGACGCAGAGGCAGATGCCCACCGTCGTCAGATTGTCGCCTCCGAAGAATTGCTCTATGCTCTCCTTAAAGAAAACGCCTACGATTCCCACTGGGATGCAAGAAACAAGAATCTTGCATACGTAGTAGAAATCATTGTCTCTTTTGAACGTGAAGAAGCTGACGCACAGCTTCTTGAACATCGGCCATAGCACGACAATAGTTGAAAGTACCGTCGCGGCGTGCAGGATGATGTCAAATATAATTGCTTCTTCGCCGGGGAGGTCGATGCCGAGAATATCGCGGAATATCTGCAGGTGTCCGCTCGAACTTATCGGGAGATATTCGGCAAGACCCTGTACGATACCGAGGATGAGGGCGTCAAGTGTTTCCATAATTTATTCTTCGGCTTCTCCGGTTGTGTTTTCTTTGTTTTTCTTCGGCTTCCAGATAATGGCGAAGGCCATAAGGAGGAATCCGAGGAAGGCCATCGTGGGGCCTACCACTATACGGCGTGTGCTGAAGATGTCAGGATTGAAGCCTGTTTCGGCCGAGCTTCCCGGTCCCGCCATCAGTGCGAACCCTATGATTATCAGTGCCAGACATCCACCCATCATAAGATAGTTGATTCTCTCGAAGGGGCGGTGCGACTCGTCCAGCGGACGCAGTCCTTTGCCTGTCTGTATATCCCCCTTGTTTTCCCTCTTAAACGTTTTCATCTATTTTCCCTTTTAAATTTGTCGAAGCAGGCCGAGACCCGCTCAGAGGATTCTTATTTGAAAAGATCGTCATAATCCTTGCGCAGATAGCGTGTCGTGGCGATATAGGCCGCCAGTGCGCATATTAAAGCTCCTGTGACGAGCAGAGCGGCTATAATGATGCCGCATACGCCCCACGGAATGTAGCTTGATATGTCGGTGATGCCGAAATAAGGCGCGCCGGCCAATCCCGCCATCAGAATCACGCCCGCTATTACACCTGCCAATACGCCCGAAAGCATATTATTGAGGATGAACGGGCGCCGGATAAAGTTGCCTGTCGCACCCACGAGCTGCATCGTGTGAATAGTGAAGCGGCGCGAGTAGATGCTCAGATGCACCGTATTATTTATCAGCACGAAGGATATGATTATCATAGCCAAAGCTATTCCTCCGAGGATGTAGGAGAGCCGTTCGATGTTTTCGTTCATCGCCGACACCATCGACGAGTCGGGGACTGCCACGTCATCGACGCCCGGTATTTCGCGGATGTCGCGTGTAATTTCGGCTATGTTTCCTTCCGTGGCATACTCCGACTTCAGCGTAAAACTCACCTCCGGACTCAGAGGGTTCACACCGTAAAGCTCTTCGAGATTCACGCCTGTGTCCTCTGTCCAGTTGCGCATAGCGGCCTCTTTGCCGATCACTTCGGCCGTCAGCGTGTAAGGCTGTCGGCGCAGATACTCGGCGAGGCGGATTGCTTCGGCGTCGCCTACGGAATCCTTCATAATGGCGCTGAGTTCAATTTGCTCGCGGATACGCTGCGTTTCGCTTCGTGCCGCACAACTGATGAGCGCTATCAGCCCCACGATGAGCAGGACCAACGTCACGCTCACCACAGTGGTGAGGTGTGCTGCCCAATAGGATATTTTCGCCTCTTTATTCTCTTTCATACTGTCAATCCCCCCATCCGTCAATAGTTCCCTTTTATTCGTATCTTGCCAAATAGAGCCGGCTGCAGTCGCGTCTCGCTCCGGGTCGTTGCCATGCCGAAGCCATTCGAGGCCTCGAATAATGCAAAAAACACCAACTCGTCGCGCAGTGCGGCGGGTCGGAACCAATGTAAATATCCCGTGATGGGAGATTTACGGATGCAAAGATACAAAATTTTAATCGCTTTGTCAAGTACTTAGCCATAAAAATGCTGAAAGCCAGCCTCTTGAGAAGCTGACTTTCAGTTTGTCGGGGTGAGGCGACTCGAACGCCCGACCTCTACGTCCCGAACGTAGCACGCTACCAACTGCGCTACACCCCGAAGGTTTCGATAATGGGTGACGTTTCCGAAAAAACGGCCCTGTTTTTCTAACCGACTGCAAAATTAATACTTTTTTTGTCCCTGACCAAATTTTTAACCGACTTTTTTTAATCGCAATTATTAATGCGCTGATTTACAGTTCGCTTAAGACCTTTGGATGTCGATTTAAAAGACTGCTATTAATTCCGTTGAGGCCGAGGAAACGTGTTTGCTCCGGTTTAAGTATTATTGTCGAACCGGCTCAAATTGCTTCGGATAGGAAAAACAGAATATATTTTCACCCTTTTTAGATAATAGTTTTAATGATTTTTATGCTTGGCGTATGGCGAAAAAGCAGTAATTTTGCGTCACGTTTTCGCGTGCGCGCTTTGTTGCGCCGCGCAGATAATTTGACCAAAAGAAGCGTATGAAAATCGGAAACATAGAGCTTGGGGAGCGCCCTGTGATGCTGGCGCCGATGGAAGATGTCACTGACCCTTCGTTCCGCCTTATGTGTCGCGAACAGGGCGCCAGTCTTGTCTATACGGAGTTTGTCTCTGCGGAGGCTCTCGTGCGCAATGTTTCATCCACGGAACGAAAGCTGCATATCGACGACCGGGAGCGCCCCGTTGCCATACAGATCTACGGTCCCGAAGCACCCGCAATGGTCGAGGCAGCAAAGATTGTGGAACAGGCCGGCCCCGACCTTATCGACATCAATTTCGGATGCCCTGTGAAGAAAGTTGCCCGCAAGGGCGCTGGCGCCGGGATGTTGCGCGATATTCCCAAGCTGCTCGACATTACAAAACAGGTGGTTGATGCCGTGTCGCTTCCCGTCACGGTAAAGACCCGACTCGGGTGGACGCTTGAAGAGATTATCATCGGCGAGCTGGCGCCGCGCCTTCAGGACTGCGGCATCAAGGCGTTGACGGTGCATGGCCGTTCTCGTTCGCAGATGTATACCGGCGATGCCGACTGGGAGCCTATCGGACGTCTCAAACAGGATTCCCGCATCGAAATTCCCATAATAGGCAACGGCGACATCTGCACTCCCGAAGAGGCTCAGAATGCTTTCGATACGTACGGCGTAGACGGCATAATGGTCGGCCGCGCTTCGTTTGGCGCGCCGTGGATTTTCCGCGACATCCGTCAGCAACTCGACACGGGATCATGGACGCCCCTGTCAATAGATGAAAAATTCGCCCTGCTGCGCCGGCAACTCCGTGAGAGCATCGAGCGAATCGACGAGACACGCGGCATCCTGCACATACGCCGGCACCTCGCCGCCACACCTCTTTTTAAAGGATTGCCCGATTTTCGGCAGACGCGCATCGCATTGCTCCGAGCCACAACCGAGGCGGAAATCCTTGAGATATTTGACCAAATACGGTGTAAATACTTTGTAGACTAATTAGTGAATGGGAAAAATAAACACGCTATGAAACTCAGACAACTTATTCTCTTCCTCTCGCTCCTCCTTCCTGTCATAATGTTCGGGCGCGAAAACGACTACGAGGTAAATCTCGGACAGTTTGACCGTCTTGAAATAGAGGACAATGTCAATGTCATCTACCGGTGCGTTCCCGATTCCACAGGCTATGCGGCGTGGAGCGGTGAAGAACGTTTCGCCGATGCCTTTATCTTCAGCAACAACAAAGGCAAGCTGCGCATCCAAGTACAGACGGATGACGTGGATGACCCGGCCTTGCCCGTACTGCATCTGTACAGCGATTTTATGACTCAAGTCTCCACTTCGTCAGCCCTCGTGACGCGCATTGAGGAGCCGGCCCCCAATCCGTCGTTCAAGGCCACGCTGATAGGCAACGGCACGCTTATCGTCCACGGCATCAATTGTACGAAGCTCAACGCCACTCTCAATACCGGCAACGGCCAGATCACTCTGACGGGTACTGCTCGCGAGGCAAAATATAAAATGGTGGGCACCGGAACGATTCAGGCAGATATGCTCGAAGCGCAACGCGTGAAATGTAATATCCTCGGTTCCGGCTCTATCGGATGCTGGCCGGTGGAATCGCTTAGCGTCAGTGGAATAGGTTCGACTAAAATATACTATCGCGGCACGCCCGACGTTAGTAAATCGGGGGGTGGCAAACTTTTTCGACTCGATGCCACCGAGGAAGATCCCGATGAATAAGGAATGACGCAGGACTCGCCGCTAAAACGCAAGACAGCCAAGACGCTGAAATGGAATACCATCGACAAGGTGGCGTCGCAGCTGCTCTATGCCCTTGTCGGTATCGTCCTCGCCAATATTCTGAGCCAAAAGGATTTCGGTCTGGTGGGCGCGCTGACTGTCTGTCAGGCGTTCGCCATTCTCTTTGTCGACGCCGGATTCGGGACGGCTTTGCTGCAGAAGAAAGAACCCACGCAGCGCGATTATTCCACTGTGTTCTGGTTTAATCTCATCGTCTGTGTCGCGGTCTATTTCCTCCTCTGGATAGGCGCGCCCCTCATCGCGGCCATTTTTCAGAACGATCAGCGGCTCATCCCCCTTTCCCGCGTTATGTTTCTCACATTCGTGCTCAACGGACTCGCCATCGTTCAGACCAATGTCCTGATGAAGCGTATGGACGTCAGACGTCTCGCCGTTTCCAATGTCGTGGGCCTCGTCGTTTCCGGGGTCGTCGGGATATGGATGGCGCTGACCGGGTGGGGCGCGTGGGCCCTCGTATGGCAATACGTCACACTCGCAGCCATCAAGACCGGTTGGCTGTGGATTTTCGGCGACTGGCGTCCCTCTTTCGTGTTCAGCTTCAAATCGCTAAAAGCGATTCTCCCCGTGGGTGGCAGCGTTTTCGGCAGTCAGATGCTCAACACCGCTTCCCTTCACGCATACTCGTTCATTATCGGAGCCTTTTACAGTCTTTCGTCTCTTGGAGTATATACGCAGGCCGACAAATGGAGCAAAATGGGCAGCGCGTCCATCTCGCAGATTCTTACCGCCACGTTTATTCCCTTGTTGGCGCGCGTGCAGGATTCCGCCTCCGACTGGCAGCGATACGTCAAGCGCATCAACCGATTCACCGCCCTGATGCTATTCCCCGCGCTCTGTGGGCTTGCAGTAATAGGCGCGCCCCTTTTTCATACCCTCTTCGGTACGAAATGGGATGCCGCCATAATTCTTTTCCAGCTATTGTGTGTGCGTGGCATCTTTGTTGTCCTCATTTCGCTTTGCAATAATTATCTTACGGCTGCCGGACGAGCACGCCAGCTCATCGTGGTCGAGACCGTCAAAGACGTTGCCCTCATCGTCGCCATTCTCGCGACGGTATGGTTTGATTCGCTCCTGCTCCTCGTAGTAGGGCAGCTCGTGGCGAGCGTCCTGACCTTTGCTGTTGTCCTTGTCATCACGGGGCGTCACGCCGGCTACCGGGCCTCCGCTCTTATCCGCGATATGGCGCCCTTCCTGCTTCCCACCGCCGCTATGACCCTGCTATGTTTGCTCCTGACGCTCATCCCTGCGGCCGCATGGGTGATTCTGTTGGCTCAAATCGTCATCGGTGCGGCTACCTACTATGCTGTCTGCCGCTTGCAGCGCATCCCGGAACTGCAGGAAGGAATCCTCATGATACACCGCTGATTCCCTTTCCAACAGAAGTCATTTGTTTTACTGACACAACAAAAACACATTCAAATGACTTCCATAAAAGTAAAATTCCGCCGCAGTGCTTTCGCTGACGGAAAGGGTTCAATCGATTATCAAATTATCAAGGACAGAAAGACGGGCCTGATTCCTACCGGTTACCGACTGTTTCCCTCTGAATGGGATGATAAACACAACGCCGTGGGTATTCCCAAAGGTAATGATCGCGAGGAAACGGTCGGCGACATCCGACGGCATATACGTCATGACGTCGAGAGACTTGTGAAAATAGACCGCCGCTTCGCCACCGATATGACCGACTATACCGCCGCCGATATTGTTGCCGAGTTCAATCGCTTCCGTACGGAATATTCTCTCTTCAGTTATATGGAGAAAATAATAAGTAAGTTCAGGAAGAACGGCAAGATACGCACCTCGGAAACTTATACGGCCACGTTGCGCAGCTTTCGAAGATTCCGCCACAACGAGGACATTTTGCTCGATTGCATTACCCCTTCGCTGATGGAAGAATATGAGTCATGGCATAGAAATCGCGGAATTTCGCCCAATACCAGCTCTTTCTATGCCCGCATACTCCGCGCCGTCTATAACCGTGCCGTAGAGAGTGAAATCATAGAGAACCGTTATCCTTTCCGGCACGTATATACCGGCGTGGCAAAGACTGTAAAACGTGCTCTTCCGCTCGTCGTCATAAAGAAAATCAAAACATTGGAGCTGTCGGCAAGCCCCGGACTGGATTTCGCGCGCGATATGTTTCTGCTCAGTTTTTTTCTTCGCGGCATGAGCTTCATCGATATGTCTTTTCTGCGTAAAACTGATCTCAGAGACGGATACGTCGTTTATCGCAGACGCAAAACCGGGCAACGCCTCACTGTAGAATGGACCAAAGAGATGCAGGCCATACTTGATAAATATCCGGAAAACCACAGTATTTATCTCTTCCCGATAATACGGCGCGCCGGGATCAATGAGCGATACGCATATCGGAATGTCTCCTATCGTGTTAATTACAACTTGAAGAAGATTGGCCGGATGGTGGGGCTGACTATTCCGCTCACGCTCTACGTGGCGCGGCATAGCTGGGCATCTGTCGCCAAAGCCAAGGGCATCCCCATCAGCGTCATTTCCGAAGGGATGGGCCACGATTCGGAAGCCACTACGCGCATTTATCTCTCCACGCTCGACACCTCGCTCGTCGATCAAGCCAGTTCTCTCACTCTTCGCTCTCTCGACTGATTTTTGCGTCAGGCGAGGTCGCGGGTATTGGCTTCGGTGAGGATTATGGGGGTGATGGAGTTAGGCGGCAAAGCGTCGGAATTGGGTAGGGTGACGCGGATATAGTTGTCGGTGAAGCCGTGGAGAGGGGCGGAGGGGGTGTGGGGATGTTCCCATAGGACGGGACGCTCTGTACCGAAGAAGCTGTCTATGAAGGCGCGCTGACGCTTCAGAGAAAGGGCTGTAAGCTCGCCGACGCGCCTGTGTTTCTCCTCTTGGCTGACTGCTCCGCCAAGCAGCAGCGCGGCCGTGTCGGGACGCTCGCTGTAAGGGAAAACATGGAGATGGGCGAAGGGGAGCGATTCGATAAAACGATACGATTTTTCCCACTCTTCAATTGTTTCGCCACGGGCTCCTGCTATGACGTCGATGCCGATAAAGGCGTCCGGGATGTATTCTTTGACGGTGTGCAGGCGATCGGCGAAGAGCGCTGTGTCGTAGCGGCGGTTCATCAATTTCAGCACGGCATCCGATCCCGACTGCAAGGGAATATGAAAATGCGGCATAAAAGCGCGTGATTCCTCTGCTACCCAGCGGATTATCTCCGGCGTCAGCAGATTGGGCTCTATGGATGAGATGCGATAGCGGGCTATCCCTTCGATGTCGTCGAGACGTTTGAGGAGGTCGAGAAAACTCTCTCCCGTGTCGCGTCCGAACTCGCCGATATTGACGCCCGTGATGACAATCTCCTTCCCCCCTTCGGCGGCGACATTGCGTGCTTGCGTCACAAGGTCGGCAATTCGTCCCGACCGCGATCGCCCACGAGCCTTCGGAATCGTGCAATAGGTGCAGAAATAGTCGCAGCCGTCCTGCACCTTAAGGAAATAGCGAGTGCGGTCGCCCCGCTCGCACGACGGAGCGAAACGGTTGATGTCGCGAAACGGAGTCACCTCCACCTGCTGTGTGTGCTCATTGAGCCAGCGGTCGAGATATTGCGTCATAAAGAGCTTCTCGTTTGACCCCAACACAATGTCGACTCCCGGGATAGCGGCAATTTCCGCCGGCTTCAGTTGGGCATAACATCCCGTAACGATGAGCGTAGCCTCCGGATATTTCGAGGCGAGGCGACGGATGAGCTGACGCCCCTTCTTGTCGGCCATTTCCGTGACGGAGCAGGTATTGACGACGCAGATGTCGGGCGTTTCCCCTTCGTCGGCGCGTGCAATCCCTTTTGCGGCAAGAAGTCGCCCGAGAGTCGAGGTCTCGGCGAAATTCAGTTTGCATCCTAAAGTGAAATAAGCCGCCGTGTGCGGCTTTGACGAAAATTCATTCATGCTCATCCGGGTTGAGATTTTTTACCCTGCAAAATTAGCAAAAACAATCGGGACGCACAAGAACCCCCTCTTCATCCCTCCTTCCTCTCCGCAAGCTATGTTCTGTGAGTTGTCACATGAGCAGCACAAGCCTTGTGAAAATTTAACCCACTGTATTTGCGTAAGATAAGCGCTTATTTGGAGTGGGTGCTTTGGTTTGAGCAACTGCTCTGTTACATGAAATTACATGAAATTAGCCCCAAGATGGAATATAACCGATATCTCGTCGGTTTGTGCTCTCGGGAGGTAATTCTGACAGTACCATAATGCAAAATTACGAATTTTTCGGCGATTATGCCCATTGTCTTAGAAATATTTGATTGGAGGTGAATCAAAAATTTTTTTGTGGATTTTTTTGTGGAAAATTTTGGAAAATAAATTTTTTTTTGTAGCTTTGCGCGCGAAAGCGTTTTGTAACCGCTATAATAAACGCGATTCAATGATTAGTGTTAAATAGTCTTTGCTCTTTTCCCACGAGAGTTCGAGACAAAACTCAAAATTTTTATGTTAAAAGTCTACAAATTCGCAGCGGCGATGATTCTTTCGGCAATTGCATTGACAATGGCCGCGCCGCAGGCGTCAGCGCAGACGACGGAAGAGCCCGAGGTGCCTGCCGATACTCTGCCTGGCCACAGCCCGTCTGGGGTTGTAAATGCCTTCGATTTCCCCGAAGGTATGAACACATTCCGTATCAACGGAGAATACAGCATCAATCGTTCATTCAAGGGGGGGGTCTCTCTTTATCGCGGAAATGAGTTGATCCGCATTATCCCCGCCTCCAATATGGAGCGTTTGGCTACGTGGGTAGATGCCGGTGAGGGCGGCTCGCGCGCTGACTATGGCTATGTGCTCGTGCAATTTTGGGACAAGACAACCGACCCTGCGAGCGCCAATGGCACATATCGTGTAAAAGTGCCGGAAGGCATCTTCTTTACCAACAGGGAACAGACCACTACCAACCCCGAATGGGAATTTACCGTCAAGGTGGCCGGAAGCTCGCACAGCGAAGTGAAACTGGAACCGGCTGATATGAGTTCGCTCAGTCGTCTTGACAAAATCGTGCTTACATTGCCGGATTTGGAAAACTACCGGTGGTATACGAACACGACTCATTCAATCTACATCGAGGAGTCTTTCGGCGACATAGCAAACAACAATTGCACGTTTGAATATGACGGCAACAAGTGTATCATCACTCCCTCGACTCCGATCACGACGACCGGTATATATTATCTCCACATCCCGAGCGCATTTTATCTTTACAAAGATGGTGACGGTAATTTCGTAGGGGCAAGTTCTTCACGTGTTACCTATTATATAGCTCCTGATATGAGCGCCGGCGTTACTGTCACGCCCGACAACAAGGAGCCGCTGATGTATCTCTCCGGCAAAATCGTTGAAGGAGTCAATCGCTATGTATATTTCACGCTCACTCTTCCCGATCCGGTGGTATACACCCTGATGGAGAAACCGAAATTCTATGAGCTGGACGAGAACGGTATGATAGGTAAAGAACCGGTCCAGCAGTTCTATATCGTTAAGGATCCTCAGGATTCCAAGACGATATATATCACGTCGTTCGATTTTGTTGATCCGTCAAATCCGGAGGCCGGCGACCTTATGCTTCCAGAGGGAAAATACTCTCTTGTTATTCCTCGCAACGCCTACTATGTCAATGTCACGAAGGAGGACGAAACGACCTCTATGGAGCCCAATGCCGAGTATTGTATAAATTATACAGTCGGCTTCAATGATCGTTTCCCGATGATAGTTTATCCTGAGGACGGCGAGACTCTGAACAATATCGAGTTCATCTCGATTACTTTTGACGAAGGCAACGAAATTACGTTGAAGGGCAACGCCTACGCACATCTCAGCAACGGCATAACGGAATATGCGCTTGTCGGCAAGGTAACAGAAGACCTTCCCAACGAGGTGCGTTTCGAGCTGCCTTATCCTCTGACTGAAGCCGGCGAATGGAGCTTCTCTACCCCCGCGGGCAAATTCTACATCAACGGCAACGCCACGAGCGCAACGGCAAAATATACCGTCGATCCCAATGCCATCGTTCTCGACCGTACGCTGACGGTTGAACCCGGCGAAGGTGAACTCGAATCCCTGCAAGTTTTCAAAATCCGCTTCAAGGCTTATCCGAAAGCAACTGAATACGGACAGGTAGGTGGCTCGATCAGTCTGACGAAAGACGGCGAAGAGCTTACAATCCCCGTGAAATACTGGTCAGTGGACGATAGCTGTCTGCTGCTCGATATGGAAACGCCTCTGACTGAAGCCGGCACATACGTGCTCACTATCGAATCGAACACTATTTCAGCAACTACTGAGGACGGTCATAACGTGCTCAACAAAGAAGCCAAATTCACATATACCATCAAGGAGGCTGAGCCGGAACAACCGGTTGAAATTGCCAAGCCTGCCATCACGCCGGCCGACGGCAAGATGACTTCGACTCAGGAGTTTGTTCTTACTCTTCCTGAAGGTGAGAAGATCACTGAAGTAAAGGGCGAAGCACGTCTTTATCCGAAGGATGAGCGTTCTACCGAATGGGTTTACAACGCAGTTAAGACTACGGACAATACGATCACTCTGACGCTCGCCGAGGGTCAGCCCGAGATCGTCGCCGGTAATTATCAGCTCGTTACGCCTGCCGAACTCTTCAAGACCGAGACCGGCATAGCTGTCGAATACGTTTACGATTTTGAATGTATAACGGATACTGTTGAGGGTGTGGTAGTTGATAATGCTCCCGCTGATGTCTACAATGCTGCCGGTATCTGCGTTCTCCGTAATGCAGATGAGGAGGCTGTACGTACTCTCGACAAGGGCCTTTATATCTACAAGGGACGCAAGCTTATCATCAAGTAAGCGACTTTTATAGATTTTCATAACCTTTTTGGGGGGCGTTTCAAAAATGAGATTTTGGAGCGCCCTCCTTGGATTTATTGGTGAGCCGGTTCGTTGTTGCCGTCGTCGTTGTTTCTGCTGTTTTGGAAGCTTCCAATAATTTTTAATACTATTTTTGGGATGTAAGCGAAAAAGTATTAATTTTGTGGCATCTATCGCAACGAATAGAAGTTAAAACTCAAATACCGCGGTTTGCTGATAGATGAATTAGAAATTTATACTGCGATTTTAGTGACGAATTAATTGTTTAACCAAAAAATAATATCGTAAATGAAAAAATTTACCACAACCTTGTGTCTGGCTGTTATGGCGCTGATTTTCGGCGTCACCGCATCCGCACAGGAAACGCCTCAGGTTCCCTCTCACTATCCTACGGGGACGGTGGATCTTGTAAATATAGATCCTTCCGGTATGAACTTCTTTGAGATTTACGGGACGTATACCGTTAACCGCGAGTTTAACGGATTCGCGCAGCTGTTCCGCGACGGAGTCCTTCTCCGCCAGCTCCCTTTCACCAACGAGGAGAGAGTATACACCCACGTTGTGGACGGATTCACGGAGACGAGACATGTCCCCGGTCCCGCCTATTTCGAGTTTTACCAGAAATCAAGTGATCCCGGAAGCCTCCCCGGTGTCTATACGGTAAAGATCCCCGCCGGCGCCCTCTTCACCAACGCTGAACAGACTGAAACCAACCCTGAATGGGAATTCACTGTTAAGTGTGAGGGTATGGTGGCAAATGTATCGGTTTTCCCCGAGCCCGGAAAAACATATTCCAAACTCGAAGCCTTCAGGTTCACTATCCCCGAAGGTCCTTTGTGCCGTTTTGCTGAGCCTGTCGGAACTCCCGGCGCCGATGGCAGCAATATTCCTTTCCTTGAGTCACTATATGGCGACGGTGAAGGATCGCTTGAACTCAACATCACTCACGAGGGCAATGTTGCCGTGATGACATTCAAGGAGCCGATGACCACCCCCGGAATATATTTCCTCAATATCCCCGCAGGATTCTATGAGATCAACGAAGGCACGGAGGAGGAACCTGTCTGGGAGGGCAACAAGCATATTGACTACCGCTATCTCGTAGCTCTGGATCTGAGTGAAGGCATCACCATTACGCCCGATCCCAAAGAGACGCAGATGTATTTTAAGTCTGAACTGAAAACTGTCAATTCCGCCGGCGCACAGCGCTATGTTCTCTTCGAGATGACGCTCCCCGAGCCTTATACTTACGTGCTGATGTCCAGGCCTTATATCTCGCCCCTTGGCGAAGACGGCCAGCCTACTGGAGAACAGCTCATCAAATTAGGCCTTTTCGGTAATAAGGAAGAGAATCCCAATCTCCTTTATGTCTGCAATACTGCTATTCCGCAGCAAGGCGAAGATCCCTCTGTGGGCGACTTTATGCCCGCTCCCGGTGACTATGCTCTCGTATTCCCGGCCAACTGCTATCAGACTACGGCAGGACGTAACGGTGAGTTCTTCTTTTCATACATCATTGGTGTAAATGAAGACTTTAAGGTTACCGTTTTTCCCGCCAACGGTGCGAAACTCAAAAATCTCAAGACCGTTACCGTAAGCTATGACGAGGGAATGGAAATCGTCATGGGCCCGAAAGCCTACGCACATATCACCAACGGCATCACTGAATATGCTGTAAAGGGTGAATTCGTTGAAGGCCTTTCCAATGAGGTACGCTTCAAGATACCTTTCGGTATCAGTGAAGCAGGCGAATGGCTCTTCTCCACTCCTGCCGAGGATTATACCGTCAATGGTATGGAGACGGGTGCAAGCGCCAAGTATGTAATCGACCCGGAACTTCCGGAACTCGGTGCAGAGATGGCTGTTTCTCCCGCAGAGGGTATGCTCGATGAGCTTCAGGTGATTCGCATCAGCTTCCCCGCATACGAATCTATCGAGGCTATCGCTCAGACCGGTGGTAAAATCACACTTACGAAGGTAGGTGAGACTCCCGAAGAAATCAATATCCCCGTGAAATATTTCAATGCCGAGGAGAAATGCTTCTACCTTGACCTTGAAACTCCCATCATCGAAAAAGGAACTTATAAGCTGGCAATCGAAGCTGACGCTCTTGAAGTGCTCATCGATTCCGAGAATGAAATCAGCTTCCTCGCTGGTGGCAAGACTTTCACTTGGCAGGTATCCGGCAACAATGGTGTAGAAGGCATCGAGGCTAATGACGCTCCTGCTGACGTTTACAACGCAGCCGGTATCTGTGTTCTGCGCAACGCAGACGAAGAGGCAGTTCGCGCTCTCGACAAGGGCCTTTACATCTACAAGGGTCGTAAGCTTATCGTTAAATAAGCGATAGAACTTAAGATTTTAAAGAGAAGGCGTTTCGGAGAGTCCGAAGCGCCTTCTTCGGCTCTGTGCCGTGCGGATGTGTTGCGCGTCTTGTAACCGGACTTTCGGATTCGCGGGAAAATGATTAATTTTGTGGCTGGAAAAAACAAATTATGATGAGTGGAGAAAATTCAGGGAGCGAAGCAATGCAACCGGACGCCCCGATGCAGATAGACCTTGATGCAATCCTCAAGGCTCGTGTTCCGAAGGGGAAGCGGTGGCTCGTGTCGCGGCCGGTCACAGCTCTGCTGGAGCGGCTTGTCCGTCAGAAGGATTTGAATAGGATTCTGCGCGAGGCGTATCCTGCCGAGGGATGCGAGTTTGCACGTCGCGTGTTGGAAATTCAGAATATCGAAGTCAAGGTGCAGGGATTGGAGAAACTGGAGCGTGGGAAACGGTATATTTTCGCATCCAATCATCCTTTAGGCGGTCTCGACGGAATAACGCTGATAGCTGTTTTAGGAGATTTGTACGGCGACGAGGGTATATGGTTTTTGGTCAATGACCTGCTGATGAATGTTGCGCCGCTTAAGCCCGTATTTCTGCCGATCAATAAATTCGGAGGACAGGGACGTGCGGCTGCGTCGGCAATCAATGATGCGTATGCGTCCGCCGCGCAGATAGTGATTTTCCCTGCCGGCCTTGTGTCGCGCAAGCAGCCGGAGGGAATCAAGGATCTGACGTGGCAGAAAGCGTTTGTCGCAAAGGCTATGGAATTTGACCGCGACATTGTCCCGGTGCATTTTAAAGCCCTGAACAGCAGCTTTTTCTATAATGTGGCGAACTGGCGCAAGCAGGCCGGGGTGAAGGTAAATGTCGAGCAGGTGCTTTTGCCGTCGGAATTGTGTAAAGCGTCGGGCAAGCATTTCGAGATAGTGTTTGGCGATCCCATCAGCGTGGAATATTTGCGTGCAAGTGGCGAAAGCGCCCCGGCTCTCGCAGCCCGCATCCGCGAGATGGTCTATACGCTGTGACATCGGGGCTGAAGGATAAGACGTATAGATAGTGCGGAAGGATAAGGCGTAAGGGTGAGAATTTTGATTTGTGGGAATGGGAAAAAAGTATTAATTTTGTGGCTTAAAATGGGGAAGAAGGGGGAGGAATGAAGGTGGATGATGTAAGTAAGTGAAAATTAGGTCTTTATGGATACGAAGTATATATTTGTGACGGGCGGTGTAGTGTCGTCGTTAGGAAAAGGAATTATTTCATCATCGCTGGCGCGGCTTTTGCTGTCGCGCGGCTATCGTGTTACTATTCAGAAATTTGACCCTTATATCAATATAGACCCGGGCACGCTGAATCCGTATGAGCATGGCGAATGTTATGTGACGGTGGACGGGCATGAGGCTGACCTTGACCTCGGTCATTATGAGCGATTCACGAATACGGAGACGACGCGCGCCAATAATGTCACGACAGGACGTATCTATCAGGCTGTGATCGACAAGGAGCGCCACGGCGATTACCTCGGTAAAACTGTTCAGATTGTTCCTCACATCACTGATGAGATCAAGCGGAATGTCAAGATACTCGGCAACACAGGCAACTTTGATTTCGTCATAACGGAAATCGGCGGCACGGTGGGCGATATCGAGTCGACGCCGTTCTTGGAGGCTGTTCGTCAGCTTCGCTGGGAGCTTGGGAAGGATGCGTTGTGTGTCCATCTGACGTATGTGCCGTATCTTCGTGCTGCCAAAGAATTGAAAACAAAGCCGACGCAGCATAGCGTAAAACTGCTTCAGCAGGTCGGAATACAGCCCGACGTGCTTGTATTGCGTACGGAGAAGGATATTCCGGTCGGTATGCGCCGTAAGGTGGCACAGTTCTGCAACGTTGCTCCCGAGGCTGTAATCCAGAGCATCGACGTGCCGACGATCTATCGTGTGCCGTTGAAGATGCACGAGCAGCATCTCGATGAGATTGTGCTCGAAAAGATGGGCGTCAAGCCCGTAGGCGAGCCTGATTTGAACGCATGGAATCGCTTCCTCGACAAGATAGAAAGCGCTGAAGAGGTGCTGACGATCGGTTTGGTGGGCAAATACGTTGAGCTTCAGGACGCATATAAATCTATTAATGAGTCGCTGTTCCAAGCAGCTACTTATTGCGACCGTAAGTTGAACCTCGTATATGTACACAGCGAGAAACTGACCGACGAAACGGTGGGCGACTATCTGAAGGATATGGACGGCGTGGTGATCGCTCCCGGCTTCGGACAGCGCGGTACGGACGGAAAGTTCGTTGCGCTGAAATGGTGCCGCGAGAACGACGTGCCGACATTCGGTATCTGTCTGGGTATGCAGTGTATGGTAATCGAATATGCTCGTAATGTGCTGGGTCTTAAAGACGCCAACTCAACAGAAATAGATACTCAGACCAAGAATAACGTTATCGACCTTATGGAAGAGCAGAAGAGCATTTCCAATATGGGCGGTACGATGCGTCTTGGTGCCTACGACTGTACGCTCCGCGAGGGCTCGAAGGTGGCGAAGGCTTACGGTGCAACGCAGGTACGCGAGCGCCATCGTCATCGTTTCGAGTTCAATGATGATTTCCGCGAGCGCTTCGAGAAAGGGGGCATGCAGTGCGTAGGAGAGAATCCGAAGACTCACCTTGTGGAGGTGGTGGAAGTGCCGGAGAAGCGCTGGTATATCGGTACGCAATATCATCCGGAATATCAGTCTACGGTATTGCATCCCAATCCGCTCTTCGTGGATTTCGTCAAGGCTGCGATAGAGTATGGCAAGGATCGTAAGAAATAATAAAACTTCAATAAGAAAAATTACAGTAATTCCCGGAAGATAATCGAAGATGGATAAAAATACACTGACCGGATTATTGCTGATGGCCGCGGTCTTCTTCGCCTTTATGTGGCTCAGACCGAAGCCTGAAGCTATACCCGCCGAAGGGACAGCTACGGAACAGACTGAGACTCAACAGGCGGAATCACAACAGGCCGCGAACACATTGAGCGCCACGGAATTGGGGTGGCTCAAGGATAATATAATGCAAAACGGTGTTCGCGCCGAAGGCGATACGACGGGCAATGTCTATACATTGTCGTCGCCCGGTATCGAGCTGACACTCAAAGGGGATTCTTTGACCGGTAGCGTGACCGTAGACGGCAAGCAAGTTAGCTTGCAGGCGCTTGAAGATGCTGCCACACCTGCAGACGTCAGGACTAAGGGTCTCGCGTTGATTCGTGAGACGAGCACCTCCATGGGACAATACGGACGTTTCGCGCAGTTCCTGAGGGGCGATAAGAAGGATATTGTGCTTGAGAACGACGCCATCAAGCTGACCCTATCCTCTAAGGGGGGTACTGTCACGCGCGCCGAGCTTAAGAAATATGATACGGAATACAGCGCCGACGAGAGCAAGAAGCAGAAGAAGAAAGTAGTCATCTTTGAAGGCGAACACAATCAATTGGCGATGCGTCTGCCGTTGCCTCAGGACATTTCGACGTCCCAGCTGTATTTCAAGCCCGTGCAGGTCAGCGACAGCACGGTGCGTATGCTGCTTGAATTTGCCCCTGACACGTATTGGGGTCTCGAATATACGCTCCCGAAGGGTGAAAACTACGTTACCGGCATCCGGGTGATTCAGAAGAATATGGCTGCCGTGGCGCAGTCGAATATCCGCAATCTGGGCGTAGACTGGATGCAGGATGTGAAGCGTCAGGAGCAGGGGAGAATGTTTGAGGAACGCAATTCCGGACTTTACTACAAATTTGCCGGTGGTGACGTGGAACATCTTTCCGAGTCGGACGATGACGAAGAAGAGCGTCAGGCAAAAATCAAATGGATCGGTTTCAAGAATCAGTTCTTCTCCTCAGTGCTGATCTCCAAGCGTCCGTTCCATACGGCGGATTTTAAATCGGAGGTGCTCAAGGGTCAGGATTATCTTAAGAAACTTGATGCGAAAGCCATCGTTAATGACTACGACTGGAACGCTGACGTTCCGGCCAGCTTCGACTGGTATATTGGCCCGAACCTCTATCCTCTTCTTTCATCGCTCGACGATAAGATCGATGCAGACGAGGATCTTGACATGACCCGTCTTATCCCGTTAGGATGGAGCCTTTTCCGATGGATCAACACCCTTGTGATAATTCCTATATTCAGCTTCTTGGGAGATTTCATCAGCAATTATGGCATCATAATCCTGCTGCTGACCATCTTCATCAAGCTGGTGCTTTTCCCGTTGACATATAAGAGTTATAAGAGTCAGGCCAAGATGCGCGTATTGGCGCCGGATATTAAGGAAATCAATGACAAATATCCCGGTCAGGACAATGCGATGCTTCGTCAGCAGAAAACGATGGAGCTTTACAGCAAGGCCGGTGCGTCGCCCTTCTCGGGCTGTCTGCCGATGTTGCTGCAGATGCCTATCCTCTTTGCGATGTTCACCTTCTTCCCGTCGGCAATTGAGCTTCGCGGCCAGTCGTTCCTTTGGGTACATGACCTTTCAGCTCCCGACGCGATAGTTTCATGGAGCGGCAATATTCCTTTCATCACGGAGTATTTCGGCAATCATATCTCCCTCTTCTGTCTCTTGATGACGGTGACGAATATCCTCTATACCTACATCAATATGCAGAATCAGCCCAACTCAATGCCGGGTATGAAATGGATGATGTATCTGATGCCGGTAATGTTCCTTGTATTCTTCAACAATTATGCTGCCGGCTTGAGCTACTACTATTTCCTCTCGCTTCTTATCACGATTATTCAGACATACGCTTTCCGTCTGATTATCAAGGAAGACGTAGTGCGTAAGCAGATAAAGGAGAATGCGAAGAAGCCACGCAAGAAATCCGGCTTTATGGCGCGTCTTGAAGAGATGCAGCGCCAGCAGCAGCAAATGCTGAAGGAGCAGCAGAAACAGCAATCCAAGCGTCGTTGAGGATAGCGTAAACAAAGTTATGTAAAGAATAAAAGGAGGGGTGATCTTCGGGTCACTCCTTCTTCGTCTATGGAAATCTTAATACTTCGTCTGAACATCTGTGAAGATGAAAAGATGACAGAAGAAAGATTTGCATATTAGGATAAAAAAGATTAATTTTGCCGAATAGAGATATTCAGAAAAGGCGAAAGTCGGGATATCTTGTGAAAATTACAGCATAAATAATTGAATATTCACAGAGTTAAGATACATCGAGAAGGGACTAACATCCTGATATTGCTATTATTGGTGATGTTGGTGTTGAATATTCCGGCATGGCTGTTTCTGCCGCCACCTGTTTTCCCGGCGGTATTTACGGCTATCTGCGGGGTGTTTTATCTTTTCGTGTTCAATTTCTTCCGGTGTCCTGTGCGCCATTATAGAGGAGGGCGTAAGGGGCAGGTTGTGAGCAGTGTTGATGGCAAGGTCGTTGTGATCGAAGAGGTGGATGAACCTGAGTTTATCAAGGGTAGAGCCATCCAGCTGTCGGTGTTTATGTCGCCCTTGAATGTCCATGCCAACTGGTTCCCGGTGGACGGAAAAGTTGTTTATGTGAAGCATCATCCGGGTCGTTTTCTATCGGCTTATCTTCCTAAATCGAGTACGGATAATGAGCGGTGTACGATAGGAATCGAGACTCCGGAGGGTCATCGCGTCACGGTGCGGCAGATAGCCGGTGCGATGGCGCGACGCATAGTCACGTATGCGCGAGAGGGTGAAGAAGCCTCGATCGACAATCACCTCGGCTTTATAAAGTTCGGCTCACGTGTGGATATTTTCCTGCCATTGGGCAGTGAGATAGATGTTTGGATTCATCAGAAGACTCGCGGAGGCGTAACGCCGATAGCCAAACTGCCGCCGCGCACATAGCGTTAAAGGAGATAGATTGGGATAAAATTAGAGAAATAGATGAACGTTATAAAGGGAAATTTTGCAAACGGCCTGACGTGTCTGAATCTTGTGTCGGGCGTCATCGCGATAATCTGCGGTGCGATGGGCAGCGACCTTCTGTGGGGAGTGTCGGGGACGCACTGGGCATGGGTTTTTATAGGCATCGCGGCTGTGGCGGATTTTTCCGATGGCTTTGCAGCGCGTCTTCTCAATGCATATTCCGACCTCGGGAAGGAACTTGATTCTCTGTGTGATAACGTCAGCTTTGGCGTTGCTCCCGCATTGACGCTTTTTTTCGCGCTCGAAGATTACGGTGCTGACCGATGGGTGAAATGGATAGCTCTGGCGATTGCCGTCTGCGGAGCTTTGCGTCTGGCACGTTTCAATACCGACGCGAGTCAGGAGACATCGTTTGTGGGCCTCCCTATTCCCGGTAATGCTATCTTCTGGATAGGGTATATGGCTCAAGTGGAGGCCGGCGCGCATTGGATGACGGAATGGTGGTGTGTCGTTCCGTTGATACTCTTGGAGAGCTGGCTGATGGTCAGCCAGCTGCGTATTTTCTCGTTCAAGATGAAGACGCTGTCTTGGCGTGGCAATGAGGCCCGGTGGCTGACGCTTGCGGCGGCTGTTGTGTTTTTGGCCTTGACAGGGATTGCGGGTCTTTTCTGGACCGTGATTTTCTATGTGGTGCTTTCCCAAATGCGGGTCGGCAAAAAAATGCTCCATTGACGCAGAAACTGTTAATTTTAAAACAGCTTTTAAAATAACGGCGTTTCCTCATCGTTATATAAATGGATGGGGAAGGTGTCGCTGTCTGTTGTGGCGCATAAATTGAAATATATGGAAATATTGTTGATAATCCTGATAATAATGGTTGTGCTGTTGCCGCTGTTGCGGAGATGGTTGCAGCCGTTTTTGATGAGATATGCTCAGCGCAAGACGGAGGATTTCTTCCGCAAGCAGATGGGGGTTCCTCCGGTATCTAAGGAGGAACGTAAGGCGCGTCGCAAGCAGGAGAAAGCCCGTAGGGAGGGTAGATTCTATGAAGGAAGAAGAGAATACGGTTTCACGCCCGGAGGTGAGGAACCTATCATCCCGAAAGAGTATGCAGAGGATGTGGAATTTGTAGAGATAAAGGAATTTACACAAGAAGAAATAGCGGCCGACAGAAAAGGGAAAGCTCGGATTGAGACTTGTCGGGAGACGCAGATTTCCGATGCGGAATGGGAAGAGATTGAAAGAAAATAAAAGAAAAAAGGGGGCGTAAATACGGGTAGAAAAGAGGAATGAGCAAGACACTGTATGTCAGCGATATGGATGGGACACTGCTTTCACCGGATAGTAAAATTTCGGATGAAACGCGACGTCTTCTGAATGAGGCGATACGTGAAGGCGCCTGTTTTACTGTTGCCACGGCGCGCACGCCGGCCACGGTCTCTCCGTTGCTGAAAGGTGTGGAGATGAACTTGCCGGCATGTGTCATGACAGGGTCGGCATTGTGGAATCCGGCGACGGACGAATACAGTAATATATGCTACATAGCTGAGGATGAGGTCAGAAAGGCCATTGATATTTATCGTGAAGCCTCCCTTCCGACGTTTGTCTATACCCTTGAAGAGGGGGTAATCAATATGTATCATATCGGCGACTTGAACGAATTGGAATATGCTTTTCTTGAGCAACGACTGCATACCCCGTTCAAGCGTCCGCGTGTGACTCTCGAAGACAGCGACCGCCTCCCCGAGCATCTCGACAAGGTTATCCTCTTTTTTGCAATTCAGCCTACCGAGCCTGCCTTTGAGGTGTATGAACGTCTGAAGCGTGTGATGCGCAGCACATTGATGTATTACCATGACACGTATGGCGAGGAGATCGCTCTTTTGGAGATTTTCGCCGAGGGGTCGACGAAGGCTCGCGCAGTGCGCGATTTGGCCCGGGCGATAGGTGCCGACCGCATCGTGGCTTTCGGTGACAATCTCAATGATCTGCCGTTGCTCCGTGCGGCTGATGTGGCTGTGGCTGTCGGCAATGCAGTCGATGAGGTGAAGGAGGTTGCCGACTGTGTGATAGGGAGCAATGCCGACGACTCCGTGCCTAAAGCAATTCTTGCAAATATGCGCGGCTTACTGGATTTCGGTAAGAGCAAACAGTAAAATTTCAGAAATGAACCTCGGACAAAGAAACTGGAAAATAGCGTTTTTAGTAGTCAGTGCGATTGCTATCGGAGTGTTTTTGCTGATCAGCAATGGCCTCGTCAAGGATCTTGGGCAGCAGGAACGCGAGAGGATGCATATCTGGGCGTCGGCTACGCAGCGTCTGGCGCAGGCCGATATGAACAGCGATTTCGAGTTTCTTCTCAATATCATTTCGCAGAACAATTCCATACCTGTGATGACAGCCGACGAGCATGGCAACGTGCTTGAGTATCGCAATTTCAATCTTCCGGAGAAGGTGGATACAGCGGAACATATCGGGATGGAGGAGTTGTCGCCGCGCAATCGGGAATATCTTCAGAAACGTCTGTCGCGGGGTTTGGGTGGGCTTACGCCGGCCGAAGCCGTGAAAGCGGACAATTCTCACGTGATTCCCGTGGAGATATATGATAAGACGTATCAGTACATCTATTACGAGGATTCGATATTGCTTAAGCGCCTGAGCTGGTATCCGTATATTCAGCTTGGGGTTATGGTGATTCTTGTGCTGATAATCTATTTCGCGGTGCTTTATAGCAAGCGTGCGGAGCAGAACCGCGTATGGGTCGGCCTTTCAAAAGAGACGGCGCATCAGCTGGGCACCCCAATCTCGTCGCTGATGGCATGGACGCAATATCTTGAGGCTCTCGGCATAGAGCAGGAGGTGGTGAAAGAGATTGACAAAGACGTGAAGCGTCTGACGACGATAGCAGATAGATTTTCCAAGATTGGCTCGCGCCCCGAGATGCAACTTGAGTTCCTTAACGAGGCGGTGCGCAATTCGCTGCAATATCTTCGCAGCCGTATCTCCGGGAAAGTGGATATAGAGATGAATCTTGGCGATGAGGATTACGGGGTTATGCTGTCGCGCCCGCTATTTGAGTGGGTAATGGAAAATCTGACGAAGAATGCGGTCGACGCCATGTCGGGCCACGGCAAGATAACAATCACGACGGGGAGGGAGAAGGATAAGGTATTTATCGAGGTTAAGGATACGGGTAAGGGGATAGCCCGCAAGAATTTCAAGGATGTGTTTTCTCCCGGCTATACAACGAAGAAACGTGGGTGGGGATTGGGACTTACGCTCGTGAAGCGCATTATTCAGGATTATCACGGCGGTCGCATTTTTGTCAAAGAATCAGAACTCGGCAAAGGCACTACATTCCGCATTGAGATTCCGATAACCGACTGATATGGACTGATATGACTATAAAATAATAAAACAATAAAAATAATCTTCAGGCGTATTAACGCTGAAAATAATTAACTTAACAAGTAAAAACGATGGAAATTATGAAGGAGAAAGAGCCCGGCATTAAAGAGCGGATAGCAAAGCCGCTTTACTGGGTCCTTCTTGTGTTGATGTTTATTCCCTTTGCAGCCTTCCCCGGCTTGGGTTTTTCAATAACCCCTCCGGTGGCTCTCTTTATAGGTCTGGCGTTTGCTCTGATCTTCGGAATCCCTTGTGGCAAATTCAATAAGAAATTGTCGAAATATCTTCTTCAGGCGTCGGTAGTCGGCCTTGGCTTCGGTATGAATCTTTCCGACTCGTTGAAGAGTGGTGCCGACGGTATGCTTTTTACGGTGTTTTCCGTAGTTCTCGTTATGGTCGTGGGCGTATGGCTGGGCCGTTATATGAGAATTGACGAGAAGACGAGCTATTTGATTTCTTCCGGTACGGCTATATGCGGTGGTAGTGCGATTGCTGCCGTGGGTGGTGTGCTGAAGGCGAAGGAGAACGAGATGGCCGTATCGCTGGGCGTCATCTTCATCCTCAACGCCATAGCGCTCTTCATCTTCCCTCCGATGGGTCACTTGTTCGGACTTTCGCAGGAGCAGTTCGGTACGTGGGCTGCGATAGCTATCCATGATACCAGCTCCGTTGTGGGTGCCGGCGACGCATACGGTGCCAAGGCGTGCGAGATTGCGACGCTTATCAAATGTACGCGTGCGCTCTGGATTATACCTCTGGCATTTTTCACGATGTGGTTTTTCCGTAAACGCAATGGCGGCGAGGGTAATGGAAAGGTCAGCATTCCGTGGTTTATCTTCCTCTTCGTGCTTGCAATGGTAATCAATACCTATACTCCGGAATCGATGATGACCGCCATGCGTCCGATATATGACGGCATTGTTGTAGGCGCCAAGCAATGTCTTATCGCTGTGCTTTTCGCAATCGGTGCAAGTCTGAGCCTCGGCGTCATCAAGCAGGTGGGTGTCAAGCCGATGATTCAGGCGCTTACGCTTTGGATGGTGATTGGCGCCATGAGTCTCTTCGTAGTGATGTACACTATACCCTGAGGGTAGGGGCTTAAAAATAAAATATGAATCAACGGGGCGTGCAGATATTCTGCGCGCCCTGCTGTTAGTTCGTAGAGTGATTGATTATAGTTTCTGACGAAAGACGAAGAGAGGTGACGGAGTGAGGCGGGGGAGAGCAGAGAGATGTATCTGTGCCTGACGGTCTTCAAGGGAGAAATCATTGTTACCGACGGTCAGACCGCGACTCTCAAGAGCCGATCGTATGGCGGCGAGAGCAATCTCGGGGCGGTTGTTGTCTTGACTGAGGTGGCAGAGGAATATGTGGGAGAGTGTGGAGATAGGCGCTTTGGCGAGGAAGGCCGCCGTAGCTTCGTTGTCCATGTGGCCTCGCTCGGTTTGTATACGCGCCTTCAGATATTCGGGATAAGTGCCGTAGAGGAGCATACGGAGGTCGTAGTTGGCTTCTAATACCAGATAGTTTGCCTGCGAGATATAGAAGGCGGCTCGTTCGGGGATTGCGCCGAGATCGGTGGCGAGGACGAACCGTTGTCCGGCGAAACAGATAGAGAAACCTACGTTGTCAGACCCGTCGTGCGGCACTTCAAAGGCCGTTATTTCGAAATCGAGAATATTGAATGGAATCTCCTTGAATATCGGGTTGTGATATTCTTTGATGCGCTTTGAGATGGAGTGTTTACGGAGTATTCCGAGCAGGACGCGGTTGGTGCAATATAGGCGGATGTTGCGGCCGGTGCGAAGTATTTTGTAGACGTATTTTATATGATCGGTATGGTCGTGTGTCAGCAGGATGGCTTTGATGTTCTCGCGAGGTATGCCGTTATTCTTCAGGGCGGTGAAAACATCATCGTCGTTTACACCGGCATCGATGAGAATTCCCCCTTTTGAGGTGCCGAGATAGCATGAGTTGCCGCTGGAGCCTGAGCCGAATGATATGTAAAAAAGCCTACTGTCTGCTTTTTCGGGTGCGGATTGAGTCGGAGCGGAATCCGTATGGGCCGGCGCTGAGACGGAGGCTTCGGCATCTTCAGAGAAATCGATTACGTATTGTCCCGGGGGAGTGGATTGTTGGCGTCTCATAGTGGCTGTCAGGGTTTGGAAATGAGGAAAATTGCAGGCATCTTAGTGAGTTGCGCCGGATGCTTTTTCCATTGAGCCACAGAGCGAGTGATAATTGATTCCGCTTCAGGATCGGTTATCTGTGAGGCGACGCAAAGAAGAGTTTCAGGTCGTAGATGGGCCGTTAGAAACTCGAAGAACTTTGCATTACGATATGGCGTTTCGATGAATATTTGCGTCTGAGACAGGCGGTAGGCACGGTTTTCGAGTTCTTTGAGCGCCTTAATTCGCTTATCGTTTTCGATAGGGAGGTAACCATTGAAGGCGAATCCTTGTCCGTTGAATCCGGAGGCCATCAGCGACATAAGGATAGAAGACGGTCCGGCGAGGGGAACGACGCGGAATCCTTCGCGCTGAGCAATTGCGGCTACCTGAGCTCCCGGGTCGGCGACTCCCGGGCATCCGGCTTCGCTCATCATCCCTACGGGAAGGCCGCTGCGGAGTGGCTCCAAGAAAGATGCGATATTGAGCTCTTGAGTATGGCCGTTCAATTCGTAGAATGTCAGGGCATCGATGTCAATGTTTTTGTCGCAACGCTTGAGGAAGCGTCGTGCCGTACGCACATTTTCGACTATAAAATGGGAAATGCCGCGGATGATGTCGATATTCCCTGCCGGGATGACATCGTCGAGCGGAGCGTCGCTGATGCCCACGGGAATCATATATAAGGCCGGACGTAAAATCATAATACAAAATTAGTAAAATTCGAGTGAATGTGCAAACGCGCGGGAAATGTTGGAAATGAGGTGGGATAGAATTTGCAGATGAGGGGAATTTTTGCTACTTTTGCATTTTAATTGGGCGCGTTGGATATATTCGATGCCGAATGAGGTGTGCGGATATGTGAGATGTGGTTGCAATGTCTTGAAATACAGGATATTGGCTTGTTGATTGAATTTATAATTGAATGTTAGCCTCCGGAAGAATGAAATAATTCCTTGTGGCAAAATAACGATACAGAATATGAATATCTCCTACAAATGGTTGAAAAGGTATATTGATTTCGACTATGCACCGAAAGAATTAGCGGCCGCCTTGACGTCGTTAGGTCTGGAATGTGACACGGTCGAAGAGGTGGAAAGTGTGAAAGGTGGGCTTCGCGGGCTTGTTATCGGCAAGGTGCTGACGTGCGAGGAGCATCCGGATTCGGATCACCTTCACATTACTACGGTAGATGTCGGTGGCGAGGAACCGTTGCTGATTGTTTGCGGCGCGCCAAATGTAGCGGCCGGTCAGACAGTGGTTGTGGCCACGATCGGCACGACGCTTTATGACGGTGACAAAGAATTTCAGATAAAGAAATCAAAGATTCGCGGCGTGCAGTCGTTTGGTATGATCTGCGCTGAAGATGAAATCGGTCTGGGTACGAATCACGACGGAATTATGGTGTTGGAGGAAGAGGTAAAGCCCGGAACGCCTGCCGCAACTTATTTCAACGTTGAGAGCGACTATATGCTGGAGGTTGAGCTGACGCCTAACCGTGTAGACGCTGCCAGCCATTACGGTACGGCGCGCGACCTGCGTGCGCTGCTGGCGCGTAAGAATCCCGAAGGTCTTCTCCCCGAGATATTCACGCCCGACACAACGTCGTGGCACAGCGACCGCGCTGACGGAGAAACGCCCGTAGAGATAGAAGACAAGGAGGGTGTGATACGCTACTCCGGCATTACGGTGCGTGGCGTGAAGGTGGCCGAATCTCCGGAGTGGCTGCGTAATCTGCTTATTGCCGCCGGACAACGCCCCATCAATAATATAGTGGACATCACCAATTTTGTGCTTCTCGGGCTCGGTCAGCCGTTGCATTGCTTCGATCTCGCTAAGGTGAAGGGAGACAAAATTGTGGTGCGCACGTGTGAGCCGGGAAAGAAATTTACTACGCTTGACGGAGTGGAACGCACTTTGGATGAGAAAGATATGATGATTTGTAATGCGGAGGAGCCGATGTGTATCGCAGGTGTGTTCGGAGGTCTGGACAGTGGCGTGACAGAGACTACGACCGACGTTTTCATCGAGAGTGCATGTTTCCATCCTACCCGTGTGCGCAAGACGGCCCGTCGCCATGCACTGAACACGGATGCCTCGTTCCGTTATGAGCGTGGCACCGACCCGAATATCACTGTGAAGGCTGCAAAAGTCGCCTCTATGCTGATTAAGGAGCTGGCCGGCGGCGAGATCTGCGGCGAAATCTCCGACTATTATCCCGAGGAGGTAAAACCGTTCCGCGTCGAGCTTTCGATTGACTATTGCAACCGTCTGATAGGTAAAAATATTCCTTTACAGCTGATAAAACGCATCCTGACGGCTCTGGAGATTGAAATTCTTCCCCAGAGTACGGATGAAATGCTTGTGCTCGATGTGCCGACCTATCGCGTTGATGTGACCCGTCCTTGCGATGTAGTAGAAGAGATTCTTCGCGTATACGGCTACAACAACGTGGAATTCGGCGACGAAATGCACATCAACCTCTCGCGTCAGGGCGACACGGACTTCTCTTACCGCCTGCAGCAGATAGTTTCCGATACGCTTACTGCACAGGGCTTCAACGAGATAATGAACAATTCGCTGACGGCAGAGAAATATTATCGCGACAGCGAGCAGTTGGCCGAGAAGGAGTGTGTGCGCCTGCTCAACCCGTTGAGCGGTGAGTTATCGCTGATGCGACGTACGCTTCTCATCGGAGGCCTTGAGTCGATTGGCCACAACATCAACCGCAAAGCCTCAAACCTTCGTCTATACGAGTTTGGCAACATATATAAATTTGACCCTGAGAAAGAATCCACCGTCGAGACTCCGCTTGCGCCTTTCAGTGAGGAACCTGCGCTTGCCCTCTGGCTTACCGGCGATATGTCGGAAGAGAGCTGGATTGGCAAACCTGCTGAATCTACCGTCTTCGATCTCAAGGGGATTGTGATGAATCTGTTCAAGATTCTCGGCATCAGCGAGCGTGAACTTACTATGACACAAGCGGCTGATGAATTTTTCACCGCCAAACTGGTTATCGCGACTAAGAGCGGCAAGAACCTTGGCGAGCTCGGCATCCTGCGCCGTGAACTTCTGAAGAAATTTGAGATAGAGCAGCCTGTATTCTTCTCGCAGTTGTCATGGAAACAGGTCTACAAGCTCAGCCACCGCCATAAGACGGAATATGAGGCGTTGGCCAAGACAATGCCGGTACGCCGCGACCTCGCATTGCTTCTTGATGCGGGCATCGAGTTTGCAGCCGTAGAACAGTGCGTGCGCAAGTCGGAGAAAAAACTTCTGCGCGATGTGCGTCTTATCGACGTTTACGAAGGTGACAAACTGCCTTCAGGAAAGAAGTCGTATGCAATATCCCTTACGCTTCAGGATAACGAAAAGACACTTAACGACAAGCAGATTGACGCTGTAATGCGCAAGGTGACAGCCACACTGGAGAAGGAACTTGGCGCACAGCTGAGATAAATGATTGAAAACAATAACAATAACAATAAGATAGAATAATCAGATACCAATGGGAAGAGCATTTGAATATCGAAAAGCCCGCAAACTGAAACGCTGGGGAAACATGAGCCGTACGTTTACTCGTATAGGTAAGGAGATCACGATAGCAGCAAAAGCCGGTGGCGGTGATCCTGACACGAACCCGCGTCTACGTATGCTTATGCAGAACGCGAAGGCTGCCAATATGCCGAAAGATACCGTTGAAAGAGCCATCAAGAAGGCGACGGAAAAAGACGCCAGCGACTACAAGGAGATCGTTTATGAGGGTTATGGCCCTCACGGTATCGCCATCGTAGTGGAGACAGCCACCGACAATAACCAGCGCACCGTAGCCAACGTCCGTTCCTATTTCAACAAGCACGGCGGTTCGCTCGGCACGTCCGGTTCTCTTTCTTTCCTCTTCGATCATAAGAGCGTATTCCACGTTAAGCCCAACGAGAACGTATCCCGCGAGGATTTCGAGCTTGAACTGATGGACTTCGAGGCAGAACTGGAGGTTGAGGATGAGGAATGGCTCGTTTACGGCGCCTTCGACCAGTTTGCCAATATTCAGAAATATCTTGAGGATGCGGGCGTAGAAATCGTATCTGCCGAGTTTGAACGTATTCCCAATGATTATAAGGAGGTTACGGCAGAACAGCGCGAAGCGATAGAGAAGCTTCTTGAGCGTTTTGAGGAAGACGACGACGTTCAGAACGTCTTCCACAATATGAAAGAAGACTGATAATCCCGAATCCCGCAAAGGGACGTAGGGTATAACGAAGAATAAATGAGGGTGTGTCAAAAATAGATGTTTTTGATATGCCCTCTGTCGGAATATTTGGGAGGGTTAGGATGAACGCGAAACATAGGATTGCATCCTCAGAACGAGAAACTCAATTTCGGAACGGACATAGACGATTATGACAATAGCTGATGCGATTAGAGACACTATAATGATGTACGAGGCTCCGGAGGGTGCCCGGCTGACTATACAGGCGGACAGCGTATGCGCAGCACCTGCCCACAGTGCTGAACAGATGCCGCATTACCTGACTATGGATTGGTGGAATCGTATGTGTTAGGAAGCATCCAATACAGTGAATCTGTCTTATTCTTTTGATGACGGATTTCTTGTCGTGATGCTTATTCTGGGTCTGCTCGGAATTGCGTCGTTTGTAGTTTTTCTCTGGATGTTGTGGAAGAGAAAGGCTATTCCAAATCTCGCGTTTCCGTTTGTCTTTATTTGGCTTTATGGAGTAGTTGTCTACGACATAGGTATGTTTACCGGCGATCCTGTCTCGCTTATCGGCAATTTGCCGATGGCTATTTTATATGGATTTAAGATTTTCCTTCTGGACAGCGACGTCAGCGAGCTTCACGAAGTATTCCATGAGAGCTGGCTTTTCTCGGCCAATTTCGCTTTGGTTCATTTCCTTGCCGCGATACTCAGCATGCTCTTCGTAATAAAGCACTTCGGCTATAATATTCTATCTGCGATCAAGTTATGGCTCGTATCGTACTATGGCCGTGAGCGAGAGGATACATACGTGATATGGGGTTTCAATGAGGCGTCCTGTCATCTCGCCGAGAGTATCAACGATCATTACGGAGAATTGGGATGCGGAAAGGCTTCGCAATCTTATCGAATTGTGGTAGTGCGTACAACGAGCAATGACGATGATTCAGCGGAAGCGCGCACGGCAATCAATCGTATTTTCAATTTCCTTTCGCTGAAAGATGCTGAACTCGGCAAACTCATATCGCTTAAGTGTCTTACGACGAGCACCTTTGTCAATATCGAAAAGGTGGATTCGGATAATATCAGGTCAAAAGAGAAAAACGATAAGACAAAAGGGAAGCAGTATATTTTGCGTAATGTTTTTGGCCTCAATTTATTAAGCCGAATTATACAGAAGACTTCCCGTAATGTTCATTTCATCTTTATGTCGGACAACGAGAGGGATAATCTGTATGCCGTAAATCTCCTCGTCAATGACCGGACGGTGAATGATTTTGCAGAAGGAGGCGACGGGAATCGCCGCGTGATATTTTATTGCCATGCGCGAAACAATAGCGTGCATCGTGTAATAGAAGACGTTCACGAATCAGGGAAAATACGTGTCAAGGTGGTCGATTCTTCGCATATCGGCGTGGAGATGCTGAAGGAGAAGGATAACGGAGCGCTGCTGCCTGTCAATTTTGTGGATGTAGAAGGCGACGGGACGGTTTCATCAGCGTTTCACGCGCTCGTGGTGGGATTTAGCGAGGTAGGGCTTGATGCCACGCGTTTCCTGTATGAGTTCGGCGCCTTTGTGCGTACCGGAAGTACTGATGATAAGGCAGTACGGTCGGAGTTCCATCTCGACGTCGTAGACCGCGATATGGACGCCCTTGCCGGCAGTTTCGTCGCCAATGCTCCGGCCATACATCCTTCGATGCCATTCCTGAAAGGCTGTGGCGATGATAAGTCTCTTATCACCCTGCACAAGATGGATTGCCGGAGTGCGGAATTCTATCTTCATCTGGAGAAATGGATCAGGACACTGCAATATATTGTGATTGCTACGGATAATGATGAGCTGAATATGACTCTTGCTGTACGCATTTTCAAGGCCGCGGCACGGTATCGCGACACCGGGTCGGATGATGTGAGAGGGTCGAACACAGCGAAACAATCTATCATGGATAGGCTTTGTATCCTTGTGCGTATCCACAACGACTCCGACGGTCATTTCCGCACGATCATAAATCATTATAATCGCCTTTGGAAGGCGTTTACGGTGTCGGAAAATGGGGGAAAGCAAGATAAGGTCGGATGCGATGAAGAGGTTAAAGGACCTATCTATGTGTTCGGTCTCGACATCAAGACCTATACGTTTGAGAATGTCATCGACGACCGTCTCGAAAAGAAAGCCCGCGAATATAAGGAGATATATGATAAGTCAGTGCCATTGACGCCCGAAGAAAGGGATGCGCGGAAGAAATATGGGGAAATTGGATTGACCACATGGGATAAGGAGGAGATAGATAGCCTTAATATGACGGAGAAAGAGAATATTCCGGAGAGCGTCAGAGGGATGGCGCGATATGAGAATAAATATTCACCGACTTATTACGGCATCATGTGTCTGCGTCGCAAACAAGGGCAGAATTTCGCTAACTGCCTGCACGAAGTCACTAAGAGATTGCTTATGGATAAAGCCCTTGAAAAGAACGGCTTGACTTTTGAGGAACTACAAGGTATTACGAGGGAACAGGATTCGCTTGCTTACCGCCCGGCGGAGGAAATGGATAATGAGGTATTTGAGAAATTCCGCCGTATTGCGATCGTTTTGGCACAGACGGAGCATTTGCGTTGGAACGCGTCGCACGAAATTCTCGGTTATGTTCCTTCGAAGGAGAAAGATGAAGTGCGTTTGCGGCATAATTACCTGCGCGACTGGGAACATCTGAGCGAGGAAAAACCGGAAGAGAAAGAGAAAGTGCGTGCCTACGACAGCAACGTCGCTGACGTGGTCCTTCACGTGGAAATCCTCCCGAAGAATCTTTAATTTCAATTTTCTTCTCAGCGAAGATTATGGATCAAAAAAAGGACTTATCGTGTTGATAAGTCCTTTTTTTGAATATCGGTCAGTGGATTATTTCAGCGACCATTCTACGCCGTTCTTGGTGTCTTTGATGTCGAATCCGAGTGCGGCGAGCTTGTCGCGGATAAGGTCGGACGTTGCCCAGTCTTTGGCAGCCTTGCATTGGTGCGCACTTCAAGAAGAAGGTCGACAGCGCCTTCAAAAGCCTTGGAGTCTTTGCCGTTGTCGGCTTCCGCTCCCACTTTCACGCCGAGAATCTCGATGAGGAATGTGTCGAAGAGATGACGCAGATGGTTGATGTCATCGGCGTTCAGCTTGATCAATCCGTCAGTTGCCTGATTGATGTATTTGCAAGCCTCAAAAAGCGTGGCAATCACTTGCGGCGTGTTAAGGTCATCGTCCATTGCCTCGTAGCATGCTGTGGCGAAATCGGGCAACTCTACTGTCGATGTTTCGGCCGGCATAAGATTCAGCAGTCGGCGATAGCCGTCGAGCATCTTGAGAAGAGCCTTCTCGGAAGCCTGAAGAGCTTCGTTGCTGAAATCGACGGTGCTGCGGTAATGAGCCTGAAGAATGAAGAATCTTATTACCATCGGCGCGTAAGGCTGCGTGAGCAGCGGATGCGAGCCTTCGTAGAATTGTTCGAGAGTAATGAAATTGCCGTATGATTTACCCATCTTCTTGCCGTTGATGGTAATCATATTATTGTGCATCCAGTAGCGTACGGCCTCGTGGCCCTGCGCGGCGACGCTTTGTGCTATTTCACATTCGTGATGCGGGAACATCAGGTCGAGGCCTCCGCCATGTATGTCGAAGGTGTCGCCCAGATATTTCGTGCCCATTGTAGAACATTCGAGATGCCAGCCGGGGAAGCCTTCGCTCCATGGGCTCGGCCAGTGCATTATATGCTCGGGCGCGGCCTTTTTCCAGAGGGCGAAGTCGAGGGGATTGCGCTTCTCGTCCTGCCCGTCGAGCGTACGCGTCTGAGAGATGAGATCGTCGATATTGCGTCCGGAGAGCTTGCCGTATTTGTGGTCGCGGTTGTATTTCTCAACGTCGAAATATACTGATCCGCAGCTCTCGTAGGCGTAGCCGGCATCAAGGATTTTCTTGATATATTCTATCTGCTCGATGATATGTCCCGATGCGTGGGGCTCGATGCTGGGGGGAAGAACGTTGAGCGCCTCTACGTCGTGGTGATAGCGGTTGAGATACATTTGCACAACCTCCATCGGCTCAAGCTGTTCGATCCGTGCCTTTTTTGCGATTTTGTCTTCTCCGTCGTCGGCGTCGTGTTCAAGATGACCTACGTCGGTGATATTGCGGACGTATCTCACTTTATAACCGAGGTGCGTGAGATAACGGAAAAGAATATCGAAAGTTATGGCAGGACGCGCGTGCCCGAGGTGGGCGTCTCCGTAGACCGTCGGTCCGCAGACGTACATCCCGACAGTGCCCGGATGCAGCGGTCGGAAAAGTTCCTTCCGGCGCGAGAGACTGTTATATATTGTCAGATTATTTTCCATAACCGGGTGAAATTTCAGTTGAAGATGAGAGACTTTTTAAAACGTACGGGCAATCAGTTGATGCCGGGCGTCTTCGGAGCGCGCTGCTGGATTTCGCCAAACTGAGCCTCATACTTGCGGATATTGTCCGTCAGGGCAAACATCAGCTGTTTGGCGTTCTCGGGGCTCATTACGACGCGGCTTACAACGGGAGCCTGCGGCATGCCGGGGGCAGCGAAAATGAAGTCGATGAGGAATTCATTGGGGCCGTGGCCGATCATTGCGAGGTTGCTGTATTTGCCGTCGGCCATTTCGGGACGGAGTTGAATCTGCAGTTGCTGCTGGTTGTCTTTTTTTTCCATTGTGATTTAGTTTTTTATTTTTCTGATTGATAAAAAGAGGAATGAGAGGTTATTGCATCTCGGCCGGCGCAGGTTCGGCATCTGCCGGATGTTTGGCGGCTGCCGGAAGCGTACGCGAAGATACGCGCGAGCCGGGAGTCCTGTCTACATAATTGGCTGCTTCGGCCGTTTCCGGTTTGCCCGGCGCACCGAAGAGCGTATCGGCGTTGGGCACGGAGCCGGATTCGGCCGATTTTCGTAAGATTTCTCTCCACCGGTTGCCAAGTGTGCTGTCGGCGGTATTGTAGAGGAAGAAATTAGCGTCATGCCCGTTATAGGGAGCGCAGAAGATAATCGCGGTCTGTTGGCCCGTCATCTCGAAGAAGGCAGCTTTGGCTTTTGAGTCGGGCGCTGTCGTAAGGGCGAATCCGTTCTTCTGCAATTGTGCCGTCATTTTGTTTATGAGAGTCGGGGTGATTTCCGATTCCGTACGCAGATAGAAATCGGCGCCGGCGAGAAAAGCGAGCGGATTGAAAGTAAAACCTTCGTCCGACTGAGGATTGCTGTCCGTGGCACCCACCGGTCCGGAGAATACGCCCACACAGTTGAGTATATAGTCAATCCCGGAGAGTGAGAGCTGTGGAAGGGCCGCATAAATGCCTGATGCAGCGTCGGGAGCCGGCACGAGTTGTTCGGCAGGCGTTCCCCACGGGATTGTGCCGACACCTGTTGCTGACGGTATCGACGCTAAATCGCCTGCGAGACGGTCGTCTGTTTTCCAGTCGGAGCGTACCGAGCTGCACGCGGCACTGTTGAGCCCTACGCCGAAGAAGGTCTGATTCCCTTTGGGCTTGCCATTGTCGTCGAGCAGACGCGCCGTCACCTTGTCGAAAGCGAAATATCCGTACGTGTCTATATATGTCAGGGCCGTGGCCTGTCCTAATTTGACGAGCGTAGAACCGTCAGGCGCCGTGAGATCCCATTCCTGCCCGTTGGAGCAGATGAATTTGTCGGCGGTAACGATTTCTGTATATTGATACTTGGGCTCAAGAATTATATCCGTCTTGAGGTTCATAACTCCGCACATCCCCTTGTCGTTGCTGAATACAAAGACGCCGTCTTTTGATTGCCCTACGTTTTTCGCAACAGCCGGAAGCTGTTGGAATTCATTGTCGAAGGTGAGGAATCCGAGATGACCGTTGAGGTCGTTTACTATCAGTCGGTCGTTCTCCAGATCGAGGTCCACTACCGTATAGCTTGGCTCGACGGTAAGCGTCACGTCCCCTTTTTTATCTATAATGGAAACAGATAGGGTAGAGGCGGGATTCGCGGGGTCAGATACTTTGGCCACCATTGCGTGACCGTATGCGAAGGGGAGCGCGGCATCGTAAATCGGCTTAATGACCGGTTCCCCCTTTTCATTGACATAGCCGAATTTGCCGTCGGGAGTCGTCACGACAAGCAGACCTTCATGGAAGCAAATATCGCTTTTCACGAGCTCATGGCCGTCAACGGGCATAAGGGTAGCCTTTTCGTTGCCGTCAGTATCAAGCAGCGTGATACGTGACCCGCTGTATGAGACGGGCACAAGGCCGTCAGCATAATTACCTACCGACACAAGCGGTTTTTTGTTTATCTTCGTCGGGGTGGCTCCGGCTTTGTAGATGTTGTAGCTCTGATCCTCACGCACGCTGAACGCTCCCTCAATGACCAATGACGGTTCCGAAGTGAAACGGTTGGCGAAAAGCATCTTGCCGTCCGGTGCCAACATCCCCCATTTGCCGTCTTTCTGCGTCTGGACAGGGATATATTGCGGAATCGGTTTCACGGGCTTCTCGTCGGCGCAACCTGTCACCAGCAATAAGGCGATGATGCTTGTTGCTATTATCCCGAGTCGATGAGTCAATTTATTGGAAGTGTGCATATTATCTTAAATTAGTAAAGATTCAGTCCGCGAGCGGGCTGAATCAGGTACAAAGATAGTAATAAATCTTGACATTTACGCACCTTTATCTGAAAAAAGCGCGAGATTATTCCGTCTCCGGCCGCGTCTCCGGCTGGGAATCACCGATTTCTGTTATTTCCGTAATTTTCCCGTCGGCCATAGTGACGAGGATGTCAGAAATTTCCGAAACGGATGCGTCGTGCGTCACGATAACGAAAGTCTGGCCGAGCGATTCGCGCAGCCCTGAGATAAGTGTGCGGATTTCGTTACGGTTGGCGGAATCGAGACTCCCCGTAGGTTCGTCGGCGAAAACGACTTTCGGGTCGTTAACAAGTGCGCGGGCTATTGCGACGCGTTGTTTTTCTCCCCCTGACAACTGTCCGGGCTTGTGCTTGAGACGCTCGCCCAGACCGAGGAGCGCGAGCATCTCTTCTGCACGTTTATTGGCCACCGACCTGCCTGTTCCTCCGATCATTGCCGGAATAGCCACATTTTCCAACGCCGTGAATTCCGGTAGAAGCTGATGAAACTGGAAGACGAAACCGATGTTCTTGTTGCGGAATTCGGACAGTCGCTTGTCATTGAGTGAGGTGACGTCGACTCCGTCATATAGGATTGAGCCGGTGTCGGGCGCATCGAGCGTGCCGGCTATCTGGAGCAGCGTGGTTTTGCCGGCTCCGCTTGCACCCACGATTGAGATAATTTTCCCGTCAGGAATGGTGAGCGAAACGTCTTTGAGTACGTGCAGCTCGCCGAACGATTTATTGATATGGCTGAGTTGTATCATTGTTTTAAACCTTTGTTATTTTGCGGATTACGGAGTTGGCAAGATATATGCCGAAAATGGCCGGTATAGATGCAAGAGTACCAAAAGAGGAGCGTTTGTTACGCTCGTCGAGGTGAATGAGCGCGTGCGAACGCGGTGCCTCCGTACTGCATACCACCTTCAGTGAACGTTTAATCCCCCCTTTTTTCAGACGTTGGCGCACGGCGCGCGCCAGACCATCCTCGCGCGTCTCCCATAGGTCGGCATAACGTACTTGCGTGGGGTCGATGCGGCCGCCGGCGCCCATCGACGAGATGATCGGGATATTGTTTAGCAGACAATGCGCTATCAGTGCCGTCTTTGGCGCTACGGTGTCGATGGCGTCGATGACATAGTCATAACCGGGCGCGAGAAGATCCGCCACGCTGTCAGGAGTTAAAAATGTGTTTACGGCATTTATCGAGGCATCGGGATTGATGATATGAAACCGTTCGGCAAATAGTATGGCCTTTGATTGTCCCACAGTGGCTTGCGTGGCGATTATTTGCCGGTTGATGTTGGATTCCGCTACGGAGTCAGCGTCGACAAGCGTCAGCGCGCCTACCGACGAGCGGCACAGTATCTCCGCCGCATAGCCTCCCACGCCTCCGATACCGACTACCAGCACTCTGGCTTGAGCCAGTCTGCGCAATGCGTCTTCACCAAGGAGATTCGCTGTGCGGGCTTCCCACGGGCGTGAGGTTGTCATTCCCTCGTCCATCAAAGGCGTTCGGCCTTGAAGCCGGCTTCTTTTATCATAGAGATGATACGTGCCTCAAGCGCGTCGTCCGCTTCGCCAAGATAAGTCAGAGTCTTGTCGGGACTGCTGAGATCAAATTCCCATTTGTCGGCCGGCGCGATGGGCGCGAGTGCGTTCTTGATGGCTGTCACGCAGCCCATACATTTTGCATTGGTCTTGAATTTCATATTCTTTTTGATTATAATTTACTTTTTAAGCCTTAATGAATTGCTTACCACGCATACGCTAGAAACGGCCATCGCCGCCGAAGCAATCATAGGGGAGAGCAGGATACCGGCGGAGGGATAGAGTACTCCGGCAGCCACCGGGATGCCGATTACGTTATAAATGAACGCCCAGAAGAGGTTTTCGCGGATTATTCCGACTGTCTTATGGGCAAGACGGAATGTCGCCGGGAGTGCGCTTAGTCGAGAGCCGACTATGGTAATCTGTGCGACGTCCATTGCGATGTCGGAACCCGTGCTCATCGCTATGGAGACGTCGGCCTCCGCGAGCGCCTGCGAGTCGTTGATGCCGTCACCGACCATAGCCACACACTTCCCTTCACTTTTCAACTCGCTGATGATGCGTTGCTTGTCGGAAGGAAGCAGCCCGGCATAAACTCGCGAGATGCCGACTTCTTTGGCTATATGGTTGGCCGTCAGAGGGTTGTCGCCTGTAAGAAGAACGACCTCATGACCGGTGGATCTCAGCTCGGCGATAGTCTGTCGCGCATCTTCCCGCAAGCGGTCGGAGATGCTTATCATAAGCAGCAATTCGCCGTGACGCCCTGCGTAGAGCACCACCTCGCCGCGTGAACGGCGTGATTCGCTGCCCGCAAGCGTATCAGCAGGAATAACTGCCTCCATTTCCTCGGCAAGTTTCTCTGAGCCGACCCATATATCCCCCTCCGAAGAAGAACCCCTTACTCCCTTTCCTGTAAGGTAGTCAAAACTGCTTATTGTATCCGTTGCTACGCCTGCCTGCTCGTCACACCATTTTGCTATGGCCGAGGCAAGAGGGTGTTCGCTCTTGCGTTCCAGTTCTCCAAGTAATCGGATGAACGCTGGAGTTACTTCGCCGATTCTCTCAGCCGCTACAACCTCCGAACGCCCGGCGGTCAATGTGCCCGTCTTATCAAGCGCGACAATATTTACGCGGTTTAACTGCTCCACAGCGGCAGCATCGCGTATCAGAACGCCGTTTGACGCCCCTTTGCCGATAGATACCATAATGGCTGTCGGCGTAGCGAGACCCAAAGCGCACGGGCACGCGATGACGAGTACAGAAACGGCCGTCAGCACCGCAATAGAGATGTCGCCGCCGAATATCATCCAAAGGAGGAATGTCACGATAGAGATGCCAATCACCACCGGCACGAAGACGGCGGCTATTTTATCAACGATGCGCTGCACGGGAGCCTTAGAACCCTGAGCCTCGCGCACACGGTCGATGATGCGCGCCAGCTGTGTCCCTTCGCCGGCCGTTTCCGTGCGGACGTCCACCGAGCCTGCAGTATTGAGCGTGCCTGCGGTGACCTTGTCGCCGACAACCTTCTCCACCGGAATAGGTTCGCCCGTCATCATACTTTCATCTATGGCTGTCGAGCCGCTTACAATAACGCCGTCTACTGGGATTCTTTCACCCGGACGGATGCGGACTATATCGCCGCGCTTAATGTCGCTCAGTCGGCGTAAAACGTCCTTTCCTGACGGCTCTATAACCAATGCCTCCGTGGGCTGCAAACCTATCAGTGCGCGCAGTGCGCTCCCGGTGTTATGGCGCGCATGGGTCTCCATCAGTTTGCCGGTCAATACGAAGGCGACTATCATTGCCGAGGCCTCGTAGTATAGACCTGCGGAAAGCGCTCGCGACGTCCAGAACTCCGGGAAAATCGTATTGAAAAGAGAGAAAAGGAAACTGACAAGTGTCGAGACCGCCACGAGGGTGTCCATCGTCGGTGCGCCATGGCGCAGCGTCTTGAAGCCATTAATGTAGAAACGGTGTCCGCTCGCTATCATCACCGTGAGCGCCATCGCCGCCATAATATAGCCCGAGCCGGGGAACGTAATATGCGCCATCCCGAGAATGGCGAGCGGAATCGTTATTACCCAC
>JAGAUF010000004.1 GCA_017620885.1 Muribaculaceae bacterium
GTTCGGTGCCATTGGCGGGACGGCTGTGGACTAAAAACAAAGGGTTTACACCTGCGCTTGCAGTTTATATGCGTAAAGCGTGGACAGGGAAGCAGCTTGAGGCAAAAATCAGCGGTTCTCTATCCGGCAATGAGTCATTGCGTGATAATTATGAGGAAACGGAGGGGGAGGCCTATCATACAGTCCGAGATATGACGGGGAAGACTCCGACGGTGTCGGGAGAGGTAAGATATATGATGAATTTCCTCAACAATAGAGGGACGTGGTCTGTCGGAATTCAGGAGAGATATTCACACGTGAACAACGACTACGGAATTTACGGCAAGGATGTGTGGAATAACTCGCGCACATACGGCTATACATCTGCTTCGCTTCAGTTTGGCAAATGTGCATTAGGAGCGAATTTGGGCTTAAGCTATACAATCAATAAATCAGACTATTTCAGCGACAGGACATGGCAACCCTCGGCAGCAATTCAGTTGCAATATATGCCGTTGCAGGAATTGATGCTGTATTGTATGGTGAATTATGAACCACAGATTCCATCTATTTCTCAACGTTCGAAGATAGAAGATCCGGTACAGCCCGGGCTCGTGTCGTCCGGAAATGCATATATAAAGACGGAACATTTGGTTTTTTATTGGCTCAATGCTTCTTATCGAAAAAATAACTGGCATATAGATTTCAATCTTATGGCGAACCAGTTGATGAATCCTATTACTAATTTTGTGGAATACCAAGGAGACGGTCAGTTTTCCTTTATTCCTATGAATATGAGTAATTCAGGTATGATTATGCCGGGTATAGGCGTGGGATATGACGGATTGTTCGGACATCTTGACATCAGTGCGCAATTGGATTATTCCTATAATAGAATAAATACGGGATATGGCATCCGGAAGGCATCGAATTGGCGTCCGCGAGTCCATCTGACTGCTTACTGGGGTGATTTTTATATAACGGGTTCTTGGAGCGGTGAGCAGAATTGGATACACGGTTTTGACCGACAGAGATATATGTGTCAGTCAGACATATCCTTTGCGTATGCGATTCCACATTGGAAATTCTCAATAGGATTGTCAACGATCGGTTACGGAGGAGTCGGCAGACATTGGCGCAGACAAACGGTTTCTCCGTGGTATGACAGCATGAGTTATACAAAGACGCCATATCAGGGAAATCAAATCACAATCGGCGTGTCATACGACCTTCAGTTCGGCCGCAGCTATCAGCGCCGTGGTGAGGGCCTTTCGGGAGCAGGAAAGGAAGAGACTACAGTCAAGATTCTTGACGCCGGAGCAAAACTTTAAATAAGATATGTATTTGAACCGAATTGTGTGTTCTTTTGAATAATTACAGCAGACATATTGAGAGATTCTTGCCTTTTAAGATATATCACCAGCTTGAACGTACTGACTGCGGACTGACGTGCGTCAGGATGATGGCGCGTCATTTCGGACTGAAAGTGCCGCTGAAAAATCTGCGCGAGCTCTGTGACGTGAACCGTCAGGGAGTCTCCATAGCCGACATACTCTCGGCTCTGGAAGCGGTGCGAATGAAGGGTACGGCCGTGAGGATAGGAATGGAAGATTTCTGGAGAATGCCTCTCCCTGCCATACTGTTCTGGAACAACAACCACTTCGTGGTGGCCTACCGCAGCGACCGGGAAAAGGGGAAGGTATGGATTGCCGATCCTTCCGAAGGACGTGTGAAACTTACAGAAGAGGAATTCCGCAATGGATGGATTGGAAAGGGGGAGAGGGGAATCGCCGTACTCGCCGCTCCAGACGAAGGATTCGAGTCGCAGAAATTTTCCGGTCAGAAAGGTGACAGAGGACTCTGGAAAATGATCGGAGGCATCCTGCGCGGCAACAGATGGCCTTTTGCAGTCATTCTCGTTCTCACCGTCATAGGGATGCTGGCTGATATTGGCGTGCCTCTTCTTTTTCAACGCACCGTGGACGACGGTATAATGAGTCGTGACATATCTCTCGTATGGCTTCTCATCGCCGGGCAGTTCGCTTTCTTTGCAGGAAGCTTCGTCGCCGACAGTATTCTCGAAATTATGGTGACAAGGCTCGGACTCAAGCTTAATATCGGGATGGTGAGCCGCTATCTGTCACGGCTTGTCTCTATGCCTCTTTCCTTTTTTGACAGAAAAGTAAATTCCGACCTAATTCAGAAAATTGACGATCAGACGAGACTTAAGGATTTCATTCTGTCGCTCCCGCAGAGCCTTTTCCTTATGGTGGCGAATATGCTTGTTTTCTCAGGAATGTTATGCTGGTATTCGCCGGAAATATTTATTATTTTTCTGCTCCTGTCTCTGCTTGAACTGGTCTGGACCCTCTCTTTTCTCCCCAGACAGAAGCGACTTGACTACTCGTTCTTCAATCGCCTTTCCGAAAACCGCAACAATATCTACGAGCTGGTCAACGGGATGGCCGATATAAAGAGCAACGGGGCGCAGCAGACTAAAGTCGGACAATGGCACGACACTCAGAAACAGATCAATCGTCTCTCTATGAAGAACGCGCTGCTCGGCATTGTGTCGGGGGGCGGAGCCGGTTTCATAGGACGAATAAAGGATCTGCTTGTCACTGCTATTTGTGCAGTGACTGTGATTGACGGCGGAATGACAATAGGTATAATGATGACCGTCGGATATATTACGGGACGTCTCTCCGGTCCGTTCCGCAGCCTTCTCTCTATGGCGTCAAACGTGCAGGGCGCCCACATCTCATACGAACGTCTTGACGAAGTAATGGAATCTCCCGACGCAATAACCCCCGGAGCAGTAGTGCCATCCCAGTATGATATGGAGCTTTACAACGTCCGTTTCCGATATCCCGGAGGCAACTCCCCGTTTGTGCTCGACGGCCTCTCGCTTGTAATCCCCGCCGGGAAAACCACTGCCCTTGTAGGGGAGAGCGGTTGTGGCAAAACGACGCTCATCAAGCTGCTTCTTGGCTTCTATCTCCCTTCGGAAGGCAGACTGCGCGTCGGCGGTATAGACGCCGACCGTGCCGACCGGGACAGCTGGATAGCGCGCTGCGGCACCGTCCTTCAGTCTGGTTACATTTTTTCCGGAACAATTGCCGAGAATATCGCACTTAGCGATACAGAACCCGATATGGATCGCGTGCGTATTGCTGCCAAGACGGCTGTCATTGACGGATTTATAGAATCCTTGCCGATGGGCTATCATACGGTTGTGGGTGCGACAGGACTCGAATTGAGCGGCGGCCAAAGACAGCGTCTACTCATAGCACGTGCAGTCTACAAGAATCCTCCCATACTGTTTATGGACGAAGCTACCTCATCGCTCGATGCGAACACCGAACGACTGATTACGAAAAATATGCGCCTGTTCAATTCCGGAAGAACCGTAGTGGTGGCCGCACATCGTCTCAGCACCGTGAAAGACGCCGACAATATTGTCTTCATTAAAGACGGACGCATTGCTGAGCAGGGGACGCATGAACAGCTCATCAGGCTTCGTGGCGAATACTATAATCTCGTGAAAAACCAGCTTGACCTCGCGGATTAACTATGTCTGAAATCTCTCAAATCTTTATCTCTGGCCGGATCGGGGATAGGATTTTTAAGTCAGGTATTTTTTATCCCCTCAGAATACGTAGTCGCGCATACAGTCCACTCTAATCGCGTGGAAAACAGATAAATTGAGTTTTTAACATTTTTTATAACTTTTTTCTTCGTATAATATTTGGAATCGGAGCAATATTATATTACCTTTGCATATCAAAATACTCTCCGCTGAATGGCGGGGGCGCTTAAAAGAAAACACGACAATATATAAACCATTAAAAATCAACTGCCTATCGACTGATTTCTACCCAAACGTAAATTGGAATAGACTAATGGCAAACTTCATAAGCAAAACCGACGAAGAGCTGGTTAAGGCTTACGCAAATGGCAATAATGAGGCTTTCGATACCCTCCTTAAAAGGCATCAGAACCGCATTTTCAATTATATCTTCAGAGTCGTAAAGAATGAGGATGTCGCTAACGATATCTTTCAGGAAACCTTTGTCAAGGCAATTATGACCATCAAGCAGGGGCGTTACACGGAAACCGGCAAATTCCCCGCTTGGATTTCCCGTATAGCGCATAATCTTATAATTGATTATTACCGTCAGGAAAAATCCGAAAACGTGCAGTCTGCTGATATGGCCGATATTGACCTGCTCAATAAAAAGGAACTCTGCGACAAAACTATTGAGGATGAAATAATTGCCGATCAGATAACGGCCGACATTAAATATCTTATCGAGAAATTGCCCGACCTGCAGAAGGAAGTGCTCAAAATGAGATATTATAAAAATCTATCATTCAAGGAGATTGCGGCCAAAACCGGTGTGAGCATCAATACTGCGCTCGGGCGTATGAGATACGCGATTCTCAATCTTCGACGAATCGCAGAAGAAAAAGACATCGTCCTGACGATGTAATCCTTAAGAACCTTTATTTTCTCTCAAAGATAGGGGATGTTCGCGTTAAGAGCATCCTTTTTTCGTATCCGTTCCGAAAATACCCTATTTGATATCGTCCCGAAATAGGCCGACTTGAACCTTTTTCGTATCTTTTGAGAATCCTCTGTAAAGAAAAATTCCCCGGCTCCTTGATGGTCGCCGGGGATGTTTCTTCATTGAGTGGAATCGAAAATGAGGTTCAGTTGGCCATAAATGTGGCTTGTGCGATTGGCAAAACCGTACATACTCGCGCGAACTGGCGAAGTATGTTCAGTGTCTTTGCGCTCGGTACTTTCACTCCTTCCGCTTTCTGAATCGACTCAATTGAATCAGTAGAGTAATCGTTTGTCATAGGCTGAAGAATTTTCAAATAAATGAGTGATTAGAGCGAAGCGATTTCTTATCGCTTTCTGTTTTATAAACGCCTGTAGCGGGGAATTATTATATTGATTGCTGAAAAAAGTTTTTTGCACACAAAAAAACGTTCGGTCAGTTTATTTTAAGGAGCGAAAATGTTGTTTTATAACATTTTTATGGCGTCGTAATTTTGAGGAATTACGTAAAAGTATTAATTTTGGCGTTGATTTTTGAGAGGCGTATGCCTCAGCCGATTTTTTCAATTGAAAAACTATGAGAATCAAAGAGATATCCGATATAATATTTTATGTGGGAGTCAATGACAGGGTCACGGAGAAATTTGAATCAATGTGGCCGTTGCCATACGGTGTAACCTATAACGCCTACCTCGTCGCAGACGAGAAAGTGGCGTTGATTGATACGGTAGAAATCTGTGAGGTAGAGGAATTATTGAAAAATATCCGCAGCGTCAAGGGTGAAAATGCTAAAATCGACTATCTGATAGTCAATCACATGGAGCCTGACCACAGCGGATCGATTCCGGTGCTCGCTGCTCTTTATCCCGAAATGAAAATCGTGGGCAATAAGCTTACGGTCGGAATGGTCAAGGGGTATTATCATATTGATGATGATGCACGCTATATCGTGGTCGGCGACGGCGACACGCTTCCGCTCGGACAAAAGACCCTGAGATTCATTACGACCCCTATGGTGCATTGGCCCGAAACGATGATGACATACATCGAAAGCGACGCACTTCTCTTCACGGGCGACGCACTCGGAACCTTCGGCGCGCTGAATGGTGCCGTGGTCGATGAGGAGATGAACACGGAAGTCTATCTCCGCGAGGCATATCGCTATTATTCCAATATCGTAGGGAAATACGGTATGTTTGTTCAGCGTGCGTTCAAGAAGCTGGAGGGATTGAAACTCACGACAATCTGTCCTACGCACGGCCCGGTTTGGCGTCGCGACATCCCGAAGATAATGGATATATATCAGCGCTTGTCGAAATATGAGTGCGAGGATGGCGTTGTGATCGTCTACGGCTCTATGTATGGCAACACAGCCGATTGCGCCGAGAAGATCGCTGAGAAACTTGCCGACCGAGGCGTCAGGAATATCATTGTGCATAATGCGACCCACTCGGAGATGAGCGATATGATTTCCGACTGTTTCCGCTATAAGGGGTTGATCATTGGCGCGCCGACTTATCAGGGGGATTTGTTCCCGCCGGTCAAAACGCTGATGAGTGCGCTTGAGGCGCGTGAAGTGAAAGGAAAGGCCGTCGGACTGTTCGGCTCGTTCACGTGGGCTGCCGGCGCTCTCCCGGCCCTCCGCAAATATGCCGAGAGCATGAAGCTTGATGTTTTGGCTGAGGTGCAGATGAAGCAGTCGCTCAACGACGATACTGAGGCGCAGATTGAGGCTCTCGCCGATGCCATCGTAGAGGGAATGAAGGGATGAAGGAAACGATGAAGTCGACCGGCAAACCGGGCTCAGAGGAAACAACGTCTGCAGCGGGGGAGGCTGAAAGCCATCCTCTGGAGCCGTTTTTTCCGGATGGCGCGCGGGTGTTGATATGCGGCACGTTTCCACCGCAGCAGCACCGGTGGTCGATGACGTTTTTCTACCCGAATTTTATCAACGATTTCTGGCGCGTCATGGGGCTGATCTATTTCGGCGACAAGGATGCGCTCGTCGATGTGGCTCACAAGACCTTCCGTCTCAATGAAATCCGTGCCTTGCTGACGCGGGAAGGGATAGCGATGTATGATACCGGGCAACGCGTGATTCGCACGCGCAACAATGCTTCCGACAAGTATCTGGAAATTGTCGAGCCCCTCGACCTTGACCGCGCGCTCGCTGCGTTGCCGCACCTTGAGGCCATCGCGACGACCGGCGAGAAAGCCGCTACGGTAATGGCCGAACTGACGGGGACGAAGGTGCCGAATGTGGGGGAGTATGAGGAATTTGAAAATCCTTCACCGACGGGAATCAACCGCACGCTGCGCCATTGGCGCATGCCGTCTACATCGCGCGCCTATCCCATGCCGCTTGCGCGTAAGGCGGAGATTTATGAAAAAATGCTCCTGACCATAAAAAAGTGACCGGAATCAGGACGAAAAGATGATATGGGGAACAATTCCCCCGCAGAAACGATTAATAGAGAATAATTTATGCTTGACCTCGTACCTTTGGAAATATTCGACGCCAGCCAGTTTTTTGACTGGTTTATCAATAATGCCAACTATCTATTTGTATTCGTCTTTATGACAATCGAAAGTTCATTTATTCCGTTCCCGTCGGAGCTCGTCGTTCCGCCGGCAGCCTATCTCGCCTGTTCGGACTTTGGAGTCGGCGCTGGAATGAATGTTTATATGGTTGTGATTATGGCGACGCTCGGCGCATTGGCCGGCGCGTTTATAAATTATTACCTTGCATTGTGGATCGGGCGCCCGCTCGTCTATCGTTTCGCCGACAGCCGACTGGGGCACGCCTGCCTTATCGACAGAGAGAAGGTGGATCGCGCAGAGCGATATTTTGACAATCACGGGGCTATCTCGACATTTATCGGACGACTGATACCCGCTGTGCGTCAGCTCATCTCAATCCCTGCCGGCATCTCGAAGATGAACGTCATGGTGTTTGCCTGCTTCACGGCGCTTGGCGCTTTGGTATGGAACAGTGTGTTGGCCGGGCTGGGCTATCTGCTGGCTCAGACCGTAAGCCCCTCCGACCTCTTCGATAAGGTGGAGGAATATAACCGCTATCTGACGTGGGCCGGCTACGGTCTGGCCTTGATATGCTTGCTGTTCATTCTATGGAATGCGTTCAAGCCTCGCAAGAAGAGTGAAAAAATAGAAAAATAGATAAGATTTAATTAACTGACAATCAGATATATATCAATATGAAAGTTTCACCATCGCTTTTGTCGGGCAATTTTGCCGACCTGCGTCCCGATCTGGAAATGATCAACCGTTCTGAAGCCGATTATCTTCATCTCGACGTTATGGACGGCGTGTTTGTGCCCAATATCTCCTTCGGTTTCCCGGTGATGAAATCTGTCGCCAAAGTGTGCAGAAAACCGCTCGACGTGCATCTGATGATTGTCGAGCCGGACAAATGGATCAGTCAGGTGCGTGATCTCGGCGCCGAGATTATGAATGTGCATCAGGAGGCGTGCCCGCATCTGCATAGCGTAGTGCAGCGCATCCACCGTGCGGAGATGAAAGCCGGAGTCACAATCAATCCTGCTACGCCTGTCTCCACGCTCGTAGATATTATCGAAGACGTTGATTTGGTGCTGATTATGTCGGTCAATCCCGGTTTTGGCGGTCAGCCCTTCATCGCTCACTCGGTGAAAAAAGTGCAGGAGCTGCGTCGATTGATCGACGAGACAGGATCGAAAGCCGTCATTGAGGTAGACGGAGGTGTCAATGCCGAGACCGGAAAGCTCCTTGCGGAAGCCGGTGCTGATATTCTGGTAGCCGGAAGTTATGTTTTCGGCGCCCCTGATCCCGAAGAAGCAATCCGCACTCTCGCTCGGCTGTAAGCTAAGAAATATTGAAACATTGAAGAATGAGATTTGACGAACTGATAGAAAACGATGACCTTCTGGATGCATTGTGGGATATGCACTTCGACGATTGCACCCCCATTCAGGAGGCCGCGATTCCGGCGATTGCCTCTGGAAAGGACCTTATAGCCGTCGCTCAGACGGGTACAGGGAAGACGGCCGCTTATCTGCTTCCTGTCATCGAGAAACTCGCTGAAGGGGGATTTCCCGAAGATGCCGTCAATTGCGTGATTATGGCGCCGACGCGCGAATTAGCGCAACAGATAGACAGGCAATTGCAGGGCTTTTCCTATTTTATGCAGATCAGCTCCGTGCCGATATACGGCGGCACGGACGGCGAGACATACGTTCAGCAAAAGAGAGGGCTGAAGATGGGCGCCGACATCGTTATCGCAACGCCGGGAAGACTGCTCGCGCATATAAGTATGGGCTATGTGGATCTTTCGCGCGTCTCTTTCTTCATTCTCGACGAGGCCGACAGAATGCTCGATATGGGTTTCTTCGACGATATTATGCAGATCGTAAAAGAGTTGCCCAAAGAGCGTCAGACGCTCCTTTTCTCAGCCACGATGCCTCCGAAGATTCAGCAGCTCGCCAGCCAGATTCTTACCGATCCGGCTGAGGTGAAACTTGCCGTATCGAAGCCGGCCGAGAAAATAGAACAGTCGGCCTATGTATGCTACGAAACTCAGAAACTCCCGATTTTGCGTGGGATGTTCAAGGCTGAAGCTCCGGAGAGGGTGATTGTGTTTGCATCCTCGAAGCTGAAAGTGAAGGAGCTGACGCGTGCTCTGCGCAAGGACCTCGGCGGAGGCGTGGCGGAGATGCACAGCGATCTCGATCAGAAACAGCGTGACGATGTGATGCTCGATTTCAAATCGGGCAAGATTAAGTTGCTTATAGCAACGGATATCGTAGCACGCGGCATCGACATCGACGATATTCAGATGGTGGTGAATTTCGACGTACCTCACGAAGCGGAGGATTATGTTCACCGCATCGGACGAACGGCGCGCGCCGACCGCGACGGAAAAGCCGTGACGTTCATCTCGGAGAAGGAGCAATTCAAATTCCGCCGCATAGAGAAACTTCTCGAAAAGGAGGTGACGAAGACGCCTGTGCCGGAAGAACTCGGGGAAGCGCCCGAATACAAGGATGGCTCCGGAAACGGAAGGGGAGGTCGCCGCGGACATGGCCGTTCACGCGGACGTGGCCGACGCGGAGGAAAGGGAAAAGGTAATGATAATGGAAATGGAAATGCACGCAGGGACGATAATTCGCGCAATAATGCCGCCAATAGTCAGGCGGCACAAGGGAAACCGACGAAAAGCCGTCGGCCATACCACCGGAATCGCACGAAAAAGCCCGACGGCAATAATTGATTACTCGTGGTGATAGGGTTCGCCACGCAGAATTGTCATAGCGCGATAGACCTGCTCGGTGAAGAAGAGACGCACCATTTCGTGGTTGAACGTCATAAGAGAGAGGGAGAATAGGGCGTCGGCACGGTCATAGACCTCTTTTGAGAATCCGTAGGGGCCGCCGACAACGAAAACGAGCCGTTTCAGCCCGGACGACATTTTCTTCTGGAGCAGGGTGGCGAAATCGGTCGATTTATACTGTCGGCCGCGCTCGTCGAGCAGAAAGACGAAATCAGATTTGCCGACGGCTTCGAGGATCTGTTTACCCTCAGCCTCTTTCTGCTGCTCATGCGTCAGTTTGCGTGCGTTGCGGATGTCGGGAAGGGTGACAATCTCGTATGGGGTGTAGCGGCGCAGACGCGTGCGATACTCCTCAATTCCCTCGACAATGTAGGGAATCGAGGTACGGCCGATGGTGATTAACGTGATTTCCATACGGCAAAATTACGAAAAATTAAATAAAACTCAAGATATTATGAAGACAAAAGAAGAACTGATAGACGATCTGCTGGAGCTGTCGTTTGCTGAAGATATAGGCGACGGCGACCACACTACGTTGTCGACGATACCGGCAGACGCCATGGGACGTTCGAGACTCCTCATCAAAGAGAAAGGTGTGCTGGCAGGCGTGGAAATCGGTAAAAAGGTGCTCAAGAAGCTTGATCCCTCGATTGAGGTGGAGACATTCATCGAGGACGGTGCCGAGGTGAAGCCCGGCGATGTGGCGTTTATCGCATCCGGACCGGTGCGTTCGCTGCTGATTGCCGAGCGCACTATGCTCAATATCATGCAGCGTATGAGTGGCGTAGCCACGATGACGAAACGTTATCAGGATGAGCTGAAAGGGTTGAAAACCAAGGTGCTTGATACGCGTAAGACGACGCCCGGTATGCGTCTGCTTGAGAAGGAAGGCGTTCGCCTCGGAGGTGGAAAGAATCATCGTATCGGTCTATTCGATATGATTCTGATTAAGGATAATCACATCGACTTTGCCGGCGGTATCGAGGCTGCCGTCACGCGCGCCAAAGAATATTGCAAGCAGAACGGCAAGAATCTGAAGATAGAGGTAGAGGCTCGTTCGCTTGACGATATTCGCGAGATTCTGCGTATCGGCGGCGTTGATCGTATCATGTTTGATAATTTCACGCCCGAACTGACTAAGGAAGCAGTGAAGATCGTAGACGGGAAGGCCGAGACGGAATCCTCCGGCGGCATCACGATAGAGAATCTGCGCGCATACGGCGAAGCCGGCGTAGACTTCATCTCCGTCGGCGCGCTGACCCACAGCGTCAAAGGCCTCGATATGAGCTTCAAGGCTTGCTGATCAGAGACATAACATCAGAGACATAACATCATCAGGAAATAAAAAATGCACTCATGTGAGTGCATTTTTTTATTATGGATTATTTGGATAATTAGGATAATCAATATTGTGTAGGGACATGCCTTCGGCATGTTTTATTGTTGATGTATTCGGTAATTCAGGGCCAACATCGCAAAGCGATGTCCCTACAATAGCCCTGCGATTGCGGCAGACCGAGCATAATGGATAATTAATAATTTAGAATTTAGAATTTGAATTTCATTGTCATTTGATGTTAAAGCAGTCATTTGCCCACCTTGCCATATTATTCTCTATATAATCAGCGATATTGTTTCCGTCTTTCACACCACGAATATAATGGTCATGATACCGTCCTTGCCAGCTAAACTCTTTATTAATCGAACTCGCAAACTTCGTCACCGTACCCTTAAAAGAGTTAATATATCGACTCAACGTAGGGACATGCCTTTGGCATGTTGCAAAAGCGCGCAGACTCGGATTCGGAGACCGTTGCTCCGCAGGCATATCTTCATCCGAAGAGTCCTCAACAGCGACGATCGCATGTATATGATTCGGCATGACCACAAACAACGGGACCTCAATATTGGCATTGAAATCCTTAGCCTTCGAGAGCTGCTCGTGAGCAAATTCACCAATCTGGGTAAACTGCATTTCGTCATCTATAATCTCCCCGAACCAGTGTTCACGATTTCGGGTGCATATAGTAACGAAATACATTCCGTCATCGTAATCGAGAAAATTGGCTCTCGGCGTTTTGCGATATTGCTCCATAATTAATATTGCTCCATAATTAATATTGCGATTATATCTGTTGTAGGGACATGACTCAGGCATGTTGAAATTGTCCATTGTACAGACATGCCAAAGGCACAATGTCACTAACTTAAGGCTATAGACCACGTTTGTAGTTTGTCAAAGTTATATACTTGCCGTCAACCTTGATGACTCTTTTTTTGCGTGGCGAGCTACGTCCCGGCCTTATAATGGATTTTACATGTAA
>JAGAUF010000063.1 GCA_017620885.1 Muribaculaceae bacterium
CAATAAGCCCAACTACGGAAAATGGCGCAACCGCCTCTGCATTCTTGCCGACGATGGAGACGGTTCCGACCATCTCGATCAGGCTCAGGATGTTTATGCCAATCTCAGAAGCACCCAAGACGGTAAAAAAGCAAAATACGAGCGCATCTATCTCGACTCGTACAAACTCCAATACACCGGCACAGGCGCCGAATATACCGACGCCCGGACCCGCTTTTACAATCTTCTCGACGAGGGTATCAATTACCTCATCTACATCGGTCATGGCAACACCCGCGGCTGGGGTCACGAAAAGATGATGACATGGACCGACCTCACTTCGCTGACAAATGTAAATCTTCCTGTCATCAACGCGGCAACTTGCGATTTCGGGAAATGGGACGATACGAGCGTCTCCGGCGCTGAGGTGATGTGGCTCAACAACAACGGAGGGGCAATTGCCTTCATCGGCACAAACCGCAAGGTATGGGTATCGGAGAATGGCGTGCTCCTCGGTGTTATGGCCAAGCGCACATTCCAGCGTAACGAACAGGGCGCGCAGAAGCGACTCGGAGATTTCTTCATCGAGGGGAAAAACGACTATCCTCGCGCCAACGACAATAAACTCCGATATACTATTATCGGTGATCCTGCCATCCGGGTACCTTTCCCTGCTCTCGACGTAAACATCGACGAAATTGCCGGCGAGACACCTGAGAACACCGATGATATGCCTATTGTCAAGGCTCGTCAGAAATTTGTCGTCAAAGGGTCTATAACCGATGCTGAGGGCAATCCTGTTCCCGACTTCAACGGAGCGGCCGAAGTTACACTGATGGACGCCGAAGTAGTTGTCGAGACGCTGGGGCAAAATGACAGCGAGGTGCGTATGTACAACGACCATAAGACTCAGTTATATTCCGGCAAAACTATCGTGACCGACGGAAAGTTTGAACTGACCGTCACAATGCCCTCCGAGGTCGATAATAATTTCACCCCTGCGCTTATCAACACCTATGCTATCGCGGACGACGGACGTGAAGCCGGAGGATCGTTCTCACAGTTCTACGTATATGGCTACGACGACGATGCCGAGGAGGACAACGAAGGCCCGGTGATTGAATCATTCGCCCTCAATACGCCCAATTTTGAGCAGGGTGGCGTGACTCATGACACTCCTCTTGTGCTCGCCACACTCGCCGACCCGTCAGGCATCAATCTGAGCGAAGGTGGCATAGGACATAAACTTTCGCTCGTACTCGACGAAAAGACTGTCTACGACAATCTCGTAACCGCCTTTGTACCCGATGCCAACGATTATACCCGTGGCAAGCTGGCCTACGTGATGCCATCCATCGAGCCGGGCGACCATACCCTCCGCCTCACTGCTTGGGACAACGCCAACAACAGCTCATCGGCCACTATTATTTTCAAGGTAGCTGCCAACCGCGCGCCCACGCTCTACGACGTCACAACCACGTCAAGCGCGCCCACCAGTTCCGTGACTTTCATACTCTCGCATGATCGCCCGAGCACTATGCTCGCCACGACGATCGATGTTTACGACCTCAACGGCCGCAAAGTATGGAGCAAAACGCAGAACGGTAGCTCCGGTATCGAAAGCAATATAGAAATGACTTGGGATCTTACAGATATTAGCGGCGAACGCGTTCCCCGCGGCATCTATATCTACAAAGCCACGGTGACCACAAAAGAAGGCACCACGGCATCGAAGAGTAAAAAATTGGCCGTAGCCGCGCCATGACCCTCGTATGTATGAATTGACTTATGAATGAAACAAACAACATAATATTGCCGGAACCGACGCTACGCCGTCTTCCATGGTATCTGGCCTATATTGACATCCTGAAAAATCAGGGTGTCAAAACTGTTTCTTCCACACGCATTGCCAAAGCAATCAACGTAGATGCATCTCTAATAGCCAAAGATCTTTCTTTTCTTAACATAAGAGGGAAAACGCGCATCGGCTACGAGGTAGCGCGTCTTGCTGAGGTATTGGCTGATTTCCTCGGATTCAAGCGCTCGCATAAGGCAGTCGTGGTCGGCGTAGGTTCACTCGGAGCTGCGCTTATCCATGACACGGGACTTGCCAATTACGGTCTTGAGATCGTGGCGGGATTCGACACCTCGCAGGAACTCATCGGGACAAAAATACGCGGCATCAATATTTATGATATGAAGGATTTCGGACGCATACGCGAGCTGACCGACGCTTCCATCGGCATCCTTACCGTCCCCTTCACGAGCGCACAGGACGCCGCCGACACTATGGTGGCTTCCGGCATAAAGGCAATATGGAATTTCACCCCATGCCGAGTCAGGACAAGCGAGGGCATCGTTATGACCAGCACATCTATATATGCGCATCTCGCCCTTATCTACAATCGTCTCGGCAATGAAATGCTTTGATATATCATCATAACGATGAAGATTTTCAGTATATATTCCGACGTTTACCCCGCTGAGCCATCGGTCAGAAACACTTATCTTCTGGCTGACTCGGCATTTCTGAAAAATAACAAGCCTTTCTTTCTCCCTGAAGAAGGAGCTCCCTACGCTGCATACTCCGCTCTCGTTGCCCCGGTGACGCGTGTCGGAAAAACCATCAGCCGGCGATTTGCTTCGCGATATTACAGCGATATTCTCCCCGCCGTTCTTTTCCGTGCGGAGGGTGACATTCGTACGCTTAGCGATGAAAAATGCCTCCTGACCAACGCACTATCCTTCGACGGCGCACTAAATACCGGTTTTCCGGCCAAAGGTGAAACAATTGTCTGGATGAACGGCGACGACAGGGTGGAATGTAATATTGCAGAAATCAAACCTTTGATTAATCTGTGGATCGAACAACTTTCCATATGCAATACCTTGCGAACCGGTGACTTGCTCGCTTTTCCCGTAGCACAGCTCACGGAAGTTTTACAAGAGGATATGAAAATAGAAGCTTCATCCGATGGACAGCAGCTTATGAAATTCTTCATAAAATAAGCAGGCAATAAAATATTAACCCGCTTGACCTTAACACTATAACAATGTCATTTAGCAAAAATTTACTTAATCGGACAATACTCTATTCCATAACCGCCACAGTTATCCTCTCACTATCCATTCACGCAGCGGCGCTTCCCGCGGCTCATTTCCCCTCGCAATCTATCACATCGTCAGGGAAATGGATGAAGGTGGCCGTAAAAGAATCCGGTGTATATGAACTGACCTTTGACGAATTGCGAGAGATGGGCTTCAGCAATCCGGAGGAGGTCGGCATTTATGGCTATTCGTTCTATCAGATGCCCGAAGATTTCACCGATTCCGAAGGAAATCCCCTTATCCCCGGTCAGGCAAATTCCGTGCCGGCTATTCACGTCGGCGATAAGCTGGTTTTCTATGCCCAAGGCGTCGAGAAACTCTATACGGTTAAAACAAGTGGCAATTTCAAGCCATACGCTTTCGATCGCGCCGGACGCAACATCTACTCCACATACGTATGGTATCTTCTCGCAGACAAGGGCTTTACAGAGATGACGACTGCCGACGTGGACAATGTTGATGAAAGCACTATGACCCTTCTGTCCTACGGCGTCGATTACGCTTATCACGAAAATCCTCAATACCATTGTTATTTCGACGACGGAACTACACACGGAGCAAACACCGGCCGATATTACTACGGCGAACTGCTCTCCGAAGAATCAGTGACCATACCGGTGAAATTACCGGGCATCGTCAGCAACAACTACGCGCAGGTCAAGGGAGCAATCTTTTTTGAACCGTATGAATATGATAAGGACGAAAAACGCGACGGATGTTCTATTAAATTCGGTTCAGGATCCGCCATGTCAGTGCAGGCTGACAGAGATTTTTACGTCAAGCCTCAGAACTTTTCTTTCTCCATCAACAATCCTTCATCCTCGCTCAACGCCTTATTCTCAAAAGCGTCAGGCTCTTCCAACCGCTTCTCTCACCTCAACTACTTCGTGATTTCATACAATCGCCACATTCCCTCATCATTTAATTCATTCGATCAGGCTCACCTGATGTTCACGAATTTAAGCGCAAATCAGACCGGATATTTCAATCTCCCTTCAGAGAATATCTGCGGTTTCGACATCACCGTCCCCGGAAATCCTCGCTTGCTTTCACCATCGGGCGAAACGCGTCGCGTCACTCTGACCAATACTTCGGGCTTCCCGGAAATCGTCCTTTTCGACGCTGACAAAGAGCTTAAAAAAGTGCAGGCCAAGATACCCGTTGAGAACAGTAATCTTCATCAGCGGGCTACTGAGGGCGCCGAGATGCTGATCGTATGCGTTCCGGCCCTGAAGGATGCGGCACAGCGTCTCGCAGACATACACGCCGCTACCGACGGCGTCAAGACTATGGTGGCTACCACAACGGAGATTTACGACAATTTCTCCGCCGGCACGCCTGACCCTATGGCAATCCGTTCTCTCGTGAAAATGATGAGCGAGAATGGCAATGTAAAACTCAAAAATGTTCTCCTTATGGGGCCATATCGTTCCAATCCTCGTCTTATCGGGCATAACGCCGACGAGCCCGGAGCTGTGGAGCTTCCCTCTGACCCCGCCAACTCTCTGCCGGAATTCAATTGCATCATCGCATGGCAGGAAGATGGTATTTATAGCCCGGAATTGGGCGCGGACAGTTTCGCCGAATTTTATGCTCTTACCGACGATGTTATGCCTGACAAATACTATGAGACCAAACCTCATATAGGCGTCGGCGTCCTCCCCTGCAATACACTCGAAGAGGCTGACAATATCCTTTCAAAAATAGAGAATTTCCTTAAGGACGATACGCACGCCTACTCGCTCAACCGAATGGTTGCCATCGGAGGTACCGGCGACGATCAACTCCATTCGCAATGTGCCGTGGAAGCGCTCGACGTCACAGGTAATTGTCTCGACAATGCTATGGTTGGGACTCCGTTGATTATTGACGCTTACCCCAAAGGTGACGGCACCAACCGTTTCGTCGACGCTGTCAATCAGGGATGTATCCTCTCAACTTATTTCGGACATGGATCGTCGCTGCAGATGTCAGAACATTTCTTCAACGCCTCCGACATATCAAAGATGAAGAATACGCGCCTACCCTTTATGACCTTCTTCGGTTGCGACATAACGCAGACCGACCGCCTCATACGCGGTATCGGAGAAAAAATGATTTTGAATACCGACCGCGGACTCCTCGGAGGGCTCGTTTCCATCCGTAAGACTCACGACAACGTGAACCGCAATATCTTCAATCATTTCATCAATGCCATGACGCGCGACCTATCAAAGACCGATGCCCCGGCACGTCTGCGTCCTCTCTCGTTGGGAGAGGCTACTTCCGCGTGGAAAAGCAATTTAGAAAAATCTGAAAACGGACGGTATATTCTCATCGGCGATCCCTCGTTAATCCTTCCGCTCCCCACCCTCGGCATCTCTGCCACCGCTGTCCCTGCCGACGGCCGCAAGGGATATGTTACTCTGAAGGGCAACATACTCGACCCTGACGGCAAAGCATTAAGCGATTTCAACGGCAAATGCGTGATTCGACTCCTCGCTCCCGCTTCGACCGTAGATTCCCAAAACTACATCAGCGCATCGAAAACACCCTTCTCTTTCACCATACAAGACTCCTCGGAAGCAATAAAAGAGGCAAACGTGGCCGATGGATCTTTCGAAATCTCGTTCGCGATGTCAAAGCAGACACAGGATTCCGACATTCTGACTTTCGCGCTCTCCGCTTACGATCCTTCTCAACGCCTCGCCGCCGCTTCACGCATCGATCAAACCGGCATCTCAGCCGAAGCTGCCGACCTCTCATCCGATCTTATCGCCCCGAATATCGACATTCTATATTACGACGCCAAAAATAATTCCGTAGTCGTCGAAGTAAGCGACGATTTCTCGCTTACCCTTGCGGAAAGCCCCCTTAGCAGCAATCTTGCCCTCTTTATCGACGGCAAACATCTCTCTGCCGCAAATTCCGCTCAAGCTGCTTATATAGAAGATAACCACTACCGCAAAACTGTCGGACTCCCTCTCCTATCCGACGGGCAGCACATCGTCCGCGCTATGGCCCGCGACGATGCCGGCAACGAAACGTGGCGCGAAATCACTTTCATCACAGGCAATGCGCCCGGATCTCTTCAACTCCAATTAAGCGAAAATGCTCTTTACGATAAAATTACAATTTCAGTAGAGAACAATTCCGGCAGCGAAAACGTTTATATATATGTTGAAAATGCGGAAGGTGAAATACTCGGTATCCTCCCTGTCAGAAACAAATATGAATGGGACGGATCACTCAACGACGGCTCTCCGCTCCCTTCCGGTGTTTACCGGCTTCACGCCAAAGACCCGGCAGGCGATTTCTCCCCGGCTATAGAATTGCCGATTGTCAGAAATATACAAAACAAAAAATAATTGACTGAAATGAAAGAACTAAAAGGCACAAAAACTGAAAAGAATCTTCAGGAAGCTTTTGCAGGCGAATCAATGGCTCGCAACAAATATAGCTACTATGCATCCAAGGCCAAGAAAGACGGCTACGAGCAGATCGCTGCCCTCTTCGAGGAAACTGCCAACAACGAAAAAGAACACGCCAAACTCTGGTTCAAATACCTTATGGGCGGTGACATTCCCGACACTGAGGCCAATCTCCTCGACGCCGCTAATGGCGAGAACTTCGAGTGGACCGACATGTACAAACGCATGGCTGAAGAAGCTGAAGAAGAAGGCTTTACCGAGATTGCAGCAAAATTCCGTATGGTAGGCAACATCGAAAGCCATCACGAGGAACGCTATCGTCGCCTCCTTGCCAACATTGAGGAAGGCATCGTCTTCTCACGTGACGGAGAAACAATCTGGATTTGCCGCAACTGCGGTCACATCCACATTGGCAAAAAGGCTCCCAAGATTTGCCCCGTGTGCAAGCATCCGGAAGCTTTCTTTGAAATACAAGCCACCAACTATTGATACAACATACTTAAATGCTGACGCCGGAATGATTCCTCATCCCGGCGTCTTCTTTTTCCTATTGCTCTACTGATTTACTCTGCGCAATTACTTCGTAAAGATAAAGAAATCCCACGGACCCAATTTCTTCGGAAGCTTCTTAGCGCCCGTAAAATATTCAGTCATATTCTTTATGTTGAGCGATTTGTCAGCTTTATAATCCGCCTCCTTGTCGCTGAGATTGGCAATATATACCACTACGTCAGACGGCGTTTTGCGTTCAAAAGCTATGATATTGTCATTACCCATCGGGATGGCACGGAATTCCGATTCGGGATTTGTCGCGTCAAGTGCCTGATGATTCTTCTTCAGTGCATTCAGCATCTCATAGAACGCCGTGTAATCGTTCGCCGTATAATCGGGAACCTGATCATATTTGAAGAACTCTAAAGCATGGTCCATGCCAACTTCCTGACCGGTGTACATCATCGGCATACCCGGCAGAAGATACGAGAGCGAAGCAAAGGCGGCAAGTCCCTGTCCATAGCGCTCCATCTCTGTGCCCTCCCATGAATTAAGATCATGGTTAGTCACCATATTCATATTGATAGCGCCCTGAGGATACTCTTTGCGCTGTTGCTCATAGAGCCTGATGATGTCTTTCGCGCATTTCTTCGGAAGAGACTGCTTATGGTCGATGGCATATTGATTCACGCCCTGCGTCGCGGCGATGGCGTGGAAAAGATCCTTCATCGGCCAATTGTAGTCGGCGTCGAATGCATTCAGCGTAAGTTCGGGAGATGTAGCTTCGGCGAGCATAAACACGGGCTTGATTTCATCAAGCTCTTTGCGAGCCTCATTCCAGAAATCCACCGGCACCATTCCGGCTACGTCGCAGCGGTAACCGTCTATATCCGCTTCCTGTACCCAGAATTTCAACGCATCTTTCATAGCGGCACGGAGTTCCGGATTGCTGTAATCCAGCTGATACGTGTCGGTCCAGTCGTATGGGGAAACAAAATTCCCCTCCTTATCCCTCTTGTAATATTCGGGATGTTCCTTTACCCATGCGTTGTCACAACCGGTATGATTGCATACCTCGTCAAGAATGACATACATACCCAAATCATGTGCCGTACGCACAAATTCCTGCAAATCGAGCATATTGCCGAATTCCGGATTTACCTTCTTATAATCCTGAACGGCATAATACGAACCGAGCTCACCCTTCTTATTCAACTGACTGATAGGATGAATCGGCATATGCCAGATAATGTCCACTCCGAGATCTTTCAGACGCGGGAGATGCTGCTGCATACCCTTCAGATTGCGCGTTTCGCTGCCCTGACGGAGATTCGCCTCATAGATCGTCGCATTCGACACCCAGTCAGGATGTTGAACCGTCGTCTTCTGAGATCCGAATTCCGGTTGTTTGCCGTCTTTTCCCTGCGCGAACGCCGTCGGTGCGACGGCAAGCAACGCAGCGAGAGACAATAATGCAAATTTCTTCATACTGCTAAATTTTAATATACGTAATTCCAATATTCACTTATATTATAACGGATTGCACCCCCTTTTTATTGAATAAGAGCGGGCAAAAATTCTATCGCCCGCTCTTCATTTCATCCTTATTTCATTTTGAAGAGATGATTGTCAAGGTCTCTCTCAAAATCCATCATATTGTAGTCTTCGTATGGCGTGTCGGCCACCGTGCGCCGGAACAGTTTGCCAAGTGCCGCGGCGAAGTTCTGCATCATCGAAGGCTGACCGCCATAGAAGGCCTCCGACGGCTCCCAACTGATGTTATGGCTGCCGGTTTTCTTAAGCACTACACCATCGAAGAAATCACCTCCGAGGCCCTTGTCCACCCGTCTGACGAAGAATCCGCCCAATGGCTTATGGAACGACTCATCATCGGCATCTATCCATCCGTATTTCACCGACTTGCGCTGCATACGTCCGAGCGTCATCTCACCCTTTTCAGGGCTTCCGTCCACGATCTCCACGCGGTAGGCTCCGGGCTGCAGTTCCCCTTGATCGGCACCGTCAAACGCCAGCATCATCGACAGGAACGGATTATTAAACAGGCCCATCGCAGATTCATCCCTCACTCCGAAATTTGAATACTTGATGATGCCTCCGTCAAGACGAAGATACGTATGGCCCGATTCCTTCTCTATGCCGAGCACATTCATCGGAACAAAGAAGACATTGATTGTCCCGCTCGTATTGCGCTCCGTATTCGTCATATTGATCGTATTGTCGTCAAATTCTACAACGAGATACCCCTGCGTTGGATCGGAGAATTTATTGCCATCCTTACCTATCGCCATATAGACAGGGACTTCCATTGTCGGAAGCGCACCGCCGAACGGTCCGATACCGCTCTTAATCTCCTCCGTATCATCTTTCTTCGTAAACCAGCACGTGATATCCATATCGCCCAACACGACGAAACGGTTGAATACATCCGTCTTCGATGCCGGACGGCTACATTCTACAAGCGATAGCTTCCACCCTTCGGCAGCTTTACCCGTAACGCGGATTGTATCGCCGTAAGCATATTCTCCTGTGCCGTATACTACCCCACCCTCGGAAGGCATGGCCTTGACCGTGACGTGATAGCGCACACCCTCCTCTCCGGGTCCTTTCGGGCCTGCCGGGATAGTGTCGCCCGGTGGCAGACCGGGCTGCTTGGGAACGCTGTCCCACGGCTCCGGATGTCTCGGCTGAGGTCCCGGCAGACGTCCGTCAAACGGGCCCTCCGCAGCCTTCTTATCCGAAAAGACTACACGATAATTACCCTCCGTATCCACTATACCGGTATAAGTCAGAGTCTCATTCTCATTGTTCGGGTCTTTGAAAACTGAACGGGCCCATGCGAAGCCGTCGGGCGCGAACTGTCCGAGCCGATTATCACTTAGCGTCCCGTATGGCACATACATCGTCGGCTCTCCGGCTGCATTGATTGCTATTTTATCGTCGTATGTATAATACGGCGTCTCGTCAAACTGTATCTCAAAGCCCTGAAAACCGTGATAAGTACACTTGAACGGCCAACGTCCTACGATGTCAAAATTAGTATTGACAACATATACGTCATCACTATATTCCTTAAGCTGCACAAAAGCATTTCCATCCGCAAAACCGGAAGCCTCGGGATACTCCGCCACGACTTCGCCGTTGAGATTATAGAAGCGCGCCAGATCCTCGAATGTTTTATTCAGCAAGAAATATCCATTGGAAATATCGCTGATTGTCGTGGCGTACTGCTGTCCGGAAGCCTTACGGGGAACGGTCACAACCTTGTTGCCCTTCTTGTCGATGAAAAACGGGTTAGTCAGCTCGTTAGACTTCGGAAAGACAAGCGCATAGCCGTTTTTGAAATCGCGCACTTCATGAAACTGCGGCTTGATTGCCACCGTTCCATTCTCGTTAAGAAAGCCCCACCCCTTATCCTTATTGCTGTAAAAGGCACGCAACCCCTCGCGCAGCGGACGCATCTCAAGGGCAATGCTCCCCGTGGCGCCGTTCTCGGCAAGATGAGGCCAAATCTTTTCCCCTTTCGTGTTGATATAGAAAAGATTGATAGTGCGGTAATCGATTATCTCGCGCACCATCGCTACGCCATCGTAAAATTGCGTCATCTCCTCCCATTCGTGAGAGAGATTCTTTTGCGTGCCGTCGGCGTAAAGAATTACGGGAGAATGGCGCTTCGTCCCCGTAGCCTTCACAACACACGCGCCCGAGTCAAATCGCGGATATCCGCGCGTGAACGACTCATAAATAGCCGGGAAAAGGCATTTTCCGTCCACGGTCCAGAATCCGAAATAACTCGAATAACCTATGCTGCGATTATACTCCTGAATAGCGAAGATAC
>JAGAUF010000064.1 GCA_017620885.1 Muribaculaceae bacterium
AATTGTTAAATTTATTAGCATGTATATGCTTGTTTTGCAATCATATAACAATCGTGGATAGAAAAAGGCAAGCCGACTGGTGACAGCCGGCTTGTTGCTTTGTGGGTAAGTCTATTCCTTAAGTTAGTGACATTGTGCCTTTGGCACGTTAGGCGCGTCATTATCCTCGTTTCTTTTATCAGACATGCCGAAGGCAATGTCCCTACACGGCAGGTAATTCCCACCGGGTTTGTCCGAGTTTTCCATATCAGACATGCCGAAGGCAATGTCCCTACACGGCAGGCAATTACTCCTCTTACACCGGCTGTTACTTTCGTAAAAACAAAAACGGCTTAATTTCTGTTAATTAATTATAAGGTAAAACATTGATGCTTTTTCAAGTAATAAATGAACTATTCAGAGTCAGGAGACGGTTGTGTGGTGAGGAAGATAAAGAAAATATTCTTCTTCTATCGTGACGGATTCAGAGAGATGACGGTCGGGAAGACGTTATGGGCTATAATACTGGTGAAATTGTTCATCATGTTTTTCGTCTTGAAACTCTTCTTCTTTCCGAATCTTTTGAGTCGCGATTATGATACAGATGAGGAACGCGCCAATCACGTGCGCCATGAGCTGACAGAACGGGGAAGATAAGGGAGTAATTCCGGGGCTGTTTTTATAACTGTATACGCTGAAGAATTCAGAGAAAAAGAAACAACAATATAAGAGTAAGAGTTTATGGAAGATTTAATGAGCGTAGTAGATTGGTCGCGGTATCAGTTTGCGCTGACGGCCATCTATCACTGGCTATTCGTTCCATTGACGTTGGGCTTATCGCTGATAGTTGCGGTAATGGAGTCAATTTATGTCAAGACGGGCGATGTGAAATGGCTTAAGACGACGAAATTCTGGATGCTGCTATTCGGCATCAACTTTGCAATCGGCGTTGCCACGGGTATCATTCTGGAATTTGAATTCGGCACGAACTGGAGCAATTATTCATGGTTTGTGGGGGATATTTTCGGAGCTCCGTTGGCCATAGAGGGTAGTCTGGCATTCTTTATGGAGGCGACGTTTGTAGCCGTGATGTTTTTCGGCTGGAACAGAGTCGGTAAAAAATTCCATTTGGCGTCGACATGGCTTACGTGGCTCGGTGCGTCAATCTCCGCTCTATGGATTCTTGTAGCCAATGCATGGATGCAATATCCTGTCGGGATGGAGTTTGATCCGGCCCAGATGCGCAATGTGATGGATAATTTCTGGGCGCTTTTCTCGGGCGTCGCAGTCAATAAATATTTCCACTCCGTAATGTCGGGATGGGCGCTCGGCGGTGTCTTCGTAATCGGTGTAAGCTGCTGGTTTCTCTGGAAAAAGAGAAATGTGGAGTTTGCTATCCGTTCAATCAAGGTTGGCGGATGGATAGGTCTTATCGGTCTGCTTCTGACGATGTGGACGGGTGACGGATCCGCCGTGCAGGTTGCAGAGAAGCAACCGATGAAATTAGCCGCTATGGAGGGCCTTTACAACGGCTCGAAAGGGCAGTCGCTGGTAGGCATCGGCGTTCTGAATCCGGACAAGAGATGGAATAACGATAAAAAGGAATACAACTGGGCCATAGAGATTCCATACGGACTTTCAATACTCGCCACACACGATCCTCACGCGTTTGTACCGGGCGTATCCGATCTTATCAACGGCGTAGCGATCAACGAGAACGGCGACACAATCAACACCGTCAGCTATGCAGAGCGCATCGAGATGGGGCGTGCATCGCACGAAGCCCTTCGCGCGTATGACAAAGCGCGCATAGCCGGTGATCAAGCGGCTCTTGCAGCCGCTCAGAAGGATCTGGAGAAGAATTATAAATATTTCGGTTATGGGTATTTTGATTCCGTAGATGAAGCTATTCCGCCAATTGCTCTTACGTTCTATTCATTCCGCGTAATGGTCGGTCTGGGTTCATATTTCATCCTCTTCTTTGTCTTTGTACTCTTCGCCGCCTATAAGAAAGAATGGCTGCAGAAGAAGTCGTGGATTCAGTGGGTGGCCATGCTGTCGATTCCGCTCGTTTATCTCTGCTCGCAGGCAGGATGGATTGTAGCAGAGGTAGGCCGTCAGCCGTGGACTGTTCAGGATCTACTTCCGACGCGAGCTGCTATTTCGGCGATTTCGGTTTCATCTGTAATGGTGACGTTCTGGATGTTTGCCGCCATCTTCACGATTCTGCTAATTGCTGAGGTGAGCATCATGTGCCGTCAGATAAGCAAAGAGAGTAAAAAATCATTATAAATCCACCTAAAATATCAGAATAATATGACACTTGAATGTTTGCAAAACTATTGGTGGTTGCTGATCTCCGTATTGGGTGCGCTCTTGGTGTTTTTACTGTTTGTACAGGGAGGGCAATCCATGATACTCGGCATGAAGAATGAAAGTGAAAAGGAGCTGACAATAAACGCTATGGGGCGCAAGTGGGAGCTTACGTTCACTACACTCGTAACGTTTGGCGGAGCATTTTTCGCAGCGTTCCCGCTGTTCTATTCCACATCGTTTGGCGGAGCATATTGGCTATGGGTATTGATTCTCTTCAGCTTTATCGTGCAGGCAGTAAGCTATGAGTATCGAAGGAAAGCCGGAAACGTATATGGCACAAAGACATACGATATATTCCTCTTCATTAACGGCTGCGTAGGGTGCATCCTGTTAGGCGTAGCAGTTTCGATGTTCTTTTTCGGAGCGGAATTCACTGTCACGCGAGGCAACCTGCTCGACAACTCCGCACCGGTGATTTCTCAATGGGCTCCCACGCACGGATTTGAAGCCATTTTCTGCTGGAAAAATCTTATTCTCGGTGTAGCGGTGCTCTTCTTAGCCCGTATGCAGGCAGCAATGTATATGCTCAATGCAACGGGGCACGACGACCGATTTGCAGCCCGTCTGCGTCGAAGCACGATGATTAATGGGGGAATCTTCGTAGTCTTCTTCGTATGGTTCCTGCTGATGATTCTGACTGCCGACGGCTACACTGTTGTGAAGAATGCGACAGGCGTTGATACCGTGACGATAACGCCGTATAAATATTTCCACAATTATCTGCAATTATGGTGGGCACTTGTGGCACTTCTGCTTGGCGTCGTCTTGGTTCTGACCGGATATTGCCGGACAATTTTCAGCTCGACATATAGGAAGGGAATATGGTGGACGGGTATAGGGACAGTATTGGCTGTTCTGTCGCTGTTCTGGGTTGCGGGCTATGCCGACACAGCCTATTATCCTTCACTGATTGATCCCACCAGTTCGCTGACGATACACAACAGCTCGTCGTCGCAATTCACGCTGACGGCCATGAGCATTGTTTCGATTCTGATTCCCTTTGTGCTCAGCTATATATGGATAGTTTGGCGCAAAATGGACAGCAAGAAACTCACTCCTGAGGAGTTAGCCGATACGGACCATAAATATTGAGAACAGTAAGAGCCGGTTTCAAGCCGGCTCTTATTATGACTGAGAGGATAGAAGGATTTTCTCCATTTCAGGGTATGGCGGCGCCATAACGTCGATGTCGATTTTAGAGACGGGATGACGGAATTGTATCCGACGAGCGAGGAGCGATATTCCGCCGTCGGGATTACTGCGAGCAGCGCCATATTTAAGATCGCCCTTTATCGGGTGTCCGATTGAAGCAAGCTGGCAACGTATCTGATGCTTGCGACCTGTCAGCAGGTTGATTTCAAGGAGTGTATAGCGCTCTCCGCGAGCCAATACTCTATAATCAAGGATAGAGCGTTTAGCATCAGGCGTTGTTTCATCGGCCACGAAAGTTTTGTTGATACGTCCGTTGCTTAGAAGATAATTTTCGAGGCGTCCGGAATCCTGCTCGACAATTCCCTGCACGAGTGCCCAATAAGTTTTATGAATTTCACCCTTACGAAGCATTTCGTTAAGACGGGAGAGCGCTTTGGATGTTTTGGCAAACGCAACAACACCACCGACCGGACGGTCGATACGGTGGACAACACCGCAAAACACATTTCCGGGCTTATTGTATTTCTCCTTGAGATAAGCCTTGATTGTTTCAGAAAGGGGAGTGTCGCCGGTTTTGTCGCCTTGCACGATTTCGCCGGGGAGCTTATTGACTATAATGATGTGATTGTCTTCGTAAAGCGGAGTCATATATAATTGCTTTTTAAAATAAAAGAGTCGACTTAAAAAGCCGACTCAGATAGTGGCGGGGACAGGACTCGAACCTGCGACCTTTGGGTTATGAGCCCAACGAGCTACCACTGCTCCACCCCGCGGTGTTATTTTCGACTGCAAAATTACTACTTTTTTCGTCGTTGTGCAAATTTTTTCGGAGAAAAATGCAAAAGAATTTTTGAAAGAAGTTATAAATTGCTGTTAATTAGAGGGATAGACGTAAACGAAAAATTGAAGAAAAATTGAAGAAAAAGTGAAGAGCAATTGATGGGGAACAAAATCAAGCCGAAGCAGAGGATCTGTAAGGGATTGTGCTGAAAGTAGGGCAAATTGGTCTTTATAGCGTATTGCAGGGATTTTTAACGCGGAATTCTTTCCCGATTGGGCATTTTTTCTTAATTTTGTGCGAATTTTGCCCGGCAATGGCCGTGGATTAATTCAAACACAATCTCCTTAAACGACTAAATATTAGAAAATTATGTCATTTACATATAGATTTAAAATTCTAACGCTGATACTGACATTATGCGTCGGTTTTACGTTTGCAGCCTTCGCCAAGAGCAGCAAAGCACCTTTTGTAGTCGTGATAGATGCCGGTCATGGCGGGAAGGATGTCGGTGCTGTAGACAATGGCGTAAAGGAGAAAGACATCAACCTTGGAGTAGCTCTGCAGCTTGGCGAAATGCTGAAGAAGAAGATGAAGGACGTCAAGGTGGTTTATACTCGTGATAACGATACATATCTGACACTTCAGCAGAGAGCTGACAAGGCAAATGCGAGCAAGGGAAATCTCTTTATCTCGATTCATACAAATTCGTTGGATCAAAACAATCCTAAACGTCAAAGTGTAGAGGGCGCATCGGTGTATGTTCTCGGTCTTCATAAGGATGACAATAATATGAAGGTGGCGCAACGAGAAAACGCCGTTATCAAACTTGAAGACAATTTCAATGAGAAATATGAAGGCTTTGACCCGCAGCGCGACGAATCGTACATCATCTTCGAGATGGCTCAAAAGAAGAATCTCAGCAATAGCATAAAGTTTGCTGAACACGCTGAGAAGATGCTTCAGTCGGAAGCCGGAAGAAAGGGGAGAGGTGTTCATCAGGCGGGATTCTGGGTTCTTTGGGCCACAGCGATGCCCGGAGCGCTGGTAGAAGTAGATTTCATCTGTAATCCGAAAAGCGCCGAGTTTATTTCATCATCCGAAGGGCAGAAAAAACTTGCCACATCGCTTTTCAAAGCCATTCAGAATTACCGTAAGGATTTAAAATTAGCTGAAAAGCAGCCGAAGAAAACGACAACGATTGTTGATCAGGAGGGCGCAGTTACACTTGCAGAATCCACGAAAAGCACCCGAATAACGACTGATGTTCCAAAGGTAAAAGCGTCGAAGTCAGGATCATCAAAGCGTCGCAGAAGAAGTCAGTCGGCACGTAGGATTTCCGATGCAAGAAACTATGAGACCGATTTTATAGCTATCAATACCCATTCAGACAAGAAACTGATAGGTGGTTTGGTGGTAGAAAACGATGCTCCTGTCATTGCACAAGCCAATACCGACGACAAAGCAAAGGGGGAAAAACCGAAGAAAGCAAAGAAAAATCGTAAAGACCGCAAAGTAAAGCCTCAAAAAAATAAAAAATCTGAAAGTGAGGTAAGAATAGTCAATGGCCATAAAGTTGTAGTAGGGAATGACACACGTTCAGGCAACGTACGAGTGACAGCCAAAGAGAACAGCGAGCAGGCACGTAAAGGATCGCGTGCACGCAATTCCAAAAACGAAACGACAGCTTCACGAGAAGTGCAGTTAAAGCCGGCAGAAGAAACCGTCCGAACTCAAGAAAATTTATCGAGCGATATAAAGAAGAAACAAGAATCGACCGAACAGAAGAAAACTTCAAAGGCCCGTGAACGTTCAATAGCGTCTATGGGTTCTACAAAACATAATAAATCAAAAAGCGAACAGGAGACTATCGTGTCTGACGGTTCGGCAGAGAAGAAAGTGAAAACTGCTTTTTCAAAGCAAAATGAGCGTAAAGGGACAGACATTTCTCCTGACAGCCGACTGAACCGCAGATCAAGAAACCATCGTTAAAAATTCTCATATCGAGCTATTTATACTTTACTATAAATGAAAAAGTTAATATCGAAGGAATTCATTATCGGGTTGTGCGTGATCGTCGCACTTCTCATTCTTTTTTTCGGGATTGATTATCTAAAAGGTATCAATTTATTTAAGCCGGCCAACTTCTACTATGTGGAATACGACAATGTATCAGGTCTTGAGACAGCAGCCCCGGTGACAATCGACGGTTATAAAGTCGGTCAGGTGCGTGAAATCGAGTTTAATTATGAAAAGCCGGGCAAAATCAAAGTGCTTCTCGCCTTGGATAAGAAGCTTCGCCTTCCGATAGATTCGAAGGCCGAGATAAGCTCTACGCTGCTTAGCGGGTCGTTTATCTCGCTTCATCTTGGCCATAGCAAGCAAATGATCGATATAGGAGGCTCTGTGTCGCCAATGGCATCGAAAGATCTAATGGCATCGTTGCAAAACGAACTTATGCCAAAGGTGGGAGGCGTAATCAATCGTGTCGATACTCTGCTCTACAGCCTTACAACGTTACTTTCCGATCCTGCCATTGCCAATACAGTATCTCGTCTCGACGGAATATCAAACAATATTTTATTGGCGAGCAACGGTCTTAACAATACACTTAGCGGCGATCTGCCGAGAATTATGAATACTGCAGGCCACGCAGCCACGCGCATTGACACAATCGCCTACAATCTCGCCATTTTATCGCGCCAGCTTAAATCACTTCCGATAGAGAATACAATGGATAACGTGAACGGTATCTCGCAGAATCTCAATACCATTTCTCAGAATCTCACACAATTCTCAGGACAGCTCAACGACAAGAATTCAACGCTGGGTATGCTGACGCAAGATCCGGAGCTATATCATCGTCTCAACCGTGTGAGTGCGGATATTGATTCGCTCATTATCGACATCAAGAAGAATCCGAAAAGATATATCTCAATTAAGCTGCTTTAGTTTTTATAGAGTATAATAGATGATAACGGGCGGTCTTCTTATTTAGAATGATTCTAAATAAGAAGACCGCATTTTATGTTGATAAGTCACGAATATACACTAATCTGTCTAAACAAAGGAGATGGGGATAAAACGTAAATAGGGTTGTAAAGGGTTATAGTTCAGAAGATTATAAATATTAAAAACTATGTTTTAATATGCAATAAAATGGTAAATGCTACAACCCTCTGTAAATCAGTATCCTTAACTAATATTTCAAAAAAGCAATTATTTCAGGCACTTTTATATTTGAAAAATAAGTTCTAAATTTGTAGTCGCTTTTCGGACAATTTCAGGTGAAAGACGCCGTGAGTGGAAACAACTGATAATGGAGGCAGATTATAGAAATAAATGGCAAAAATGCCTGGAGATAATCCGGGATAACATCGGACAGCAACGTTTCGATACATGGTTCGGCTATGCAAAAGACGTTGATATGGTCGATGACAGCCTTATTATATCGCTTCCATCGATGTTTTTCATCGAGAAATACGAGGATGATTTTTGCGAGATTATTTCACGTGCTTTGCTACGAGTTTTCGGCCGTCGCATAACGTTGAAATATCAGGTGAACGTAGTTAGAGACGACAAAGATTCCGCTGTCACGATGACGAGCCCCTTCCATGCGTCGCACACTGCCAGCAAATTCACCCGTCAAATGGAGTCTCCTGTGGATCCGCTCAGGAAAACACAGCAGGCAGAGAAATTTGATTCACAGCTCAATAATACCCTCACGTTTGAGAACTACTGTGTAGGAGAGGCCAACCGGCTTCCTTTCACGATTGCGGAGTTTATCGCAAAGAATCCCAAGAAAGTAGATTTCAACCCCTTCTTCATATATGGTGAGGTAGGCGTCGGCAAAACTCACCTTATGCAGGCAATAGGGAATTATATAAAGGAAACTGTGCCAAGAGCCAAGGTGCTTTTCGTGCCGATGCGTCAATTCCAATATCAGCTTGCCAAGGCCACTCAGGAGAAGAAAATCCCGCAGTTTATCGGTTGGTATGAGAAGATTGATGCTCTTCTGATTGACGACCTTCAGGAACTTTCGTTTAAGGCCGGCACGAATGATGCATTATTCCCGATTTTCAATACTCTTCATCAACACGGCAAAAAGCTCGTCTTCACGTGCGACCGTCCTCCGATAGAGCTCGACGGCATCACCGACCGACTGATAGACCGCTTTAAATGGGGAGTGACGGAAAAACTGCCTAAGCCCGATTATAATCTGCGCAAGGCAATTCTGGAGATGAAGGCTCGCAAGAACGGACTTGCTTTTTCGGATAGGATTCTCGATATGATAGCCGAAGCATCGACAGGGTCTGTGAGAGAATTGGAAGGCATTGTAATGGGTCTGCTGACACGCTCAATCGCCTTAGGTGGAGAGATTACGGAGAAACTCGTTGCCGATGTGATGAAGCAGAATATAAAGAAACCTGCGAAAAAGAGCATCAACTTCGATATGATTGTGGAGAGCGCCGCCGAACACTATCATCTAAATCCTGATGTAATTTTCAGCAAGAGCCGCGTAAGAGAGATTGCCGACGCGCGTCAGATGATAATGTTTCTCGCCAAGAAACACACCGGGTTGTCGCTGCCGGCCATCGGTGCGAAAATGAATCGCAAACATTCTACCGTGCTGCATGACATCCGCTGCGTGCAGGATCGTATGAGTGTCTCTCCTGAAGTCGAATCCACAATTGAGGCAATTGAGAATATTCTCAAACGATAACCTGACGCAACGATTAGCCTTATAGGCAAATCTGTTTGGGCATTTCTTTGAATGCAATCACAATTTTGCCGTGTCAATCATAAAATTGAAATTATCACGGTCGACACCCATATCCTCAAGGATTTTCCAATCTGCACAGGCTAATTTGCGGAAATCTTTTCCACCTTTACAAGCACCCTCCCGATACATAGCAAATGCTTCATTCTCCGGTCGGATGCCGGACGCAAGAATTACGTGGCCTGCACGGATATAATCGATAGCCCCGACATTTTCACTTTGGCCTAATATTTTTTCAAAATACTTAAGGCTTTTCTCGCTGTTTCCGCGTAAGAACTCACCCCATGCGATCCCACGAACAGAATCCGCATCAGGATGAAGATATTCAAGTTTATAGAAATATGCGAGCGCTGCGTCAGCTTTGCCGATAGCCAGATTCGCTTCGGCAGCCTTGCGGATGAGGGGAAGATTGTCCGGATCCGATTTAAGTGCTTTCTCGAAACTCTCTGCGGCCTCAGAGAAATAACCCAGACGATAACATACTTCTCCAATAACTGTCTTAAGCCACTGGCTGTCAGCGTCAAAAAGCTCAGCCTTCCGATAATTGGAAAGTGCCTCAATATAATGATTCAATTTATGATGGCAATAACCGATCTTTTGGTAAGTGGCCGCGGGGTCGTTCTCAGCATCAAGGATCGACTCAAGATAGGGGAGAGCCAGGCCATAATATCCGTTGCGTACAAGAAATTCGCTGAGAACGCGCTTGAAATCGTCATCGAAAAGTGACTCGCCGATAACAGGTAATTTGTTTGGCATAATTGGCTTTTCAAAGGGATTGTAAAACTCGGCGCTCCGGGAGAAGAGAGTGAAAAAGCGGTAACAGTCTTTCACAAACCCTCGACATTCGGCCGAGAAACGGGCGTCGACCACATTCAGTTTTTCCGAGAGATCAGAATTGTTCTGCTTCATAAACTCGCTCATCTGACTCGACATCTGGTTTGAAACGGCTGCCGGGAGCTTATCGAAGGTGAAACCGATGGAGTATTTGTCGGAATCGCATATTGTCTTCGTATTATCACTCATTGAGAGGCCGTCAATCATATTTGCCGAGGCAGCAGAGAATCCCGTATGATATTTTTCAAAAGGCATAAACCAGTTGTTCACCTCGCGGAAGAACGGGAAACTTTTAGACGTCTTGAATGAAGAGTACATTATATCGCTGCCCTGAGACACCATTTCCGACATTTCCCGCATCTTATCTTCAAGTCCGGATTCTTTCATAAACTTCTCCCATTGGGGATTTGACTCTATGGATTCTGCCAAATCCTCCGGATCTGTCGCGGGCAGATCTTCCATCATCTTCTTAAGTTGCGGAGAAAATTTCTTCATGTCGGGCATAAGCCGTTCCATAAAATCGCGGTTTACGCGTTTCGTATCGAATGATGTCATAATCGACATACATACGTCCCGCATACGGCTATACGTAAGGATTGAGTCACCCCACATTTCAAGTTGATCATAAATAGTCGGATTCCATACCGTCACATCACCATATTTGGCCAGCACAAATACTATGCTCACCATAGAGCGCGCCGCTATCCGTTCATCCTCCGTAGAATCATAAATCTTAAGCAGAGTCTTAAATTTGCTTGTATTGAAACCGTGAAGAAGCGACAGCATCAATCCTGCTATGATCATACATTTCACACCGAAATCTTCCTCCGAATCGTTGGTCATTTTAACAAGGAGATTTATTTGGGAATCATTCAGCTGTCGCGAAGTCCAAATCCATTCAAATATTTCTTTCAGACTCTTCTCCCGTTCTGTCATAATAGCGGAATCTGCCGTCTCGCTTTCTGCCATTATAGAGTATAATGATCCCGTTTTTCGGTATTTATCTATGATGTTTTCAAGTGTTACTTTAGAATAATCCATCATGCGGGCAGTGCTGAAATAGAGAGCGGGACTCTCTTTCATATCACGACTCCTGAGATAATCCGTTTCTATATCCACAAGATTGGATTTAAGCTCACGATACATTCTCACGCGGCCCGGGTCAGGAGTGCCGTCCTGCAAATATTTCATCATAAAGCCTAACATCGTCTTTATGTTCTGCAAGCGCGAAAGAAGAGAGAAATCTCCTATCTTCTCAATTTCTTTCTCAAGTATTTGCAGCGAATCGACCACATACCCGTTGTCGATCATATCTATTATCGTGTCTGATTTATTATTCATATTATACCGGTATTAAATGAAATGTTTTACAGCAAATTTCAGGCCAAAAATGGTTGCGGCCCAAATAAGTAACAAATTTGGCGCAATATTGCCCGAGTCATTTATTTTTTTTGTAATTTTGCAGAGAATTATGTGCGCCTTCTGAGTGGCTGGTATTTTTTCTGACAGAAAGATGCCGAAGATAATTGCAATTTAAAATTCATTGAGAAAAAATGGTTATACAACGTTGGCAATCCCTCTTTCTTCTTCTGGTATGCGCATTGATGGCATGCTTCACATTCGTGTCATTAGGACAGATCCAGACACAAGATTTCACTTTAGATATAAGCAGCTTAGGTCTGAAATATGTCGGTGAGGCTACCGATGGGGCTCCCACAGGATATTTGATTCATACTTGGTATTTCTTTGCTGTCGCATTGATGTCGTCTATTCTGCCTCTCATCGCAATCTTCAAATTCAATAATCTTCAGCTGCAGAAGCGACTCTGCCTCGTGGAAATACTTTTTATCGTCGCTGCGACTGCCATAGCCGCCGTAATAGGGTATGGACAGATTGAAAACAGCATCGTAGGATGGTCGGCCTTAGCCGTCGCTCCTATCATTGCTATTATCGCCGACATTATGGCTTATAATTTTATAAATAGAGATCATAAACTCCTTTCCTCAGCCGACCGTCTGCGTTAAGGCGGCAATAATAAAATCATTAATCTAATGGCAAAAGAACTTAAGAATTTCACCAAACGCTCCGATAACTATTCGCAATGGTATAATGAACTCGTAGTGAAAGCTGACCTCGCCGAGCAGTCGGCAGTCAGAGGATGTATGGTAATCAAGCCCTACGGCTATGCGATATGGGAAAAAATGCAGGCCGAATTAGACCGTATGTTCAAGGAGACCGGTCATCAAAACGCCTATTTCCCTCTTCTTATTCCGAAATCTTTCCTTAGCCGTGAGGCAGACCATGTCGAGGGATTTGCCAAAGAGTGCGCCGTTGTGACTCATTACCGTCTCAAAGTAGACCCTGAGAACGGTGGTGTTGTGGTCGATCCTGCTGCGCGTCTGGAAGAAGAATATATCATCCGTCCTACCTCGGAAACTATCATCTGGAATACGTACCGCAATTGGATCAACTCTTACCGTGATCTGCCTATCCTCGTCAATCAGTGGGCGAACGTTTTCCGCTGGGAGATGAGAACACGTATGTTCCTTCGTACGGCTGAATTCCTTTGGCAAGAAGGCCACACTGCCCATGCTACAAAGGAGGAAGCTATGGAAGAGGCTATCAGAATGGTGAATGTTTACGCCAATTTTGCTGAGAACTTTATGGCTGTTCCGGTCATCAAGGGTACAAAATCAGCCAATGAGCGTTTCGCCGGAGCTCTCGACACATATACCATCGAAGCTATGATGCAGGATGGCAAAGCTCTTCAGTCGGGCACATCCCATTTCCTCGGTCAAAACTTCGCAAAAGCTTTTGATGTGAAATTTGTCAATAAGGAAAATAAAGAGGAATATGTATGGGCTACTTCATGGGGCGTTTCTACGCGTCTTATGGGTGCACTTATCATGACACACAGCGACGATAATGGTCTCGTATTGCCTCCCAAGCTCGCGCCCATACAGGTGGTTATTGTGCCTATCTTCAAAAGTGCTGAAGATTTGGAGAAGATTCGCACCACCCTCGATCCTGTCATCACAGAGATGCGCAGAAGAGGCATCCGCGTGAAATTTGATGATGCCGACAATAAGCGCCCCGGATTTAAATTCGCCGATTACGAGGTGAAGGGCGTCCCAGTACGTCTTGCAATAGGCGCACGCGACATTGAGAACGGCACGGTAGAAATCATGCGACGCGACACTCTTGAGAAAGAGAGCGTTCCTTTCGTCGGCATAGAAGACCGTATTGAGCATGAGCTTGAAGATATTCAGACTGCACTTTTTGAACGTGCCCGTAAGTTCCGTGACTCCAAGATCATCAAAGTGGATACCTACGAAGAGTTTAAAGAGAAAATCGAAGAGGGTGGATTCATTCTCGCCCATTGGGACGGCTCCACGGAAACGGAAGAAAAAATCAAAGAGGAAACGAAAGCCACTATCCGCTGTATTCCCTTCGACGGCGACAAGACTCCCGGCAAATGTATGGTTACCGGTAAGCCGTCGGCTCAGCGCGTAATCTTCGCAAGATCCTACTAATCGTAAAATTTAGATGCCATGAAAATTTTGCAATCCGCTCTCTTAGTAGCCGCTGTCGCTCTTTCAGCATCTGCATCGGCTCAATTGACCGTTGAAGACTATTGCGACATGAAGCAGTCAGCCCCCGTAAGGATAAAGGAAATGCGTCCTCTTGCTGATGGGGTAAGCTATGCCTGCATATCTGACGACGGCAAACGAATTGAAGTCTTCAGCTATAAAACCGGCAAAAAAACATCCACGCTTTTCGACATCGACGCCATCAAGGGTGACGTAAAGATAGATGAATTTGACGGTTATAAGCTCAGTGAAAACGAGAAGAAGATTCTTCTTTGGAACGACTCCGAGAAACTTTGGCGTTACAGCTTCACTGCACAATATTATGTCTATGACATCATGCGCGGCACGATGAAGCAGGTTTCCACCGGAGGCCCCCAGCGTGGCGCCTTGATGTCGCACGACGGTCGTATGGTAGCTTACCAGCGCGACAACAACATCTATATCTCCAACCTTGATTATGGCACGGACAAGCCCATTACCGAGGATGGAAAAATCAACGAAATCATATACGGCACGCCCGACTGGGGATATGAAGAGGAGTTCGGCATCCTTAATACAATGAAATGGTCAGGTGATGACAATACGCTCGCGTTTGTTCGTTTCGACGAGAGAAATGTTCCCTCTTACAGTTTCGACAATTACAAAAGCTATTGCGACTCTGAGCCTCTTTCCGATCCTTACCCGGAAGCGTTCACTTATAAATATCCATTGGCGGGCTATAACAATTCTGTGGTATCTGTTCATGCTTACGACTTGAATACGAAAATCACCAAGAAGATGGATCTGCCGATAGGGGAGAAGGATTATGTTCCCTCGATGGAATTTGACGGCAAAGGCACGACGCTCATGGTTATGATTCTCAATCGTGACCAAAATGATCTGAAGCTCTACGCCACGAATCCCGGTTCAACTGTCGGACGTGTGATCTATTCAGAGAAAAGTGACGCTTGGCTTTCTCCGTCGGCATATCAAATGGTGGAATATTTCGACAATTATTTTGTAATTGGAAGCGAAAAATCCGGCTATCGACACCTCTACCGTTACGACTACAACGGTAACCTGCAGAAGCAGCTGACTAAAGGAGACTTTAATGTGACCAACTATTACGGAACTGACAAGGCCGGCAACACCTACGTGCAGACAACAGCCCTCGGCGCAATCAACCGTAATGTAGCCCGTATCGCTCCCAACGGCACTATGACGCTTCTCCACAATATGGAAGGTACCGAGAGCGCAGCGTTCTCTACTACGTTCGATTATTACGTAAGAACTTACAGCAGCGCCACGACTCCTACTCAATACACCGTATGGTCGTCAAAAGGATCAAAGATTGCCGATCTTGAGCTCAACGAAGCTTACGCCAAGAAATATGCATCCGCGCCGAAAATGGAATTCCTTAAAGTGAAAAACGATGCCGGTCAGGAAATGGATGCTTATATGATTAAGCCTGCGGATTTTGATCCCTCGAAAACGTATCCGCTCCTCACATATCAATACAATGGTCCGGACTCTCAGGAAGTAGCCAACAGATGGCGTATGGAGGGAATTTTCTATATTGCCTCGAAAGGGTATATCGTGGCTTGCGTGGACGGACGTGGTACAGGAAATCGCGACCGCGCGTGGTCGACTGTCGTTTATAAAAACCTCGGTCATTATGAGACGCTTGACCAAATCGCAGGTGCAAAATATTTCGGCTCGCTCCCGTATATTGACGCTGAGAGAATAGGGTGTTTCGGCTGGAGCTACGGCGGATATATGACGCTTATGGAGCTCACTCACCCCGGCAATCCGTTTAAGGTCGGCGTTTCTATGGCGCCCGTCACCGACTGGAGATATTATGACTCTATCTACACCGAACGATATATGAGTACACCGCAGCAGAACGAAGCAGGATATGATTCCGCTTCCGCACTCAACTATACTCAGAATCTGAATTCCCGACTTCTGATTATGTCCGGTACGAGCGACGACAACGTCCACATTTACAATATGCTCAAATACACCTCTAAACTGAATTATGAGGGTAAGATATTCGATATGATGTCATTCACAGGATTCGAGCACAGCCTTCGGGCATGCAATGCTCGCGCACAACTTTTCCGCAAAGTTGTCGACTTCCTTGATTCGCATCTTAAATAATCGCAATACATACGTGCGCACTTCACCGCAATACGCACTTAGATAAAATTTCAATAAGGGCTTGACAATCAGTCGGGCTCTTATTGTATCCGGAGAGGTATCTGGAAATATGCACTTAGATTGATAAAAAATACATTTTTTCATATCTTTTTTTATTTTAAAATTGTTATAATTTAAAAGATTATGATTTAACCCTACATCATATCCCATAACAACAAAGGCCTCAGTAAATTATATAATTTTCTGCGGTTACGATTTATTCGTAAGTTCTGAAATGGAAGATTTGAGAAAAATAAATAGTACTCAGTTATATCTCTGTTGGAAAAACTATGCAACAGGTATAGTGGTGCTTATTGCCGTTATGCTACTGACTAAATTTCTCCCCAATTATCTCGCTCCTATAGTTGATCTCAGCGGTGTGGCCACTCTCTATTATTTTATTATCAAAAATAAATTCTCCCCTAATTTTTCCTGTATCATAAGCCTATACGCCTTGTTTGTATGCCTGATTGCAAGCTCGGCGTTATCAATTGTGCTTAATATCCTCTTTGCAGGTCATATTCTTGCCATACCGAAGGAAATGATTTTCATTAGTGATCCTTATATCCCGACGCTGCTGTTATTCCCGGTATGCTTTATCACAATGATTTTCATCGCATTTCGTAGAAAAAAGCTCTCGATTTGCAAAGAGTGTAGGCTTGATCATCCCGATTTGCACGAACGTGGCAGATTCAGCACTATAATCAATTATGAATCACAGTTTCAGCTCCTGAGTTTGCTCGTCATTTTCGGAATTATTTCTGTCGTAATCTGGACATATTACATCATTTTCTATCAGGATATAAATCAAAACGGCCGCGACTGGTACGTGTTTATATGGTTCATCACAATTGTCCTTCTGCTTGATATTCTGTATTTCATTTTCAGATATTATAATCTATATCTTGACCTGAAAGAAAATAATGAAATCGTCGCTCCCGAGCACCTCGCGACAATGACTAATCGAATCTACCTCCGATATTATGTCATCTGCGATAATTATGTCTATGTAAACGTTCATGCCATCGATCCCCTTGAGCCTTACCGCGAGATTATTGACACCCCATTTTTCACAAAACGAAGTGTTACCGGAATCACCATTGAAGAAGTTAAAACTATTATCGAACGTATGACCGGAGTGGAAAACGGAGAATTGAGATTTTTCTTCGGTCGTCGCACAGCGGTAACAAACAAACAGTCTATACTTCGTTATTTCTATTTCCTTGACGGAACAATCGATGACTATCCGCAGCTTAAGACGCCTGGAGAATGGATGGATTATGAATTAGTCAAAAAAATATATTCGGAATCTCCCGGCCGACTTGCTCCAATCTCAGTAGTCGACACAACCCGTCTTGCCACTATCATGGTGACAGAAAAGATCTACAATGAGAAGGGAATACGCAAATCAAAAATCAAATCATATCTTCCGACGTTCAATCTTATTGATGTGCGTAACTCCAATCTTGATTTTCAAGATGATAAATGGATCAGGATTTCGATGTTTAATTCCGATGTGAAATTCTTCCATCTCAGATTATGGTGGAAGCGATTCTCCGGAAGGAAAAACGGTCATAAACCTAAATGGGATGTATAATTGTTTATCAATTGCAAAATTAAGAATCTGTGAATGACTCCGGGAATGCATCGCTGCCGATAATAGCCGTCATAGGGCCTACGGCTTGCGGAAAAACGCGTCGAGCCGTAGAAATTGCCAAAGCTATCGACGGAGAAATCATATCCGGTGATTCCCGTCAGGTCTATCGTGATATGGCGATCGGCACCGGCAAGGATCTCGAAGAATACGACGGCGTGCCGTATCATCTCATCGACATTCATCCTGCCGGCTATAAATATAATCTGCATCAATACATAGCTGATTTCCATTCCGCACTTGAAGATATCCGTCACAGAGAGAAACGACCCGTTCTCTGCGGAGGAACCGGGCTTTACATCGAAACAGCGCTTTCCGGCGTCATTCTTCCGGAAGTACCGGAAAATCCCACATTACGGGAGTCTCTGAAGGGGAAGTCGCTTGACGAACTTACCGACATACTCTCCAAAATCAAAAAACTGCATAATCAGACCGACGTCGACACCTGTCAGCGAGCCATCCGCGCCATTGAGATAGCCCGCTTTTACGAAGCTAATCCCGACATTGCACAAAAAGCAGACCGAACGATAGCCCGCCCTCTTGATGCTATTATATTGGGGCTTGACATTTCTCGCGAATTACGTCGTCAGAGAATTACGCAGAGACTTCATTCTCGTTTAGAAGAGGGGATGGTAGATGAGGTTAAATCGCTTATTGATTCCGGTATTCAGCCCCAAGATCTGATATATTACGGCCTCGAATACAAGTATGTGACAATGTACGTCATAGGAGAACTCAGTTATGAGGAAATGTTCCGTCAGCTGGAAATCGCCATTCATCAGTTTGCAAAGCGACAGATGACATGGTTCCGCGGTATGGAGAAGCGCGGTTTCAAAATAAACTGGCTTCCATACGACGCTCCTTTATCAGAATTCCTCTCCTATATACGCTAAGAGCCGGTTTAACATTTATTGTCGCACCAGCTCTTTTGTGGATATTCTCTAATTTCCGCTTACACTTTTACCGGCTCATTAGCTACATAACGGCAAACGGAATTTATCTGATTTTTTATATCACCTCCGAATTTGTGATTGAAGAATGCGCTCCCTATCGTAAATGCAGAGGGAGAAGTCTCGATTATCTCATCCAGACGCTCATAGCTATCAATGCTTCCGGCTATGCACACAGGCGCGGGCACAGCTGCTGTAATCCGCTTATTAAGATCAAGAGCATCGCCTACATAACGGTAGCCAAGCAGATCGATACCGTATGCTCCACCCTTCAGTGCGTCAAGAGCCTCGGCTATCATCTCCTCCGGAGTTCCTGCAAGCACGGACGGGCGTCCGGTTATCGTGCCGACAAACGGCATATACTTGATATTATGAAGCCTGCAAAAATCAGCTATTTTTGAACTGAATTTAGTTCCCATCAGGACGTCGCAGACACACTCCGCGGCAATACGTGCGCCCTCCATACCTTCATCTTCAGTATAAGCCACCACTTCCAGACAAGTAGTTTTGCCGCAGGATTTCATTTTACCATAGAGTGCTTTCATCCTGTCGATCGGTAGAGGCTTCTCCTTGAATCCCCAGATTTGAGCATCCGAGCATTTGCACTCTTCAAAGATTTCTTCCGCATTTGCCACTGTCAGATCGTTATACGTGAGCATCACGACCAGTTGAGGCTTTTTGCACTCTTCGTTCTTCTGCATTAGATTGAGGTTTCAAAATTCGCAGTGCAAAGTTACTATTTTATTTTGATACCCCAAAATATCCACGCACCTACCCATACGCATAAACTATGCGTTCATATCATCTTCACTCACTAAAAAAATTCGCTATTTCTGCAGGGAAGATTTTGAGGGGAAGAAATAATTGTTTAATTTCGCGGATATTTCGAATAACTAATACCATCATAATGAATAAAACAAAAATTACTATGGGCGTTTTGCTCCTGCCTGCTTTGTTGGCCGGCTGTAAAGGGGGTGTGACATCCGGAGATGACAAAATCATCGAAAAGCCGGATATTCAGATTAATAACGGAATGATTACGCCGGAAGTGCTTGTGGCTTTCGGACGTATCAATGAGATTCTCCCCTCTGCCGACGGCAAGACAATTGCTTTTACTCTTGCGTATGAAAGCATCGAGGAAAACAAGGCAAACGCAGAAATCTATCGTATGAACGCCGACGGCAGCGAGGTGAAAAGACTCACTACATCGGCCGGTTCAGAAGGAAATCTCCGTTGGTTGGATAACGGCGAATCTATCGCCTACATCGGACTGGATCCCGAAACAAAAACACCGCAGATTTTCAGCATATCAATCGACGGAGAAAACATAAAGAAACTGTCAAGCGTGGAGAATGGAGTGGACTGTTTCGAGTTCTCGCCGGACGGGAAAATGGTGATTTATGGCAGCAATATCAAGCCGTATAATGAGAATGAAGCTCTCTTCGAAGGACTTCCCAAAACAACCGGGCGAGTTGTAAATGACCTGATGTATAAACATTGGGACGAATGGGTGTCAGAAATTCCTCATCCGTTTCTTGCCACATTCGACGGTTTATCCGTTGGTGAAGGCACCGACATCATGAAAGACGAGCCTTTCGAATGCCCGATGAAGCCCTTCAGCGGTGCAGAATCTTTTGCTTGGGCACCCGACAGCAAATCGCTTGTCTACGTCAGCCGCAAAGCAACGGGTAAAGATTATGCCTTCAGCACCAACAGCGACCTTTATCTTTACGACATAGCCCATAAGACCACGACCAATCTTACCGAGGGCAATCCGGGCTATGACACAGATCCTAAATTCTCGCCCGACGGCAATACGCTCGCATGGCTTTCTATGAAGACTGCCGGCTATGAAAGCGACAAGAAACGCCTGATGGTGATGGATATGAAGACAAAAACCAAACGTGACCTGACGGAGAACATAGACCGCTGGCCGGAAGGAATCGCATGGGCGCCGTCGGGCAAAAAGATATTCTACAACGGATATGACGGTGGTACGGAGCCTATATTTAAAATCGACGTCGCTACCTGTCAGCTCGACACCGTAGCTAAAGGACAGTGGGATTATGAATCCGTATGCCCCGTCAGTGAAGATAAGGTGATAGCGCTGCGCCATTCTATGAGCCGACCCAATGAGATTTGCATGGCCGACGGCAAGCAGACCTCTGACATATCCAAAGTAAACGACGAGCTTATTTCCAAGCTCAAGATGGGCAAAGTGGAGAAACACCTTGTTCCTACCTCCGACGGCAAGGAGATGACCGCATGGGTTATCCTTCCTCCGGATTTCGACCCGAATAAAAAATATCCCGCACTTCTCTACTGTCAGGGTGGGCCCCAGCAAGCTGTCAGCCAGTTCTGGAGCTATCGTTGGAACTTTATGATTATGGCAGCTCACGGATATGTGGTTATCGCCCCCAACCGTCGCGGCACGCCCGGTTTCGGAGAGGAATGGAATGCTCAGATTTCAGGCGATTACGGCGGTCAGAATATGAAAGATTATCTCGCTGCCACCGACTATATAGCCTCGCAACCTTACGTGGATAAAGACCATATCGGCGCTGTCGGCGCAAGCTACGGCGGATTCTCCGTATATTGGCTCGCCGGCCACAATGACGGCCGTTTCGCCGCCCTCATCGCCCACGCCGGTATGTTCAACCTCGAATCCCAGTATCTTGAGACAGAGGAGATGTTCTTCGTAAACCACGATTTCGGAGGTCCGTTCTGGGATGCTAACAATGCCACAGCACAGCAGACATACGCAAACTCTCCGCATCGATTCGTAAACAATTGGACAGCACCTATTCTTGTGACTGTAGGGGAGAAGGACTACCGCATCCTCGCATCGCAGGGTATGCAGGCATTCAATGCTGCCAAGATGCACGGTCTGGAGTGCGAGATGCTCGTTTTCCCTGATGAAAACCACTGGGTTATCAAGCCTCAGAACGCCATCCTCTGGCAGCGCACATTCTTCAACTTCCTCGACAAATACCTGAAGCCGGGCACAACTCCTTCTTACAGCAAGCTGACTAAGGGGGAAGCTGATTCCACAGGCAAGGAGGAGAAAAAATAATTTGAATTAAGAGAATATTTAATATTCCGGAAAGATGAGAAAATTAGTTTATATTGCAGCAGCCGTTTTGCTTTCGCTCGGAGCGGTAGCATGCAGCAGCGACAATGAAAACCCTTCGGAACAGATCATCAAAGTGATCAATGATGCCACCGAAAAGGTGAAGGGTGCTAAAGATGCCGAAGAGACTCAGAAGATAGCTACCGAAACGGGAGAAAAGATCAAAGAGATTTCGGAAAAATATCCCGATTATGAGGCTACTGATGATGAAAAGAAGAAGCTCGGCGAAGCTACTCAGGCATTTGTCCAAGCAAGCGTGGAGAAGACATTCCAGTCCATTCCAAAGGATGAACTTCAGAACGCCGCCAACAAAATAAAAGAGGAAGCGAAGAAGAATTCCACTACGGAATCCGAATAAAATTCATACCTACATATAGGTATTTTGATAAGGAGAGGACAAAAAATCTGTTCTCTCCTTATTTTTATCCAATATTTCCTATTAAATTTGCGTACACAAAATATTGGAGTTGAGAAAGGGGAAAGGAAATATTACTAATGTGAGATATGCGTTTATCAGAATTAAAGCCGGGCGACAGCGCGGTAATCACTAAAATACTCGGACACGGAGCGTTTCGCAAACGTGTAATGGAGATGGGCTTCGTGAAGGGGCGGGAAATCAAAGTAATGCTGCAAGCACCGCTTTCAGACCCTATCAAGTATAGAATCTTGGATTATGAAGTGTCATTGCGTCGCGCAGAAGCATCTCTTCTTGAAGTAGCCGACGTGTCGGAGTGGACAGATTCATCAGAACAAAAAGCCCTCACCACGCAACACGACAACCCGGAAGAAGAAGTCATAAGGGGAGACAAAATCATCAATGTCGCCCTCTTGGGCAATCCCAACTGCGGCAAGACCTCGCTCTTCAATATGGTGTCCGGCGCTCATGAACACGTAGGCAATTATGCCGGCGTCACTGTCGATGCAAAGAGCGGCCACATGAAATATAAGGGCTACCGCTTCAATATAGTCGATCTACCCGGCACATATTCACTGTCGGCATATTCCCCGGAAGAATTATACGTATTGAGGTATTTGCGTAAGGAAACGCCCGACGTAATCGTCAATGTCGTAGTGGGATCCAATCTTGAGCGCAATCTTTTCCTTACTACGGAGCTTATTGATATGAACCGCAGTATGGTCATAGCGCTCAATATGTATGATGAGATAGAAAAAAGCGGACAGAAACTTAATTACAAATATCTCGGGCAGTTGCTCGGCGTGCCGATCGTTCCAACGGTGGCATCGACCGGCAAAGGTGTCAATGAGCTGTTGGACCGCGTCATTGATGTCTATGAAATGCGAGATCCCGACGTACGCCATATCCACGTGAATATGGGTCCGGCCATTGAAAATGCTATCTCTCCGCTCAAAGATGCTCTCAAGGGAATGCCTAACCTTCAGCATCACTTCTCACCCCGTTATCTCGCCATCAAATTCCTTGAGCATGACCCGGAGGTGGAGCGTATGCTGAAGCCATATCGCGAATATGAACAGTTGGTCACATTACGCGAAACGGGCACCAACAATATAATGAAAAAGCTCGGTGAGGATCCACAGGCGGCAATCGCTTCGGAAAAATACGGATTCATAGAAGGTGCTTTGGCAGAAACACTTGACGGAACCGTAAAGCGGGAACAGAAGACGACGGAGATAATTGACGCCTTTGTCACCAACAAGCTCTTCGGCTTCCCAATCTTCCTGATAGTGATGTTCGTCATGTTTTGGTGTACGTTTGAAATCGGCAACTATCCCATGGAGTGGATCGAGTCGCTGGTTAGCTACATCTCCGAACTGATCGGGAATTATATGCCGGAGGGACCTCTTAAGGATCTTCTGCTTGACGGTATTATAGGTGGAGTGGGTGGCGTTATCGTCTTCCTGCCCAATATCCTGATTCTATATGCGTTTATCTCTTTCATGGAGGATTCGGGATATATGGCGAGAGTAGCGTTTATAATGGATAAGCTGATGCATAAGATGGGATTGCACGGCAAATCGTTTATCCCTCTGGTGATGGGGTTCGGCTGCAACGTGCCGGCAATAATGTCGACGAGAATCATCGAAAGCAAATCAAGCCGACTTATCACTGTCCTTATCAATCCATTTATGAGCTGTTCGGCCCGTATTCCCATATATGTTCTTTTGGCAGGCGCATTTTTCCCTCGTCACGGCACGTGGGTGATTTTCGGACTTTATTTGCTGGGAATAGCTATGGCCATCATAACGGCCCGATTGCTGCGTCGATTCTGGTTTAAGAAGGATGAAACGCCCTTTGTTATGGAGCTTCCACCGTATCGTATGCCGACAGCCAAAGCGACGCTTCGAGCTATGTGGGCCAAAGCTGAGCAGTATCTTAAGAAGATGGGAGGCTTGATTCTCGTAGCGTCGATTATTATATGGGCTCTCTCATATTTCCCCCGTTATTCTCTTGAGGATATACCGCAGAGCTATGTGGCTGAAACGGGAATGTTGAAAGATGGAAAAACTCTCCAGTCAGCCGGCGAAGATGAAAAATCGGCCATTCTTAACACTTATCAGCAGGAACATTCGATACTCGGTCATATCGGACGAGCGTGCGAACCGGTCGTGAAACCGATAGGTCAGACGTGGAAAGGCTGCGTCTCTCTTATAGCCGGTGCAGCTGCCAAAGAAGTGGTTGTTTCAACTCTTGGCGTTCTCTACGTCGGTGACGATGATGAAGCCGCACTTTCCGAACGCCTTCAAGAGCCATCTCCGGTCACCGGGCAACCACCCTTCAATCCCGCGAAGGCACTTGCCTTTATGGTTTTCGTACTCATCTATTTCCCGTGTATAGCCACAATAGCGGCGATAATACGAGAAACCGGATCTTGGAAATACGGACTATTTTCAGTTCTTTACAATACAGTTCTCGCATGGATAGTCAGCTTTATTGTCTATCGCATCGCTCTGTTAATATGACGATAAATTCCAATGTTAAGCATAAACAGGAGTGATAAGCATCATTAAAAAGATTCTGCCACTCCATTCACAGAAAAAGATTTGGCCGGGAAGGGAAATTTTCGTAATTCTCCGCGATATAAAACGGGAAAAACGGGGATAAAATTAAATGTAAGCAAATAAACGGATTAGCAAGAGGCTGGTTTTCCGCGATTTGCCTGCAAATAGGGCGATTTTCTCAAAAAGTACACCTTTTGTACCCCGTTTCAAGAACATTCGGGATATGTGAAGTGTTAAGGACTGTAAACGGCGATTTTCAAAATCTTATGACCCCGCTTATCTTTGCGGAAAATTAATGAT